>CAJQRU010000113.1 GCA_905612355.1 uncultured Gammaproteobacteria bacterium
TGCTGTATCCCGGCGTGGTCGATGATGTCCGCGCCGCGACCGAGTCGGTCATCAGTGAGCTGGCGGACATGGGCGCCGAGATTATCGAGGTCAGCTTGCCCGAATTCGAGTTGACGCCCGAGACGCTCTTCACCATTATGATGGTGGAAGCCAGCACTTACCATCGGCAGATGCTGCGGGAAAAGGGCGATCTCTACGATCCCACCACCCGCGCCACCCTGCAGCTGGGTGAACTGGTGCCCGGTACGCATTACGTCACTAGCTTGCGTGCCGCCCAGCGCTATCGCTCGGCAATGCGGGACTTGTTCCAGCGCGAGCAACTGGACGCGCTGATCTCGCCGACGATGCCGCTACCCACCGCGTTGCTGAGCGAATTGCACCAGCCACGCAGAGACATGGATATCGGCGAGACGCCAATGATCTCTTACATCCACCATACCTTCTCCGCCAATCTGGGCGGTCAGCCGGCAATTAGCGCGCCCTGCGGCTTCTCGAGCGCTGGCTTGCCAATCGGTTATCAATTGATGGGACGGCCCTTCGACGAAGCAATGCTTTTCCGCATCGCCTGGGCTTATGAACAAGCGCATGACTGGCACCAGCGCCAGCCGACTCATGTCTACGACTAAGGAGTGACTAGTAACGCTGTACGAGCAACACCCTAATTCTTTACTGGACTGCAACTACAGCCACTTCAGGCCGTTACAAAACCTTAACCTGTTAAGTTCTCTGGAACAGGTGCTTGAGCCTCTATAGTTAGAGTTTGAAAAGAAAATCGCCGGGAGAAAAACTTAACTTTCGGCATAAGGTTTTATCAGGAAAAAGTTTACCTATTAACTCTGTCTGACTCTGCTATACAAGCATAAAGCCCATTTCAAAAGTTTACTTTTGGGCCTCCAAAACAGTGGGTGGGGCGATTACCACCATTGGCCCCCTGCTTGATCGCTATGTTTATGAGGTGACACCAACCAAATCGGAGCGTACTCAGAAAGATGAAAGGATGTACATCAAGAAACTACGGAGTCTGATTGGCCAGAACTCTGTGGTGGACTTCAGACCTCAACACGCATACCAGTTGCGGGATCATCTGAAGAACACGTGACGAAAGGATCTGGAGAGAAACAGGCTAACCGTCACATGTCTGTCTTAAAGCACGTTTTCACGAAAGCTATTGAATGGGGGGCGATTGATTCTCATCCGATGCACTCAGGAGCCTTCAAGATGTTTCCTGAGAAGCGTTCCAAGATGCGGATACCAACTGATGAGGTAGTCAGAGAGGCAATAAAGATTGCCAATCCCATGCTTCAGTCTTACTGCAAGATGAAGTTGATTACTGGATTACGTCTGACTGACTTGCTTGCTCTTACTGTGCATGACATTAAGGATGATTACCTTGAAGTGATGCTTTCCAAGACGGAAGAAAGAACGGAGCAAATTCTTAGATTCGATCTTACGGATGAGATGCGGGAGATCATTAAAGAATGTCGTGAACGCAAACCCTTGTCCAAGTATCTGTTTAAGACCAGAACTGGTGAATGTCAGTTGAAAGAGGACAATACCGCTACAGGTTTTGAATCTCAGTGGCAAAGGTGGCAAGCCAGGTTGCCGAAAGAGAAACGATTTGCTGAACGTTCAATCAGGGACCTTGTCGGCTCTCAAGATGAGTTAGAGATTGCATCAGAAAGGTTGGGTCATGCATCCACCGCAACCACTAAGAAGTTCTACCGCAGTAACGTCACTAAGGTGGTTCCTCTATCCTCCCATAGCAAGTAGGTATACCGCGCCGTTACTAGGGTGTAACTGCCCGTAACTCCAATTTCAATGGGAGGATGGTTAGTCAAGAAACGTCATACCTATGCGGTAAACAAGGCGAAAGGGCATCTGACTTTTAATCAGGTGGTCGCAGGTTCGACCCCTGCACGGCCCACCATAGAATCAAGCACTTACGTTAGTTCTGGCAAAGTGCAGTGTCCTATTGAATCGCAATTGTATAATTGAACTGTTCATGAGCACCTTTTAAGAAGGTATGACTAAGAAATTAATCATAATCCCACTAGCCATAGCGGGACTGTTTTGGTTGTATAACATTCAAATAGCGGTGACCCCCCGCGGAGTGATCGAAGACCTGGACGAAGCAGGCATGGTAGTTTTTTCCCCGCACGATGTGAAAAGTACAATTACCGTTTTTACCGATACGAGTTGTGGGTATTGCGTCAAACTGCACCGGGAAATTGGCCAGACAATCGCTGGCGGAGTAAAAGTACGCTATTTGGGGTATCCGCGGGCTGGCGTTAACTCTCCATCGTTTAAGACCCTGGTTTCTGTCTGGTGTGCAGATAATGCGCAGCAAGCGATGACAAAAGCAAAAATGGGGATCGCCATTGAAACTAGGAACTGTCCAACTCAGATTGGTCGCCATATGGAAGCCGCCAAACGGATTGGGATTCGCGGTACGCCGACCATCGTGCTTCAGGACGGGACCGTGATTCCGGGCTATATGCCCGCAGGTAGGCTAGTCGAGATCTCCAATCGGGCTGCAGAGTCGGTCGTAAACTGAGCCGCCCAGTACGCTTCAGAATTAGTTAACGTTCAATCCCACAATCCATAAATAATGCTCATGCCTATTCCGACCTACGACATCTTCGAACAGCGGTAGGTATCGATCCCCAATTTGGGCTAACAAACTGAGGTCTGAATGATCGCAACAAACGCGTCTCAAGTGTGAACAGTTCTAACGAAATGGATAGCGAATACGAAAAATCTTCGTGCCATTTTATTATGGGCCGTTGCCACGATTCCTACTGTCTCTCAAGCACAGGAAGAAGACGTTTCATTTAGGAATCAAATCAAACACATTCACTTTGCATAAGTGCTGCTAAAGTCATTCTGGTGCATGAACAAGGGCAAACCCCTGATTCATTAAGAAGATCGTACGAGAATGCTCCATTGGGCCAGGAATGGCCTAAATACCCCGTTTTTTAGCCTCCAGAAAATGGCTTGTTTCCGCCGTTTTTACTAATTGTCCGGCTTGGGGACTTTAGGAAGTTAGTTTCTTCCCTGTGTATTTCTAGAGGAATATAGTGCCGGTATGAAACGTCTTCTTCCAATTCTGTTGCTGGTGTTTTCTGTGGGGGTTGGAGCGGAGACTATTAAATATGGGGATGGCAGTTACACCGGGGAAGTAAAGAATGGTGTTCCTCATGGCCAAGGGACTTATACCTTTGCCGATGGCGCCAAGTATGTATGGTGCATACAAAGACGGAAAGAAACATGGCCAAGGCACTCTCATATTTGCCAGTGGAACCAAGTGCGTCGGTGAATTTAAGGACGACAAATCCCATGGCCAAGGTACCGTCACTTGGGCCAGTGGAAACAAGTACGTCGGTCAATGGAAAGACGGCCAACCGCATGGCCAAGGTATTTGGACATGGCCTGGTGAAGGCAAGTACGTCGGTGAATTAAAGGACGGCGAGCCGTGGGAAGGTACGCAATACGACAACGACGGTAATGTATTTGCTATTTTGTCAGAGGGTGGCAAGAAATCCGTCAACGATCGTGCGAAGGCCTCAAAACGAATATTTAACGAGGTACTGTTGGGGGAGATCGATACCGATCGCGAGGACATCCGACTTTTATTTCATCAACTGATTGATCAAATAGATGAGGCATCGCCGACTGTGAGTCGGTCTGGTCTCATAAAAGAATTGACGAATATTTATACGCGGATGTCCCTGTATATGAAACTATTCTGGGAAGATGCTCTCATTTCTCTCGCCAACGGACGTGAGTTTAAATCGAGAAAACGTTTCGATTTAGAAAAGAGGTATCTCCAAGAGGAATTTTTTTCGAAGAACAGATGGGATTTTATGAGACGTTCATAGGGGAAATAGCACTAAGGCAACCGACATCACAAGGCGGTGAGGTATTGCTTTTTGACGAAGAAATGATCAAAAGCGCCCAAGAGAATATATCTGCCGTAGAGATGCGCGTGAATTGGCTGTTAAGTGCAAGACTCCCAACTACGGGGACTATCCGTTACCGAGGAGGAACTTACATAGGGGAGTTACTTGACAAAACACCCCACGGCCAGGGCGCTTTTACTGATCCAGATGGAAGCAAGTACGTCGGTCAGTTTAAGAACGGCAACATGCGTGGCCAAGGCACTATGACCCATGCCGACGGACGCAAGTTCGTTGGCGAATGGAAGAACGGCGAGATGCGTGGTCAAGTCACGTTTCCCGATAGAAGCAAGTACGTCGGTGAATTCAAGGACGGCAAGCCTTGGGAAGGAACTCACTATGACAAGGATGGCAATGTCATCGCGACCTGGTCAGAGGGTGGTCAGAATCCCTTCAACTAACTTTAGACCTTCTCAATAAAGAAATTCACTGTGTTGGTGGAGTGTTTGCAGTGAAATGAGTCTTGCTTGTACGCTATTTCCTAAGTCTCTGGAGTGGAATATAGTGATGGTATGAAACGGCTTTTAGGTTAAATCACATAATGATAAAAATCATCTCCGCTGCCATTCTCTGTCTTCTTTTAGTCTCTTGTGGACCTCCACAGGATGGTCATGGAACTCATGAATACAACAATGGAACCTATGTCGGTGAATACAAGGACGGCAACATGCATGGCCAAGGCACCTTCACATCAACCAAAGGAACTCAGTATGTAGGTGCATGGAAGCACGGCAAGATGCATGGTGAAGGCACCTATACATTTGCGAGTGGAAACAAGTACGTCGGCGAATGGAAGAATGACAGCCAATGGACAGGAAAAGAATATGACAAGGATGGGAATATTCTTAGCGCCATTACAAATGGAAAAGAGATGCTCGCCGTTATAGAAGAGAACGTGACAAACCGTTTAGCGAGTAAAGGTAGTGGGGGTACTGATTTTGATAAGGGACTTGCGGCGTACAAAAGTGGTGATTACGCCACTGCTCTAGGTGAATTTAGACCGCTTGCTGAACAGGGGCATGCCGATGCCCAGACCATGTTGGGTAATCAGTACTTCGTAGGGCGAGGTGTTCCACAAGACGATAAGACTGCGGTGAAGTGGTACACCCTTGCTGCTGAACAGGGGAATGCCAATGCCCAGTACCGTCTGGGTGAGATATACGAGCTCGGACATTGGGGTGTCCGACAGAGCTTTAATACTGCCCTGAAGTGGTACAACCTTGGTGCTGAACAGGGGAATCCCTATGCCCAGTACAATCTGAGTGTGATGTACGGATACGGACGGGGTGTTCCAGCGAACAGAGAGACTAGGGAGAAGTGGTACACCCTTGCGTTCGAACAATCGAAGTCGCTTGCTGAACAGGGGAATGCCGATGCCCAGATGCTGCTGGCTGAGTTGTACTACAACGGAGATGGTGTTCTAGAGGATCTTGGATACTTAGAGCATTATGTTTATGCGTATATGTGGGGCGATATTGCTGCTTCCAATGGCAATTTCTTAATCTTTTTCGTTAAGAAAGGAAATTCGGGCTATTGGCGCGATAAGGCTGCTAGCTACATTCCTGACGAAATCGCAAAGGCAAAGAAACTTGTCAGTGAATGTGTTGCTAAGAAATACAAAGGGTGCTGAGTAAACCTCAAGCACACTGGAATGACTCACTCCTGTGCGCTTAACCCAATTTTTTCGCTAAATCCTCTGCGCTGATGTGTGTGGGACCCTCGATGCTTTCAACGGGGTAGTGGATCGTTCCACTGAAATCTCGGACCGAAGGAGCAGCCGATATGGGGTTCCTTTTTCGACTAGATCACTGTGACCATAATGTGACCGGAATCTGTCCACTCCAATCCATTCATGTCACAATCAGTCACATTCGCGTGGGATCGGTGTGCGTACGTGATTGACATTTATAGGCCCTACCGTTGGACCACTGGACTCATAATCCATTGGTCGAAGGTTCAAGTCCTTCCGGGCCCACCAATATAATTAATCAGTTACAGGCACCGGTCACTGTTTGTTTAGGAGACAACATGATTTTGAAACAATGCCCTTCGAGATTTAGACTGGAGGTCAGAAATTATGGCGATTGGTAAATTGATGACAGCCGTTCGAGCCGCTAAAGCGATTAAAAGCATGTTGCCCGACAGTTTTTTTGAGGACATGAAGAAATATGTTGAAACCCAAGTCCAGTCCGTAATTGGAAAAATGAACCTCGTGAGCCGGGAAGAATACGAGGAGCAGAACAAACAGTTACGTCAACTGCGCGAGAAAATCGAAACATTAGAACAATCAACCGCAAAACCCCAAGAACAAACCAAGAACAAAACCTAGATAATTCCGTAATAATGCCAAGCAATTTACGGTACTAGTGGGGTGTTGGCAGCAACTAACCCAATCTCCCCACCAAATCCTCTGCTGTTAAATGCGTAAAAGCCATTCTGGTGCATGAACAAGGGCAAACCCCTGATTCACTAGAAGAATCCTAGGGGAATGTCCCATTAGCTCAAAATTGCATAAATCGGTAAGTTTTGTCCGCCGAAAAATAGGTTACTAAATGTTGTGCTATGTCATGTGTGATGAAAGTGTGTTGAAGCGTTGTGTTTGAAGAAGCGGATCCGTACATCCGAGTTTCCCAAGCGCCTGTGATCGATCGGTAGTTATTGGGAAATAAAATCATTGACGGGAGTCTGACTTTGCGAGATATCAGATAACGCTCTATACAGTCCAGCCAGTAATTTTGTTCGCGGCACCAGGGAAGACATGTGCAAGTGCTCCGATTTGGTGTGTAAGCCATCGCCATGAACACCCAACCCATCTAGAGTCGCTATTCCCATTGATCCCGTAAAATTACCATCACTTCCTCCTCCAAATTGTCCGTGTTCCAGATTCAGGCCAATATCAGAGGCGACCTTTTCCGCAATGCTTAATAAGGCGAGTGTTTCGGCAGTCGGTTTAAATAACGGTCGTACGGGACCGGCGTGAACTTCGACTGTAATGTCCGAATCTTTGCAGGCTAACGATTGCATTCGCATCGAAATTTCTTTAAAGGCCGCGTTTGACGGCGCGACGCAAAGAACCTGTGCGGTGCATTCAGTTGGCACTACGTTGACAAAATGTCCTCCATTGACAACTCCGACCCGATAAGTCACTTCGCGCGCAATATCAGAGAAACCCTCGATTTCACTAATCAGTCGTGCCATACCGCTGATTGCGCTTTTGCCAAGCCCGTGGGCAACTCCGGCGTGTTGTGCTTTTCCACGGACGGTGATTGTGTAACGTAGAAAGGCATGCCGACCGGTGACGACTTTCCCATCGTGTGCGGGTTCAGGAACTAGCACCCAGCGATTCTGTTTCGCTTCATTCTCTATTAATTGACGGGTGGTTGGGCTACCGATTTCCTCATCAGGAATAAACATAAACGTGATGGGTACAGACAAGGGACCATATTTTTCCAGTACGTGCCCAAGCGCGTGAGCTGCAATATACATTCCGCCTTTCATGTCCATCACGCCTGGTCCATATAATCGATCTCCTTCCATCCTGATTGGAAGAGCGCCCTGCAATGTCCCAACCAAATGAACAGTGTCCAGATGCCCCAGCACCAGTATTCCCGGGGTTGAAATAGCACCAAATCGCGCTGTCACAACATCACCAAAATCGCCGCTGCCAAGGATTCTTTCAATGCGTGCACCCATCGTAGTCATAAAGGACGATGCGGCATCCATCATGAGATTGACAGCCGCGGAATCGTAACTCGGGCTTTCGATTTCGGCCCATCGCGATATTGCTGATGCAATTAGTTCCGTGTCTAGAGAATAGCGTGACGGTAGTTTCATAACCTGATGCTTTCCTTTCTTTGCTGGTACCAATACAAACGGGTTACACCGTTTTTCGACTGCCAAGTAAAGTCACGAAGTGATTCTTGGAGCAAGGCTATCTAAGTGTTCTAGAACCGTTTCAAGCGATTCAACGTCACAGTATTTCATGTCAATATCAAAAAGATTCCATTCCACTGCGGCTGGCACACGATCTCCCACACATTCACGAACAACAACTGATCGAAACCCTTCTCCAAGTGCGTCTTCCACCGTGTGTCGGACACAGCCTGCCATGGTTACCCCTGTGCAAATGATAGTGTCAATGCCGGCCGCGCGGAGTATTCCCGCGAGGTGCGTTCCCGCGAACGCACTGGGTCGTTTCTTAACGATAAGTGTGTCGATCCCGGCTATGGGGGCAATACGTTCATCAATTTCGGTAGCTGTCGTACCAATCATTAAGTCTTCGAACGGTGTTTTCAATGGAAAAGCACCCATATCGAACGTGCTACAGAAAGCGGTTGTAGTGTAGATGATCGGCAATTGTTTAATCCGAGCGCTTTGCAATAGGCGTTGAACACCTGGAATAATTCGGTCATCCATGTGTTCGCATGTAAATCGAAAGCCATCGCGTGTCCAAGCATTAGCAAGATCAATATTGAGAATAGCTGGGTGAGTCCCAAATCCACTTCGTTGATTCCAGCCTCGCTCTTGGTAAAGTTTTGCGTCAGCGGAGAAAATGGTGTCCAACGCGGCGTGGAGTTTGTCATCGATGGTCATGGCTTTTCCTGTTTTCTGGGTAAGAAATTAACAACGTGTGACTGAATTTTAATTGGATAATGATTGCCGTTTTGTAAAGAGGGCTGTGGCCTTGTCCGACAAGTAAGAAGTGACGAGTTTAATGTTTTGATATAGCGAGTTTGTGTCTAAATCGTGCTAAGTAGCCTTTGATGTCACACCGCCGTCGGCCAGTATTGCAGATCCGGTGATGAAGGAAGCTTCGTCCGACGCTAAAAAATAGACGACGTTCGCGATTTCTGTGGGTTGACCCAGTCGACCGAGGATGGTGGTTTGCTCGGTGCGGCGTCGCGTCAGTGCCGGGTCTGGTGAGTCCTTAATACCCCGCTCCAACATTGGCGTTTGAACGGGTCCCGGACACACGCAGTTGACCCGAATACCATCTGCGCCGTGATCGTTGGCGAGACAGCGGGTGAAATGCACTACTGCGGCCTTCGTGGCAGAGTAGACGCTGATGTTTTGTTCTGCGACATACGCAAGCTCCGAGCCGATAGTGACGATCGCACCGCCGCCCGATTTTCGCAAGAGCGGTATAGCGCCACGGCAGCAGAGGAATGTTCCTTTGAGGTTGGTGTCGACCACTGTGTCCCAGTCGGTTACCGAAAACGCAGTAATCAGACCCCGCTGCGCTACACCGGCAAGGTGGGCTAACACGTCCAGTCGGCTGTGGCGCTCGTTAATTATCGAGTACAAACGTGCTACCGAGACTTCGTCCCGGACATCGACTTTGATTGCCAGTGCGTCTAGCTCTCGTGCCAGATCATCGCTGTTATTCCGGTCTGCAAGCACCACCGTGGCGCCATGCTCTGCGAATCGTCGCGCGCAGGCCGCTCCGATACCTGACGCCGCGCCGGTCACAAGAACGACTTTTCCCTTCATTAGTTTGTTCCTCCGGGGGATATAGTGGGCTTGTTTTCTAACTCTAATACTTTCTGAGTGGTTCAGATAATTATCTAAGAAATAGGAGAAATAGGAGAAATACAATTTACCTGTTAGCCTTATTTTTATTGAGAAATTATTTTGTGTGATGGTTATTAGGGACTAGGAAAGCGGAGTGGCTGCGGTTGGAATGGAATCGTATTGATTGGACGAACAACGAAATCATTCTGGAGGTTGAGCATACGAAGCCTGCAAGGCCTCGCCGTATTCCTCTCAATACTTCTGCTCGGTCTGTGTTGATTAGAAAAGCAGGAGTCCGATCGGAGTGTTGTCCGGCGACCCCTTGGGTTTTCTTTCACATCACGCGGTTGAGAAACTCCGAAGTCGGAGATCGAATCAAGGATGTGAAGACGGCAATGAGGGCAGCCTGTAAAAGGGTTGGGCTTGAAGGGGTCAGTTTTCATACCCTTCGTCACACCTGTGCGTCTTGGTTAGCACAGACGCCAGGGGTAGAAGCACTCAGCATCAGAGACCTGCTGGGTCACAGCAGCATCACCATGACGGATCGGTATATGCACAGTGATCAGGCAGATATTCACGATGCAGTCGGAAGGTTGGAGTCTATTCGGTCACAATCTGGTCACACTGACCATTGAGTTATCAATGAAACCAGCGTTAGCAACCTTAGAAAGTCGCATAAACACTAGAGATGTATGGTGTGCGCGACTGGGATTGAACCAGTGCCCCCTGCCGTGTGAAGGCAGTGACCTACCAGAACAAGTCCATAAAACCCAATAAAACTCAGGCACCAACTCCACGCAAAAGGACCTGAGTGGACAGGAGAGGACAGGAAGGGACACCAGTTCAGCGCATTTTCAGCACACGCCTAAAAAGGGTACCCACCCCTTTTGAAGTAGACGCCTATATAGATGTTGTACCCACACAGCGGAGGGGTTTCTAAGTAATCTAGGATTAATGATAGGGATATGTCTGCTCAAGAACGAGACATGGTCGCAGCAGCTAACGTAGACACCTTTGCTGGTATGGGTGACCGTACCGGAGAGGTACAAGCTGCTATGAGAGATGTAGGTTATGGTGGGCCTAACTGGGCCTAGTAGAATGTAGCAGAACACTCTTTACCACGGAGATTCAGACAATGAAAAATATATTGTCTTACAAAAGAACATTAACCATTTGTGCGGTTGTGCTAACGTTGATTAGTCTAAGGATGCACATTGACCCAGCAGGTATCACTGAAAATGAATTTCCTTACGCTAAGGGTGACGCATTTGATTTAGCAGTCACAATTCGGCATCTCATCGGTTCACTACTCTTCGCAATAGCCTCTATTATCTTTTTTGCAGGAAGAGTAGAGGATACAAAGTCACAGCAGTCAGTTCTCAACGGATGCATTATGTGTTTTGCCGTTCTGTGTATCACACTTGGAACAATGACAGTCACCCAAGCCGGCCACCTTATTGGCGGAACCATAGTGTTTGCTGTAATGACTGCACTTTTCATCTATAAAAGAGTTACACACTAGAAATACTATGGAATCGTTGTAGGACATTAGTAGGCACTAATTACCAAGGCGATAGCAGCAACAGAAAGGTGAGTACTAGGAACCTAATATGGGTAGTTATAATCATACTGACCTGCGTGAGCAGCACTGGTGCCCAAACGCGTGAGGCTCGAAGTGACACGCAATCTCTGTTACCCAAGCATCATCTGCCAGATGGATCCTTTCGCAACAACCACCGCCCAGCCATAAACAAACCGGGATCAGATCTGCTTAAATGGTTGTGGAATCGGGAGAGACCTGGACCTGTTAGCTTTACTCTAGAAAATAATGACCCGCAGTTCCTACGCGAAAATAAATCTGATCCAACAATAACCTGGATAGGTCACGCAACACTACTGATTCAGTATGACGGGTTAAATATTCTAACCGACCCTCATTTTACAGAGCGAGCCTCACCTTTCAGGTTTATTGGGCCGCGTCGATTTACACCACCTGGACTTGCTCTGACCGATCTTCCGCAGATTGATCTCGTGGTGATTTCCCACAATCACTACGATCACCTAGATGAGGGAACTATTAAGGAGTTATATACCCGGCAGGCCGATCAGCCACCGCGTATTTTCGTACCACTAAAGCAGAAACAATGGTTCGATAATCTTGGTATACCGAATGTCGTAGAACTAGACTGGGGTGAGAACGCAGACTACAAGGGCTGGAGAGTACACGCTGTACCGACTCAACACTGGTCGGGCCGAAGCTTGTGGGATCAAAATAAAGTGTTGTGGGCCGGTTGGGTGCTGGAGCACCCGTCATTCAGCTTTCTGTTCGTCGGGGATACCGGCTACTCACCAGATTTTGCCGATATCGGAAAACGATTTGGTCCTATTGACCTAGCGGCCATTCCGATCGGGGCCTACGAACCTCGCTGGTTCATGAGTTCATCGCACGTTAATCCGGAAGAAGCAGTCGATATACACCTGGACATACGGGCACGTTACTCCGTGGGAATACATTGGGGCACTTTCCAGCTCACCGATGAGCCTATGGATGAGCCGCCTGTTAGGTTGAAGCAAGTGCTGAAAAGGTTTCGTATCCCGCAAGATAGATTTTTTGTCATGCAACACGGCGAGACCCGCTCCCTGAATTTTATTGAGAACTGAGCCGTGTTTAATTAAAGAACAACATAAATTATTGTATTTTCTCTCGCATCATTGCAAATAATTTTACCTCTAGGTCGATATAACCTGGCAATGCCAGCATATCCTCTTTTCGAGGAATGCGATTAGGATCTGAGTGGACAGGAGAGGACAGGAGACGACCACCAGTTCAGCACATTTTCAGCACACGGCTAAAAGGGGTACCCACCCCCTTTATAAAGGACGTCTATATAGATGTTGTACCCACACAGCGGAGGGGAAAAATAGGGTTTACATGTTCACTGTAAACATTACTCAATTGATCAATTACCTAACTCAAAAACTACTGTTTTAGCAGTTTACATTTCAGCGTTACTCAAACCTTTACTAGTCAAGGCGTACGAATCTTGTAGTCAAGCTAAATCTGGCTAATAAAAACCTTACTTTGTACGTATAGCCCCGTAGTTGTTTAAGTGTTGAGGAAGGGGTATCAGGGTTGGTTATAGACGTGTCTCCCACACACACACCCACACACCATTCCCTGAGTCTCTGGAGTGGAATATAGTTTGGGTATGTAATCCCCCTTAATGCCTCAGAGAACCATAATGAAAGAACTTATTGGTGTTAGTTGTTTT
>CAJQRU010000114.1 GCA_905612355.1 uncultured Gammaproteobacteria bacterium
TCTGCTTTACAGTTTGATACAGAGCCCTAAACACGCCGTTGCGTCTGGCAGTAGGTTCGACATACACACTTTGAATCCACCAGAAGAGGCCATTTCTCCAATCACTCCATTCGTAAGTAATCATTAACGAACCACAAGCCACGTTGCTGATTTCCGCAACCAGGTAAAAACCTTGCTGCGAGTTAAGGAAAAGCTGTGCCACGCCGGCGGTTACAGTCGCTTGGTCAAGGGAACGGGCCTCCGTCTCCTCTGCCATCGCCATGTTAAACTGGCAGAGGATTCCCGAGTGCTCAAGGGTAGCGCGTCGGACGAGGATGTCGGGTTTCTTTCTTACCATTTGGAGGGCATCTCCCCAGGTGCGTATGTTGTGCCAAGATGTGATCCGATTATATGACTGCTGAGGACTAGAACGATGAATCAGGTTGCTGTTGAGCGGGTCGCATTTATTGGCTTAGGGGTAATGGGGTACCCGATGGCAGGACATCTTGCTGCGAAGGGTTATCAGGTCACAGTTTTCAATCGCACCCAGGCCAAGGCTGACCAATGGGTCACCGAGCACGGCGGCTCATCTGCGGCAACGCCCGCTGGGGCGGCCCGTGACGCGCAGGCAGTTTTCGCTTGTGTGGGCAATGATGATGATATCCGGGCCGTTACCATGGGACAGGATGGGGCGTTTCACGGCATGTCCAAGGGCGCGATTTTTATTGATCACACCACGGCTTCTGCTGAGGTCGCCCGCGAACTTTATGACGAGGCGAATTCTCGGGGGCTCGAATTTCTCGATGGCCCCGTATCTGGCGGCCAGGCGGGTGCGGAAAACGGAATGTTAACGGTCATGGTCGGTGGCGACCAGAGCACGTTTGACCGTGTCAGCGTTGCGATCGACAGCTTTGCCCGATCTGCCCAGTTGATGGGTCCCGTGGGTAATGGGCAACTCACTAAAATGGTCAACCAGATCGCGATTGCGGGTCTGGTCCAGGGGTTATCAGAGGCAGTTAATTTCGCAGAGCGAGCAGGCTTGGATGCCAACCAGGTCTTGGATGTGATTTCAAAAGGCGCCGCGCAATCGTGGCAGATGGAGAACCGGGGTGCGACGATGCACGAAGACAAATTCGAGTTCGGCTTTGCGGTCGATTGGATGCGAAAGGATTTGGGACTCTGCCTGGCAGAGGCTAATCGAAATGGCGCCTTATTGCCGGTCAGTGCCTTAGTGGATCAGTTTTATTCGGAAGTTCAGTCCATGGGTGGTGGGCGTTGGGATACGTCCAGTCTAGTGCGGCGCTTGCGTCGATCATAAAAGAGAGATTTTAATAGTTTGAAAAATAAACAGATTAACTTATACAGCGACACACAATCTCAGCCACCAGTGGGAATGCGCCAAGCCATGGCGGAAGCCGAGGTTGGTGATGAGCAGCAGCGACTCGACCCCAGTGTCAATCGATTGTGCGAGGAAATCGCCGAATTGCTCGGGAAAGAAGCTGCGATTTTCTTGCCGTCGGGCACGATGTGTAACCAGATCGCAATGGCCGTCCACTGTGAAGCGGGTGATGAGATCATTGCCGATGAAACAGCGCATGTAATCACCTCTGAAGCGGGTGGTCTTGCTGTTTTTACCGGTGCAATGGTGCGGCCACTGCGGGGTGAGAATGGCATCTTCACTGCGGAGCAATTGGAAAAGGCGATTCGCACCGGTTCATTTCACGAATGTCCCACCAGGCTAGTGGTGGTCGAACAAACGTCAAATCGTGGAGGCGGTTCGATCTGGCCGCTTTCAACACTGCAAGAAGTATCTAATGTGGCTCGAGATAGGAAAATTAGTTTGCATATGGATGGCGCCAGGTTAATGAACGCGGTGGTGGCATCCGGGATTGCAGCAAAAGTCTATACCTCACTGGTGGATACGGCGTGGCTCGATCTTAGCAAAGGGCTGGGTTGTCCTGTCGGAGGTGTGTTAGCGGGTGACGCGGAATTTATTGAGAAGGCGTGGCGTTGGAAGCATCGTTTTGGTGGTGCTATGCGTCAGGCGGGCATTCTTGCTGCTGCCGGCAGTTGGGCTTTGACTCACCATATTGATCGCCTGGCTGAGGACCATGACAACGCGCGCTTTATGGCCGATCGCTTGAGATCGATAGATGGCATTTCATTGATCAATGAAACAGTGGAGAGCAATCTTGTTTTTTTCGATGTGGGTAATACCGGACAATCGGCAAAAGCGTTGTCAGAGGCCATGGTCGGGCGTGGCGTACGTATTGGTGCATCCGATCATCGCCGCATGCGGGCCGTGACTCACGTAGATATTGAGCGCCAAGATATTGTCACAGCGTGTGATGTGCTTGAAGAATTAGTGACCGAAGGTCGGGTAGGAGTATGACCATAGCCACAAAGTCTCGTTGTAGGATAGCGGTCGATATCGGGGGAACATTTACCGATGTGGCGCTAGAGATCCAGACGAATCAGTACACAGCCAAGACCTTAACCACAAAGCCGAAGCCTGAAGAGGGTGTTATCTCGGGTGTTCTAGATGTATTGAAGCAATCACAGATAAACGCCGCAGAGGTTGAAAGTGTGATTTACGGGACGACGCTTGCCACTAACCTCTTAATTGAGCGTGCAGGATCGCCGGTAGCGCTGTTGACTACGCAGGGTTTTCGGGACAGCATCGAGATGCGAAACGAGAATCGTTTTGATCAGTATGACGTCAATATAGAGTTGCCGACGCCGCTTGTTCCTCGGGCGATGCGCTACGGAATCACGGAGCGGATCACTGCCACCGGCGACGTTTTATTGCCGCTTGATGAGCGGCAAGTGCGTTTGTGTGTGCCGACTTTGGTGGATGCTGGCGTGCGGAGTATCGCCGTTGGATTTCTTCATAGTTATCGTAATTCGTTACATGAAGAGCGGGTGCGGGAGATACTTCTGGAAGAAGCCCCGAATATGGAGGTGACTCTCTCGTCTGAAGTGTCACCGGAAATGCGGGAGTTTGAGCGGATCTCCACCGCATGTGCAAATGCTTACGTGCAGCCGTTAATGAGTCGACACCTGCGTGCATTAAACGATCTCCTACGCAATGTGGGTTTAACGTGTCCGCTGTTTTTGATGTTGTCGGGCGGGGGCATCACGACGTTAGATACGGCGGTCCGATTTCCTGTGCGCCTGGTGGAGTCTGGGCCGGCTGGGGGCGCAATTTTTAGCAGTCACATTGCGACTGAACTCGGTCTTGACAGCGTACTGTCTTACGACATGGGCGGTACGACCGCTAAGGTCTGCCTGATTGACGAAGGTCAGCCTCAGACGGCTCGGACCTTCGAGGTGGCGAGGGAGTATCGATTTCTGAAGGGGAGCGGCATTCCCCTTCGTATTCCGGTGATCGAGATGGTTGAGATTGGAGCTGGGGGAGGATCGATTGCAGGGGTTGATTCGATGCGAAGAATTAATGTCGGGCCGGAGAGCGCTGGCTCTAATCCTGGACCTGTTTGTTATGGACTGGGCGGGACATTGCCGACAGTCACAGATGCCGATGTGACATTAGGTCGGATTGATCCGAATAACTTTGCTGGGGGCAGTATGCGATTGGACTCCGCATCAGCTGCTGATGCCTTGATGCGATCGGTCGGGGATTCGTTGGGTTTCTCCGTGGAACATGCAGCGCTTGGGGTGTCGGAGATTGTCGATGAGAATATGGCGAATGCTGCACGGGTTCATGCCATCGAAAGCGGGAAGAATGTTGATGGCCGTACACTGGTCGCGTTCGGCGGCGCAGCGCCGATTCATGTCAGTCGATTGGCTGAGAAACTCAGAGTGGATCGAGTGGTGATTCCGCCCGGTGCCGGTGTTGGGTCGGCTCTTGGTTTTCTGCGTGCGCCGGTGGCTTATGAGGTGATTCGAAGTCACTACCAACAGTTGTCGAGCCTGAACGTTGATGAGACTAATCGACTACTTGAGGGGATGCGCGAGGAGGCGGCTGCAGTAGTTGAGGCAGGCGCGCCTGGGCAACCGCTTGCGCAGACACAGACGGCATTTATGCGCTATTTGGGGCAAGGGCACGAGGTCGGGGTTGAAATCCCGGTCATCGTGGAACAAACCCCTTTGGATGAATCGGCTGGTGAAACCCTACGCACGGCGTTTGAGCAGAAATATCACCGTCTGTACGAGCGGATTATCCCTGGAGTAGAAGTAGAAATTCTTACTTGGACATTACTGATGAGTACACTCCGAGATCCGCCAGCACCAATCGCCTCACAACCTAACAGTTATGTACCGGCGCCGGTGGGGCAGCGCCAGTTGATCGATGCGGAGAGTGGCCAGTTTGATGAAGCGCCGTGTTATGACCGTTCTAGCCTCGAGGCAGGCGCGACTATATCGGGCCCTGCTGTCATCGTAGAACAGGATACCGCTACTGTCGTTTCAGCCCAGTATTCCGCGGTTATTCACACCGCTGGCTATATTATCCTTGAGCGAAAAACCTGAACCTGTAAGGAGTGATTGATGAGTGCATCGGGTGGTATTCCTGCAATTCGAAATCAAATCATGTGGAATCGGCTGATCTCGGTTGTCGAAGAACAGGCCCAGACACTGGTCCGGACTTCTTTCTCAACTAGCGTTCGAGAAGCCGGAGACTTGGCGGCATCTGTGTTCGACACGCAGGGCCGGATGTTGGCTCAGGCAGTCACTGGGACACCGGGTCATATCAACGCAATGGCGGAAGCGATCGTTCATTTCCTGGCCCGTTACCCTATCGATGTCATGGAGCCTGGCGATGTTTTTATCACTAATGATCCGTGGCAGACATCTGGTCACTTGCATGATGTGACCGTCGTGACGCCCACCTATCACAAAGGTCGCGTTGTTGCGCTGTTTGCCAATACCTGCCACGTGGTGGATATTGGTGGTCGAGGTTTTGGCCCTGACGCCAGTCAGGTGTTTGAGGAGGGTGTCAATATTCCCATCATGCATCTGTTCAGGCGAGGAGAGGTGAATGAAACGCTGATTTCGATCCTTGAGACAAACGTTCGAGAACCCGGCCAGGTAGTCGGTGACATCTATGCATTTGCCGGCGCCAATGATATTGGAAGTGAGCGGTTGGTTGCGATGATGGAAGAGTTTGGTCAAGACGATCTGTCCGATCTGGGAGAATTTATCATCGAGAATTCTCGCCTGGCCACCATCGAACGTATTGCTAAGCTAAAAAAGGGAAGTTTCAGAAATGTGTTAACCATGGATGGTTACGATAAGCCAGTGACGTTGACTGCCGAATTAACGGTAAGCGATGACAATATTCACGTTGATTACACGGGCACTTCCCCTGCGAGTCGATACGGTATTAATGTGGTCCTTAATTACACCAAGGCCTATACCTGTTTTGGTGTGAAGTGTGCTGTCGCGCCCGATATTCCTAACAATTATGGGTCGCTGCTCCCCATCACCTTTCATGCGCCAGAAGGCTGCATTTTGAATGTCCAGCGTCCATTTGCGGTTTCGGCACGCCATATCATTGGCCACCTTTTGCCCGATACAGTGCTGGGTTGCCTACATCAGGTACTGGAGGAGGGTTGCCAGGCAGAAGGGTCAGCATCGATGTGGAATTTGCAGTTGCGGGGCGGTGTCGCTACTTCGGCGAAGTCGGATTACCAAGGCTACGTGCCAGAGTTTGATCTTCTGCAT
>CAJQRU010000115.1 GCA_905612355.1 uncultured Gammaproteobacteria bacterium
TGCCATGTTGGGGACGGCGACTTTAATCATGGAGATTTCCGAGCGCGCAGCGCGCGCGCCAACCGTATCGATCAGGTGTGCAGTTTTTAACACCAGTAGACGCGCCTGCTCGATTTCGATCCGGGAGTCTGCGATCGCCTCCATCACGACGCCTTGTTCAGCGAGCGGTTGCCCAAAGGCGACGCGCTCGGTCGATCGATTGGCCATTGCCTCAAGCGCTCGCTCAGCCACTCCAATCAGTCGCATGCAGTGATGGATACGGCCAGGCCCTAGACGCCCCTGCGCGATTTCAAAACCACGACCCTCACCTAGAAGTAGATTCTCTATTGGCACACGGACGTCCTTGAATTCGACGTCCATATGGCCGTGGGGTGCATCGTCGTAGCCAAAGACCGACATCGGGCGGAGGACAGTAATGCCTGGGGTATTCATCGGAACAAGGACCATTGATTGTTGCTGATGCCGATCGGCTGTTGGGTCTGTTTTCCCCATAAAAATAAGTATCTTGCAGCGGGGATCCCCAGCGCCAGAGGTCCACCACTTGCGGGCGTTGATCACATATTGGTTGCCCTCACGCTTGATTGAGCCTTCGATATTGGTGGCATCTGAGGAGGCGACCGCCGGTTCGGTCATGCCAAAACCTGAGCGGATTTCGCCGGCGAGAAGTGGTGCCAGCCATTGCTCTTGATGCCGTTCAGTACCATAGCGCAGGAGCACTTCCATGTTGCCAGTGTCGGGTGCGCTACAGTTAAAAACCTCCGGCGCGATAGGTGAGCGCCCCATGATTTCGCACAGCGGTGCGTATTCAAGGTTGGTTAGTCCTTGCGCATGATGTGCTTTTGGCAGGAAAAGATTCCATAGGTTAGCAGCGCGTGCTTTCACTTTCAGCGCTTCCATTATCGGTGGCAAGGTCCACCGATCAGCGGATGATTCTAATTGCTGTTCAAAGGTTCGCTCGTTCGGATAAATCTCTTGCGTCATAAACGCATTGAGTCGTTCCTGTAGATCGACTACCTTTTTCGAAAAATCAAAATCCATGTTAGATATCCATGTATTAATCAGCTGTTGTGTTATTGAGCCAAAGCAAGACCTAGTCCTGTTAATGCGGAACGAATGTTGCTTTGTCGTTCGGCCGATGGAAATTTCATCGGCATGCGCGGCTCACCGGATGCAATTCCCTGTGCTGCTTGGGAAATTTTGGTTGCTGCAGGCAAATCATCTCCTAACATGGCATTCCATAGCACCAGTAGACGTTGATGAAGATCAAGCGCCTCTTCATGGTCGCCTCTTCGGACTGCATTCCAAAGGTCAACGCTGGCTTTGGGTGCGGCAGTCAGTATGGCCGCGATAGACCCATGTGCCCCGAGGGAATAACACGGATAAAGTAGTGCGTCGCAGGCACTAAAGACCAGTTGGCCCGGTTTGATTTTTATCATCAAATCGGCAAACAGTTTGACGTCACCAGCGCTTTGCTTAACCCCAATGACACCGGGCACTTCATTCATGACGCGGCACAACAAGTCAGGACTGAGATAACTCCAGGGCACCACGTTGTAGATGATCACGGGCATTCCTGTCTCTTCGGTCAGAATTCGGAAATGTTCGACCGTCGCATCATCATCGGGTTTAAACAGGTAATGTACCGGGGTGACCTGCAGGGCTGCGATTCCCATGTCCCGTACGAGTTGGCCACGGCGGACTGACTCGCGAGTGGAATCAGTGATGATTCCAGCGATAACAGGAAATCTTCCCCTGGCAGATGAAACTGCAGTGTCTATTAATTGTGCGTATTCATCGCTCGCCAGTGAGTGCCCTTCCCCCGTACTACCACCCACCGCAATGCCGTGGGCGCCGCATTCAACGAGCCAATCTATTTGTTCAGCAATGGCCGAAAAAATAATATCACCGTGTGTGTCAAAAGGGGTGGTGGTGGGTACGATAACGCCAGCAAGTTCGGTCGTGGTCATGGGTTGAGTGGCCTGTAAAAATATGGATGGGTAGCGGGCTCTCTACCAGCGCAGACGGAAGTCGTTTGCTCCCGAACGATCTACGCCACGCATCAAGAACAAGGTGCGATCTTTGTGGTCCAGAAAATTGCCAGCTAGCGCGCGTTCAGTCGCGAGCACGCGATCAAAAACGGAAGTGGTTGGGAAGTAACGCAAGGTCATACCGCGGCGTGATTGGGGAGAATGGTTCGCCTCCGAACCGTGCACCATATAAATATCGTGTAGCGACATTTGCCCGCTTTCCAACACAAGGTCAACTGCGGTTTCTTCTGCGAATTCGCTCGGCAGTAATTCTTGATTCAGGGTTAGATCAGGAGCGCTGTTGGTACGGTGTTGCCACAATGTTTTGGCCTTATGTGATCCAGGGATCAAACGCAAACAACCGTTATCGGGCGTTGCGGCGTCGACGGCGATCCACACCGTGCAGGTAGCGAGAGGACGGAGCGGCCAATACTCCCCGTCCTGGTGCCACGGGGTGGCTTGTCCATCGTGTGCGGGCTTGGCAAAGAAACTCGAGTTCCATAGTGCGAAGTTTTCCCCAATCAGCTGCTCCACCATATCAAGCACTGTCGGAATGCGTACGTAATTGAGGAAAGCGAGATCATAAGCCAGCACGGTAGGACAGTAGTTGAGAAACTCAGGGTGGTTATTGACCAACCGAGTGTGATCTGTCCGTATTGCGTCGAGCGTTTCCGCCGGTAGGCGAAAGTCTGGTACGACGTAGCCGTTGCGATGATACTGGGCTACTTGTTCTTGTGTAAGCATATGACTTAAACCTTTCATTCCGACTGGCGGTTTGGTGGTGAGTCTCAGTTAAAGAATGGCACCGACCGTCCAGGGGACAAACTCATCCTCCCCCATGCCGAACGCTTCTGATTTTGACTGTTTGCCAGACGCGCATTCGAGAATGGCGGCAAAGATTTCCTCGCCCACCGAGTCGACCGTAGCGTCACCATCAATAATCCGTCCACAATTGATGTCCATGTCGGGTTCCATCCGGTCATACATGGCAGTGTTGGTTGCCAGTTTCAGGCTGGGTACAGGTTTCCCCCCGTAGACTGAGCCACGACCGGTAGTGAAGCAGGTGATGTTGGCGCCGCCGGCTACCATGCCAGTGATCGACGCGGGGTCGTAGCCCGGGGTGTCCATAAAGACAAATCCTTTTTGGGTGATGGGTTCGGCGTAGTGATAGACATCGACTAAGTCTGTCGTGCCCCCTTTCGCAACGGCGCCCAGGGATTTTTCGAGAATGGTGGTGAGGCCGCCGGCTTTGTTGCCCGGAGAGGGGTTGTTATTCATCTCAGCACCATTATTGCGGGTGTAGTCTTCCCACCACTTGATTCTATCCACCAGTTTTTGGCCGACCTCTTTGGTGATCGCGCGCCGGGTGAGGAGATGCTCTGCACCATAGACCTCTGGCGTTTCTCCAAGGCACGCAGTGCCTCCGTGTGTTACCAGCAGGTCGGCCGCTGAGCCAAGCGCAGGGTTGGCTGAAATTCCAGAGTAACCGTCAGAGCCACCACACTCCAATGCCAGGATCAGATCGCTCGCAGGACGCGTTTCTCGCCGCGCACGATTGGCATCGGGCAACAGGTCGCGGATGTAACCCATGCCGCGGTCGACAGTAGCTGCGCTGCCACCGCTGTCCTGAATAGTAAATGCGTGCAGCTTATCGCTGGGATTCAGTTTTTCCGCATTCATCATCGCCCCAATTTGGTTGGCCTCACAGCCTAATCCAAGAATCAGGACGGAATGAAAATTGGGATGCTTGGCATAGCCGGAAATAGTGCGTTGAATGTAATTTAACCCCATCCCCGCGCAGCCCCCGCAGCCGTAGTCGTGTGTTAAAGCGATGACACCATCGACATGGGGAAATTCAGCCAGTATTTCGTCGGTAAATTGTGCCGCGATGTGCCTGGCAACCGTGGCGGAGCAGTTGACGCTGGTCAATACTCCGATGTAATTGCGCGTCGCCACGCGTCCATCATCGCGCACAAAGCCCTCGAAAGTTGCGCGTTCGTGGATAGGCAAAAAGTTGGTTGACTTGACCGCTTCAGAAAAACGGTAATCACGTTCGAAAGTATTGATTGCACAGTTATGCGTATGAACGTGTTCGCCGGCCGCTATATTACTGGAGGCGACGCCGATGACCTGATCATATTTCTTGATCAAGTCTCCTTTGGTAATATTTTCGGTGGCAACTTTGTGACCGGCCCCAATATGTCCATTGGCAATGACGTTGGCACCGTCGACAGATTCTCCGGGGATGAGTTCGGTGCGGGCAACGACCACATTGTCGTTACTGCTTAATCGTATGGCGTTTGTGTTGGCTTGGTTCACAGGGATGTCCTTTTGCTGGATTGTTCTGTTGCGGAACTTAGGCGCCGGCATGATTGCCCTTAGGCGTTGACATTGAGACTGGCTGCGGTTTCTTGAATTAAACGCCAGGTTGTCTCATCTAGCGGTATTCCATTTTTCTCTCTCTCCATTCGTGTGTTGCGCTCGGGATCGCCGGGTAGTAGCACCGGCTTTGCCGGGTCAGCTGGACGCGCTGATCGGACCCAGTCCGTAAATCGGGTCGTTTCCGTTTGAACAAAGCTGGCGTCCGTAAACACATTAGGATCGATCAGGATGGACAGCATTCCGTTAGCTAAACCGGTAACACCGGGTTGGGCACAGCCGCCGCCACCCAGGCTGCCGGCCAACAGGTCGGCCATGATGGCTAATCCCGAGCCTTTGTGCGCGCCCATGGAATTCATTACTGCGCTGGGCTTTTCATAGAGGGCATTGGGGTCATTGGTGGGTGAGCCGTCGCTACCAGTCAGGGCGCCCTCCGGAAGATCAACCCCTTTGTTGCGGGCGACCATAATTTTTCCTTCCGCCAGCATGGAGGTCGCCGCGTCGAATACCAGGGGTTCGCCGGAAGGATTGGGCATTCCGATAGAGATAGGGTTGGTTGCATAACGACTCTCGACACCACCAAAGGGTGCCACGGTCATGCCGGCGCCGGAGGTGTTAACGAAATGCATTGAAACCTGGCCTGCTTCAATGGCCATCTCGGTCCAATCGCCAATGCGCCCTAGGTGACCCACGTTACCCAGGCCAATCATTGCGATACCGTTATTGCGCGCTTTCTCGATGCCAGCGGCCATGATTTGAACTCCGATTGACTGTCCGAAGCCTTTGTTACCATCGTATATGGCAATCTGCGCGTTCTCGAAGGTCGCTGTTGCCGTTTGATTGGGTACGACCTCGCCGTTGCGGCAGTATTCGACGTAGCGGGGTATTCGGGCGACTCCATGAGAGTCATGGCCAACCAGATTGGCCGTTACAAGCAACTTCGAGACAATATCGGCTTCGGCCTGTGCACACCCGATGGCGGTGAAAATACGGGTAGCAACGGCTGTTAGTTCTCGGTGGTCGATATTCACGGAATAGGTGTCCTTGGGAAATAGATAATGCCCATTATGTGGGCGTTGTTTTTTTTAGGTGTCGGTGACGATTGTGTAATAGACTATTTTTTCGCGCGTGGTGCAACAAAACCATGCTCAATCGCCATTTTACCGTTAGGAATGTCATTATGATTGGAGACCCCGTCCTTCTGAGTGTCCGAAAGGATTTCCCTCGCCCCCAACTATCGCAGGTCGACGCGCTTCGTGGAGTGCCGACAGGCTTTATTGTGGATGCGCAGAACGGCACCGGGGCGCTGGGGTACCAGATCAAACCGCTAACTATCGAGATGAGCTTTACGGGAGTCGTGATTACGGCTCAGGCGGCGCCAAGAGATATGCTGCCGGTTCAACCGGCCATTGCGTTGGCATCTCCGGGCGATGTGCTGGTTATTGCTACGGCCGGCTATGATGGGGCTGCAATCATTGGGGACAATGTTGCGGTAATGGCCAAGAATAAAGGTCTCGCTGCTGTAGTGACTGACGGGCTCGTTCGTGATGTTGAAGGTATTCTCGATGCGGGTATTCCTGTCTTCTGCGCGGGCGTGTCGCCCAATTCGCCTTATTCTCGGGGCCCCGGTTCGATCGGGTTGCCCATCGCATTGGGTGATTCGGTGATTAACCCGGGAGATTTGCTCGTGGGTGATCGCGATGGTGTTGTGGTGATTGCGCGGGATCAGGTAGGTGCCGTGATCAATTCGTTGGTTGAACTTCGTAAGATGGAAGCAGCCCTTGAGGCTAAAGTTAAAGGGGGGCTGACTCACATGCCGTGGGTTGATGAGTATCTTAGCTCGAATAAGGTGCGTTACGTTGAGTAGTTGGCGCATGAACGGTTCTCGTTAGTGAGCTAACCACGAACTAAAACTTAGGAAAACAATTCCCGATAGATCTCGAGTTTATCTCTGAAGATCAAGCTTTCGGAGACGCCCGGGTCAACCAATCCATCGGGAACTTCTCCCTGTTTGATCGACAGAATAATCCTGATGTCATTAGCGCCGATCCCAGCCACGCACTGTTCCGTAAAGCAAAGAGCATGTGGCGCGAGAATCACGTTATCGAGTTCGAGTAAGGGTTCGTTTTGTTGCGGGGGCTCAGGGTCAAACACATCAAGTCCGGCTCCGGCAATGGCACCACGCTTAAGGCTCTTCACCAGCGCCGTCTGATCAACGACACCGCCACGTGACGTATTAATCAGGTAGGCCGATGGCTTCATCAGAGCGAGTCGTTCGCTATTGACCATATGGTGAGTTTCCGGAGAATAAGGCGTGTTCAAAGTCACAAAATCGCCTTGTTGAAAAACGGCATCAAGATCGACCAACTCAACGCCCAGATCTGCGGCAACCGCCGAGTCTGCCCACGGGTCGTGCGCAATAAAGTGCATGTCGAGCGGTTGGCATAGCCGGAATATTTCTGCACCGATATTGCCAAGTCCGACCGAAGCCAGCGTCTTCCCGACCAAACCCTGACCCATGTAGGGCCCACGAATTGAAAAATCATGGTAACCACGCACCAAAGCATCTTTCTCGAGTAGGCGCCCTGAGAGGGCAAGAATAAACGTTAGCACTGAAACGGCGACCGGGCGGCGGACACCATCTGGAGTAATGCCGACCGCAATCCCGTTCGCGGTACATGCGGTGACGTCGACGCTATCAAAGCCCACGCCAAACCGGGCCACAATGCTAAGGCGCCCGTCTGATGGGATGCTGTCCCGAGAAAACAGCTCATCCAGAAGAATGAGGGCGTCGACGTTTTCGAGCGACGCTGCCGTCATGGAGTTGGTGTCTGGATCGCCATCGACAAAAAAGTATTCGATATCTGAGTCTGCCTCGAGAGGTCCAAGATCAAAATCTGGCAGGGCAGGGACGCCCTTACTGTCTCGAAAATGTCCGGACAGAGCGACTCGAAACTTGCTCATGACTTGGAATCCTTTGATCGAGGTTTTCGTTTGGCGCAGGCGAGACGTAATTGAGTAATACCGAGGGTCATTGCATCCCGATAAGCACCGACATCGAGCTGGTAGCAAATGACATCATAACCACGCGCATAGGATTTGGCGCCTTGATCTGCGTCGGTGACCAGGAAACCGAGTGCCTTTGAGTGACGAGTGGCGGCTTGTCGGATCTTGCGTTCGGCGGCGACAAAATCGGGATGTTCGAATTGCCCAGGGACGCCAAGCGACGCACTCAAATCAAAATGTCCTAGCCACAGACAATCGACCCCCGGAGTCGCTGCAATATTATCAATGTCATCAACACCTTCGGCAGTTTCAATCAGGGCTGCCATTGCGATCCGTCGATTGGCTGCTGCCAGTGTTTGCGATGGGGCTGCAGGCGCGTATCCGTCGTGCGCGATGCCAATGGCGACGCCTCGATGTCCCTGCGGGGGATAGCGCAAATGCGAGAGGGCTTGGCGCGCTTCAGCGGCATTCGCCACCATCGGCAGCATGACCCCGTCGGCACCCACATCGAGGACGCGGGCGATGTGGTGGTATGACTTCGACGGTGGCCTAACCAGGACCGGTAAGTCGCCGGCGCGCAGATAGGCAATTAACTGTTTTGTTTCCATCATGCCAAAACCCGAGTGTTCCATGTCGAGGAAGACAAAATCGACACCGGAGACATTCAGGATCTGTCCGATACCGGGTGTATTGAATTCGAACAGTGCGTGGCCCACCTTAAGGCCTTCTTTGCGAAAAAGGCGTCTCAGATTTTGTTGCTTCATGGGCACATTCCTTGGATGATTAGAGTGAGGTGTCGCTTCTTTGATCCAGTCATGACGGATACCGCTGGGAGTGTCGCACCGCGGCCAAGGGTATGCGGAAATGGCCCCAGTGTCACCCTGGTAGTCGTGGGGTTGTACGCTGGTGCAAAGGATGGATACTGTTTGGTCTTAACCAACTCTGGAGGAACCTGTGTCATGACGAGTGCTTATTTTTCGCCCGAAGTCACCGAATCATGTCTTGACCACATCGATCGATTTGACGGAGAAATTAATGCCTATATTACGGTCATGGCAGACAGTGCTCGCCAGCAGGCAAGCGTTGTTGAGTCCCGAATCAAGAGGGGTGATGTCCAAGGGCTTTTAGCGGGTATGCCGGTGTCGGTGAAGGACTGTGTCGATGTGACGGGTGTGCCATGTACCAACGGGTCACAGTTTTTTAAGAATTACGTTCCTAACGAAGATGCATCAATTGTGCGCGCATTGCGCGCCGCAGGCGCTGTGATTGTTGGTAAAACCAACCTGCATGAGTTCGCGTTCGGTTCAACCACGCAGAATCCGCATTTTGGGCCGACTCGGAACCCGTGGAATACAGACCACATCCCGAGCGGCTCTAGCGGCGGCGCGGGGGCGGCCGTGGCCGCGCGTATGTGTGTGGGCGCAGTCGGGTCTGATACGGGTGGTTCGGTAAGAACGCCTGCCGCGCTCAACGGAGTCACCGGTCTGCGACCTTCATTGGGGTCGATCCCCATGAGTGGCAGCAAGACACAGATTTGTCCCGCGATTGATACGGTCGGACCACTCGGTTTGTCCGTCGACATTGTGGCTCGCCTGTTTGCGGTAATGGCGTTCTATGACGACAGTGACGTCAACTCGGTTTGCCATACTTGGGATAACTATCTGGCGAGACTCGGGGATGGCGTGGCAGATCTAACACTGGGATTACCGGAAGCCTATTTCTTTGATGACCTGGGCCCTGGTGTAGGAGAGGCCGTTGAGTCGGGAGCTAGATTGCTTGAAAAAGCCGGTGCAAAACTGAAGCCAGTTCGGCTCGAGGGGGCTGAAACGGTTCATGCGGAAGTGATGCCAATGGTTTGGGCAGACGCTTACCAGTATCACCGGGATCGCGTGGAAGGGGAGCCCGAGCGTTTTGGTCAAGACGTCCGTGATCGCCTCCTGTTAGGGCGGGACGTATCGGGCTGTGATTATGCCGAGGCACTGTGTCACAAGGCTCGTTGGAATCGAACCGTTAATCGAGTTTTTAGCGAGGTTGATATCATTCTGACGCCAACTGCGCCCGTGACTGCGCCGAGCCTGATTGACAGTCAGAATATGTTGGCAACCACGCATCATTTGACGCGCTTCACCTTTCCTTTTTCATGGGCCTGTCTGCCCGGTTTATCCGTTCCCTGCGGGTTGTCATCCGAGGGGCTTCCGATTGGCATGCTATTGAACGGCAGGCCTTTTGAGGAAGGGGTTTTATTCAGGGCGGGGTATGCTTACCAATCAGAAACCGACTGGCATCGCAAAACCCCTCCTCTTTTAACGCGCTAAGCGTTAGTAGGCGGGCTGTGAGGTCGGCGTAAAGGGTGGAGCCTAGCGATGCCCAGGGTTTTATGACTCAATCGACCGTTGAAGGAGGATAAACGAGCATCATGTACGAAAACCTGTTTAGTCTTGATGGCCGCGTGGCATTGATCACCGGAGCAAGCCGTGGCATTGGGCGAGCGGTTGCCCGAGGGTTAGCCGAAGCGGGTGCTGATGTCGTGATGACAGCGCGGAGCGAAAAGGATTTGAAGTTAGCCGCGGATGAGATCCGTGGGGCCGTCACGGGACGGGTTGAATATTACCCAGTGGATATGTTGGATCGAGCCGACGTGGATGAATTGGCGAAGGCGGTGCTGCGTGATTTTGGCGCAGTGGATGTTCTGATTAACAACGCCGGCGCCAATCACCCCCAGACATTGGTGGAGACGACCGACACCAATTGGGACGCGATGATCGAATTAAATCTCACAAGCCAGATGCGTTTGACCAGAGCACTGGCACCACAGATGGTGGCCAGAGGGTGGGGTCGGGTGATTTATACCTCCAGTATCATGGCTTTTTCCTCCAACCATGCCCGGGGTATTTATTCGGCAACCAAGGCTGGCCTGGTCGGCATGATGCGCGCACAAACCTTGGAGCTCGGGCCCGCCGGCGTAACAGTTAACTGTTTAGCGCCTGGTCCAGTCCTCACTGATATGCCGATGAGCCTGCTTAACGAGGAGGAAAAGCAGCAGTTTTCGGATTCCACCGCACTCAAGCGATGGGGTCAGGTTGCCGATATGGTCGGGCCGGTCCTGATGCTCGCCAGCGAGGCCGGTGCCTTTATCAGCGGCGAAGTAATCATCGCCGATGGCGGTTTGTTATGCCGCACCTTCGGGGATTGACTGGCAGGGCGAGAGGCATGATCCAAGTGCATTAACTACTGGCGCTGAGTCGGCCGTCGCCAACCGCACGCTGAAAATGCACGATCGTTTCGCGGATGCCATCCGCAAGCGAAGTGTCTGGAACATCACCCAATAAAGCACGCAGCTCTTCGTCCGTTTGGCCATCGGGGAATGGCAGTGGTGTTTCTTCGTGGGTCACGAGCGCTTCAGGGATAACGGCCTTGATCGCTTCAACGGCTTCGCTCATGTGGGCCACCGCGCCACCGATATTAAAGACCTCAGACCCTTTGAAGGCGATCTGCGAGGCTTGGATGAACAGTTTGGCGACGTCGCTGACGTAGTGAAAGCCGGTGTAGCCACCGAAGCTGATGTGGTATGGCTCACCGCGAACCGCTGCCAGCATGGCTTGGGTCGGCGTCGAGGTGATGCCTTGATCACGACCGGGGCCGTAGACGGTGTAGGGGCGAAGCCCAATGCTCCCAATACTGTCGTCCTGCCAGTAAATGCGAGCTGTTCCTTCATTGGCTTGTTTGAAGACGCCATAATGATTGACAGGATCCAGGCGTGAATCGTGATCCATCAATCGTTCTTCGTAGGTGCTTTTCTTGCCGTAGACGCCGGCCGTACTGGCGAAGACAAGATGATTGATGCCCGCGGCCTTGGCAGCCTCAAACATGTTCACAGTGCCCACCACGTTAACCGCCGCACCGAGCGGCGGGTCGGCCTTGCAGAACGGTACCTGCAGCGCTGCTAAATGGATGACATGGTTGGCACCTGAATCTACCAGTGCAGATTTGACCGTCTCGGTGTGGGTGATGTCACCGCGTACGAAATCCACTTTGTCGAGTGCTGCGGCGGGCATGACGAGTTCAAGCCGGTGTCGGTTGTCGCTCAGATCGAAAATCGTCACGGGCATTTCTTCCTGAACCAGGGTCCGCACAACCCATGCGCCGATACACCCCATAGCGCCGGTCACAAAATAACGATCGTTCGACATGTCATTCCTTTCGATTAGTTCGTAGATGGCTGGTGGGCACGGTCCCAGGACTCAGGCGTCAACTATCCGCTGCGCTTGAACGCCTAATCCCTCGACGCCAACCCGCATGGTATCCCCCGCCCGGAGGAAAACCTGTGGCTTCATTCCCATGCCGACCCCAGGCGGGGTTCCGGTGGCAATGACGTCGCCGGGTTGAAGGCTCATGCATTCGCTCAGATAAGAGATGATCTTGCTAACAGGAAAAATCATCGTGTTGGTGTTGCCGTCCTGGTGCCGTGTGCCGTTCACATCTAACCACAAGCCCAGAGATTGTGGATCACCGATCTCATCGGGTGTTACCAGCCACGGTCCAATCGGTCCGTAAGTGTCACCCGATTTCCCCTTTGACCAATTGCCCTGTCGCTCTAGTTGCCACTCGCGTTCGGAAACGTCGGTGACAATGCAATACCCCGCCACGTGATCGAGCGCTTGCGCTTCGGTGACATATTTAGTTTCGCGGCCGATAACAAAGCCCAGTTCCACTTCCCAATCAGTCTTGACCGACCCACGCATCAGTTCGATGTCATCGTCTGGTCCATTGATTGAACTGGTCGCTTTCATAAATACGATGGGTTCAGTGGGAATCGGAGATCCGGTTTCCTTAGCATGATCGCTGTAATTGAGACCAATGCACACCAACTTACCCACGTTACCGATACACGGGCCTATGCGAGGAGCGCCTTCCACCGGTGGCAGGGTGTCGGTATCTAGTGCTGACAGGCGCGCTATTGTGCCTGGGTCCACCGTGTCGCCTGTGAGATCGGGGATAATGCTCGAAAGATCTCGAATTTGGTTGTTCGCATCTAACAGGCCAGGTTTCTCAGCGCCTTTAGGGCCAAAACGGAGTAGCTTCATCGGGTGTCATCCTTATAGGTCATATCAAAATAGGTCATATCAAAATAGGTCATATCAAAATAGGTCATATCAAAAAATGTTCTTGTTTGCGGTTAGAACTTGCCATATTCCAGATACGCCGCTTCCGGGTCCATGCCCCCGACAATAGCCGCGCGCATATCGCTCTCGGTGTTCATTACTTTCATCGTCTCCCTGACCGTTTCAGTCGCGATCTCTTTGGGAATCACGACCACGCCGTCTCGGTCACCTACGATCCAGTCGCCGCTGTGGATGGTGACGGTGCCTATAGTGACAGGTTCACCCAGACGATCGTAACGCCAGCGTTCGACAATGTCGGCCGGTGTATTGTATTCACAGTAGACTGGAAACCCCATCTCAAGAATCATATCAGTGTCTCTGCAGTGCCCATCCACGATATAGCCGCGTGTCTTTTTTACCATAAGTGCGCGGGCCGATAGCTCACCCATCAAGGCAACGGCCTTGGTATTGGGTTGGCAAACCAGCACTTTGTCTCCAGGAACGCGGGACAGGACGCGCGACCACATCAGCAGTGAGTCATGCCGAGAAAGCGATTGGTCTATGTAACCCGAAATGGTATAGACCTCTCCGGCAATTCGCCGCGTCGGGTCAAGCGCCCGGATAGTCGGCGGAAGCACACAGTTGCCATAGCCCATGGTCCGCAAAACGTCGTGGACAGCGCTGGCATAACAGCGCGACAGGTCGTTCACAAGAGAAGTGATGTCATTCATTGCGTTGTTAGTCATCTATTATGGGTGATGGCTGTGTGCTTATTACACACGTGTAGTCTTTTAGTGCTTCTCGCGGCACACCTGTTTACGCTGTGTCGCCCGAGAGTTCAAGTGCATGCCGTAGAATATTGGCCACATACCTCATCGGGATTATAGAGATGTCAACAGAGTTTAATTCGCGTGTCGCGCTGGTGACGGGGGGGTCGCGTGGAATTGGGCGTGCGACCTGTATTGCCCTTGCCCGTCAGGGGGCCCGTGTGGCCATCAATTACATCAACGACAAGGCGGCCGCGCTCGAGACGTTGACTCGAGTTAGGGAAGTTGGGGGAGACGGTGCGATTTATCAGGCCAGTGTCGCGGAAGAACTCGCCGTGGGTAAAATGATTGCGGCGGTCGCCGACGAACTAGGGCCTATTGCATTTCTTGTGACAAATGCAGGGGTAGCGGTGCAGGAGCATCATTCGGAGCTCGATTTGGCGAGTTTCCGACACATGATGACGACCAACGTTGAAGGCACATTTATTCCGATCATGGCGGTCAAGGACGGCATGATTGAGCGCGGCTTCGGTGGGATTGTGTGTCTCGCCTCGGTTGCCGGGTTAAGGCCTAGACCGCTCGCCATTGCGTACAGTACTTCTAAAGCGACTGTCGTGGCTATGGCGCGCAATTTCGCCGCAGCGTTGGGGCCGACAATTCGAGTCAACTGCGTCGCACCCGGGCTTATTGAGACTGACATGATTGCCGGCATGGATGACGATTCGCGTGATGTGATGCGGCAGGAAGCGTTTGTCAAACGTTTAGGAAAACCAGAGGACATTGCAGAGACCATCGTGTTTCTCCTGTCTGAGAAGGCCAGTTTCGTCAGCGGGCAGACTTTCGTCGCCGACGGCGGACGTATTACGTTGCCCTGACCTTTGAAGTCTGAAGAATCTGCTGGGGCGGCACCCTGGTCAAAGTTGTCTTTGGGTACGGTTGTCCTTGCTGTGGCGGTGCATTCGTTGTGGGGTGGGAATGCGGTCGCCATCAAATTAAGTCTCGAAGCCTTTCCCCCCATGTGGACCGCTTTCCTTCGCTTTAGTCTCGCGGTTGTTTGCGTCGCACTGTGGGCCGGGTTTCGTGGTATTCCCATGCGCCCTAAACGATCAGAATGGTGGTGGTTGGTTCTGCTCGGTATCTTTTTTTCTATTCAAATCGGTGTGATGAACATCGGTTTTGAACATACCAGCGGATCCATTGGTTCTATTTTGATGGCCACCAATCCGATATTTGTAGCCCTTTGGGCACATCTTCTGGTCGCTGGTGATCGCCTGACTCGGCAGCGAATTATTGGGTTGGCCGTTGCCTTCCTCGGCGCGGCGGTGGTCATTCTTCAAAGTGGCTCCCTTGATGGGGCTACAGCGGTTGGCGTTGGTAGCGGATTGGTATTTCTCAGTGCCGCGTTACTCGGGGGGCGTCTGGCCTACACGGGCCGTTTGTTGCAACGAATGGATGAGGTCCGCGTGGTGCTATGGCAGATGGTTATTTCGGTGCCCGTGTTTGGTGTGGCAGCATTCATGAGCGAAAACATTCTCTGGGAGCGAGTGGGCCTGGCGCCGATCGCTGGAATCGTGTATCAGGGCCTGGTGGTGGCGGGGCTGGGATTTATGCTGCTCACGTATTTGATGAAACGCTACTCCACCAGTGTCATCGCCAGTTTCAACTTTGTTTCGCCGATTTCAGGTGTTTTACTCAGCGTGTTGTTGCTGGGGGATCAAATGACTGTTCATGTGCTAGCGGGCGTCGCATTGGTTGGCACGGGGCTATATCTGGTCGCGCGTCACCAGGCAAGTCCATGAACAGTTCAATCACTTCTAGTGAGTTTTTGCGTGGCCGGTCTGAGGGTGGCGTAAGAAAAGTGCCAGCACCGCAGCTGCAACGGGTAACACAGCCAGCACTTGTAAAGTGAGATCATAGTCACCGAACTGATCGATCGCGATGGCAAGGGGTATCGCACCGATTGAGGCGCCAATGATGCCCACCATTTGGCCGACGCCTTGTATGCTGCCAAGGTGTTTTCTCCCAAAGTAACGTGGCCACAGAAAACCAAAAAATGTCATGGTAACGCCGTTGTTTAGTCCGAAAATGATGGCGAACACTATGGCGCTGGATAAATCTTTGACCAGCGTAATCGAAATCAATGATCCGGTCATGATGATGAGTCCGCCACAGAACATCCAGTCTGTGCGGCAGCGATCCAGCATGAGTCCAACGATTGGCATCGATATGGCGGCCGTGATGCCACTGATAGTGAACATCATGGTTGCGACTTGTGCATCTAAGCCATGGGTCGTCAGAATGCTCTTGAAAAAGACATGAAGCGTTGTCACCAGCGATGAGAGGCAGAATAGGCCGACGGTGATGATGTAGAAGGCAGGTGTGCGTAGTGCTTCGAGACGGGTCAACCCCCAGACAGGGGTTGTGGCATCGGCTGTCTGTTTGCGCTGATTCCCATCCGGCTGCAGGCCGAGCGGCTCTGGCTTGCTGTGTGCGAGGAGTAAAGCGGCCGGCAGAAACAAAACTAGTGTACTCAGTCCAAGCCATAACCATGAGGTTCGCCAGCCGACCAGACCCATTAACCACTGGCACAACGGGGGATGAACCGCCATTGAGATCGGAAATCCAAGCGACATGATGCCCAACGCCAATCCTCTGCGTCGATCGAACCATTGAGACACCATGTTGACGCAGGCTAGCATCAAGGCACCTTGTCCCAGGAATCGTAGAAACCCAAACCCAATGGCAATCGTCACCCAGTCGGTGACTAGGCTAAACAGTAAGGCAGTTAGGCCCAGGCAGCCAAGAACAATCCATAACATGGCGGCGGGGCCATGACGATCCAGGAGTTTTCCCATCTTGGGGAGAAGAAAGGCGGCAAGGAAGGTGGCGACTCCATAAGCGTAGGCGAGCGCCGTCTGGCGATTGGACTGCATCCAATCGATGGCAAAAAAGGAGGTCATCTCTTTGCCGATGGGATCGAAATAAAGGCCGATTAGGTGAGATTGACCGGGTCCAGTGCCGATCATGCTGAAACTAGTGGTCGCGAGGATGACCCAGCCAAAGAAAAAACGCTTGTTGAGCTTATCGAACAGCCAGTTACGTAACCATTTCATTCGATTATCCGTTAAACAAAACCCGATCGACTGGGTTTGTGAGTGTTGCTAAGGTTGCACGACTCGCAGCGCCCGTTGGCGTCACGAGGGAGTACATTGTGCTCAGTTCGTTACGCCCAGTATTACCGTCCGACCGGTTCGATGTAGACGCCACCGATATATTGTTCGGTCGGAGTGATCTCAATAGTGCTGACGTTGACGCGCCATGGCGCGTCCAGGGCATATAAGATTGCATCAGCAATATCGTTGGGTTCCAGTAATTCAAAACCCGCGGTCGCTTGTGCTGCTTTTGTTGGATCATCAAAGGCGGTGTCAAAAAATTCCGTACGCACTCGAGCGGGGCAGATTTCAGTGCAACGAACAGCGCTTCCCTTAAGTTCCATGCGCAGCCCTTGGGATAATAGGTGCAGTGCGCCTTTGCTGGCTGAGTAAAGAGCCGCCGGCATTGGGTATAGTCCCGCAATGGAACCGACGTTCACCAGGTGTCCCCGCTGACGGGCGACCATGCCGGGCAGTAATGCATGGATAACATGAATGGCGGCGGTCACATTGGTTTCTATCGTGCGGCTAATGTCTTCTCGACTGGCTGCTGCCAAGGAGTCGTAACCGCGACCTAAACCCGCGTTGTTGATGAGTACATCGTACTCAGTGCTCTGGAGTGTGTCGTAGAGCGCATCGGTGTCCCTTAGGTCGAGGGCTAAGGGAATGCAGCCCGTGGCACTCGCAAGTTCGGAGAGGCGATCTTGCCGACGGGCCAATGCGTGGACCTCAAGGTGATGACTGGTTAGACGACGAACCACAGCTTCACCGATGCCACTGGATGCGCCGGTAACCAAAACTTTTCGATAATCGGAAAGTGACATGATTGGGGTCTGCTATGTGAAAGTTCCGAGGTCTTCGGTTAGCCAAGGGTAGGGTCGTCGGAAACACGGATCAGCAGTTTGCCGAAGTTTTTTCCGGTGAAAAGGCCTTGGAATGCTGACACCGCATTGTCGATGCCGTCGACAATGTCTTCCCGGTAACGAAGTTCCCCGTTTCGAATCCAGCGGCCGACATCGGCGAGAAAATCGGGTTCTCGGTGGGAATAATCAAAGACAATGATGCCTTGTATTTTTAGACGTCGTGTCAGTATGGCCCTCATTACGCGGGGAAGTCGGTCCGGTTCGTCGGAGCGTGCGGTTTCGTTGTAGTGGGAAATCATGCCGCACACCGTCATGCGCGCGGCAACATTCAAGTGATCGAAGACCGCATCAAATACGCTTCCCCCCACATTTTCAAAATAGACATCGACTCCATCAGGACAAGCCTCGGCCAATTGGCTCTTTAGGTCGGATGAGTGGTGACTAACGCAGGCGTGGTAACCCAACTCGTCTACTGCGTAGCGACATTTTTCCTGCGCGCCGGCAATACCGATTACTCGACATCCAGAGATTCTGGCAATTTGTCCAACCACACTACCCACGGCTCCCGTCGCGGCCGACACAACTACGGTATCGCCCGCCTTGGGTTGGCCGATATCCAGTAAGCCCGCATAAGCCGTTAGCCCTGGCATCCCCAATACGCCAAGAGCAGTCGAAATAGGTGCCTGGCCCGGGTCTAGTTTGCGTAAGTCGGTACCATCGTGCAGTGCGTGGGTTTGCCAACCGGTGTAACCAACAACAAAGTCACCGATAGTGAAATCAGGCGAGTTAGATGCCTCTACAACACTGACGGTGCCTCCTACCATCACCTCGCCAGTTTGCACATAGGGCGCATACGAAGTCACTGCGTTCATTCTGCCGCGCATGTAGGGGTCTAGTGACAGATAAATGGTTCGCAGTAAGATTTCACCCGCCTCGGGGGCATTTAGAAGTTTTTCGTTGATTGAAAAATCAGACGCTTGTGGTGCGCCTATTGGCCGACTGGCCAGAATCACTTGGCGAGACGTGAGCGGTTTCATTTAGACCTCGCTTGCCCCGCCATCCATAGGGAAAACACTTCCGGTGACCTGGTGAGATTCGTCACTGGCGAGATAAAGTGCCAGGGGAGCCACGTCTTCAGGGAGGCTCGGCCCCAACGGAGTCTTGACTCGAGTGGGGTCATCTTCGCGTAGCATGCGCTTCACCCGTGGGGTCAATATGACACCGGGAGAGATTGCGTTGACTCGAATCCTGGAGGGCGCCCATTGCAGCGCCAGTGCGCGCGTCAGCGCGATGACGCCACCTTTGGCACTGGTGTAGGCATCTGCACCCGCAGTGCCGATCAGGGCGCGGATAGATGTTGTGTTGATAATAGAACCGCCGCCAGCGTTTACTAGGTGTGGGATCGCCATGCGGCAACCGAGGAAAGTGCCAAATAGGTCGACCCGAATGGTTCGCCAGAACTCATCGATATCCATGTCGATGACCTGTCCGTCAGCGGCAGTAGCTCCACCGGCATTGTTGTAGAGAATGTCGAGGCCACCGTGATTTTTAATCACGTGATCGATGGCCCCTCGCATGGAGGATTCATCGCCCACATCCGTTTGTTTGAAAGTCGCGTCGAATCCCTTCCTGCGGATTTCCTCCGCGGTGCATTCACCGGCATCCGTATTGATATCACAAAGGGTCACTCGAGCGCCCTCTGCTGCAAAGAGTCGTGCACACGCCTGGCCGATGCCGCTCGCCGCACCGGTGATAACGGCGCGCTTACCTTCGAGTCTGGGCATGCGGTGTTTGCTGAACTGAGTGACGGAAAACGCAGTATACGGCGATCGTCAGGCAGGTGAATATATTTGAGTTGTTTGGTCTAACCAGTCAGGAAGGCAATAACGAAGGGGAGGAATAGTTTTGCAGAGTTGCCAGTGGGAAGCGCCGAGGATTCAATGAGTGAGTTCAATCGAATGCTGACTGAGTGCTATCTGGTATATCGTTTGTCAGAGGTGGGTGAAACCATCGCTGATAATCTGGAAAGGTTGGGTTGACTGATCGTTACTCGGATGTTGACAGGCTTCAGGGAAAAGTGGTTTGGCTACGTGTATGGGTTCAGGATGAGTAGAGTATTGGATTCAGTGTGGAATCGACCCTATTAAATCGGGGACACATTGGTTAAGGTGCTGCCGTGGAATCACACTTGCTCACGATTAAAGATCTTGTGATCGAGGCCGACGTCGGGGGGGCTTGGCAGCCAATCGTCAAGGGCCTCAGCCTGAGTCTTGAGCAGGGTGAGGTGGTCGGACTGATTGGCGAATCCGGGGCAGGCAAGTCGACGTTAGGGCTGGCAGCGCTCGGCTATACCAAACCTGGTTGTCGCATTCGATCGGGGTCCATTGTGCTGGGTGGACAGCAACTGGTTAATTTGCCCGAACCCGCATTGCGTAAATTGCGCGGTGTACAAGTGTCTTACGTGGCGCAAAGTGCAGCCGCCGCGTTTAATCCAGCCCATTCGTTGATGGATCAATTTGTCGAAGCCCCGGTGCAGCACGGTAGATTAAAAAAGCATGAGGCGCAGGAAAGAGGGCGTCAGCTTTTTCGCCAGTTGCAATTGCCTGATCCGGATCATATCGGGCAGCGTTATCCGCACCAGGTGTCGGGTGGACAACTGCAAAGGATGATGACCGCGATGGCGATGGGTTGCCAACCCGAAATCGTGGTGTTCGATGAGCCCACCACAGCACTGGATGTGACCACTCAGATTGAAGTATTGAGTGCGATCAAGGAGGCGGTTCGTGCCCGAGCATCTGCCGCTATTTATATTACGCACGATCTCGCGGTGGTGGCTCAGGTATCAGATCGCATCATGGTGTTACGGGACGGGAGTTTGATCGAGGAGGGTAACACTCGAGAGTTATTGGCTGATCCACAGGAGAATTACACGCGGCGACTGCTATCAGTGCGATCTAGCCGTAATAAACGGGTTGTGGCAGAGAAGACGGATGTGGTTCTGAATGTCGAAGGGGTAACGGCACGTTATCCAGGCACGCAGGTCGACGTATTGTGTGGCATCGATGTGCAGGTTGAGCGGGGTCGAACCGTGGCGGTCGTTGGCGAATCAGGCAGTGGGAAAAGCACACTTGCGCGCGTCATTACTGGGTTGCTTCCACCCACACAGGGCCGAGTATTTTTTGCAGGGCGTCAGTTGCCTGCGTCGTTGTCTAAACGAAACAAGGATGATCTACAACGGATTCAGATGATTTACCAGATGCCTGATGTCGCGCTGAATCCAAGGCAACGGGTGAGCGAAGTCATCGGCCGGCCGCTACAGTTTTACCTTGGTTTGAAAGGGCAAGCGCTGAAGGCTCGTATTGGGAAACTCCTTGAGCAAATCGAGTTGCCAACGGAGTATATGGATCGCTTTCCTGAGCAGTTGTCCGGTGGCGAGAAACAGCGCGTGTGCATTGCTCGTGCATTGGCGGCAGAGCCTGATCTCATCATTTGTGACGAGGTCACATCGGCGTTAGATCAATTGGTAGCAGAAGACATTCTCAAACTGCTTGAACAGTTGCAGTCTGATCTCGCTGTGTCCTATCTATTTATTACCCACGATTTGGCAACCGTTAAGGCGATTGCCGACAATGTTGTGGTGATGCATCAGGGAGTGATCGTAGAAAAAGGACCGAAGGCTGATATTCTTTCCCCTCCGCATGCGCCTTACACGGAACTATTGCTCTCTTCTGTTCCAGAGATGGATCCCGATTGGTTAGATACCCTGATGGCCCGAAGGAGGGCTGAGTCCTCTCCGAAGGCAGCTCATCCCAGGGACGAGTGAGGTTTGAGGAGGGCAGTAGTTAATCAACGCTAACGGCGGACACCTCTTGTGAATCCCTCTCAATATTTATTGTTGACTAACGTCTAGTTTCGTTGTCATTAAGGCAGCGACCTATAATACCTCTCGAGTCCGCGTGTTGCGGGAGTTTTTAATGTTTGACGGAGTGGGCGCGACCTATTGAAAGGCGAATCTAATTTCTAATGGTAATAGACGAAAGAAAGTGGCGCACACCTGCGGTGGTAATGGTCGCTGGGTGCATGATTGCGGTTATCGGAATGGGGACTCGAGGCACTCTTGGTCTCTTCCTGGAGCCTATGTCTTCATCTCTATCATGGTCTCGAGAGACTTACGCTCTGGCAATGGCCATTCAGAATTTGTTGTGGGGTATCTTATTGCCGTTTGCGGGCGCTTTGACTGATCGCTATGGAGCGTCGTGGGTCATCAGTGCGGGAGCTGTCTTCTATGCCTTGGGGCTGTGGGGCATGTCCACTGCAGATTCAGTGTTGATGCTGCATATCTCCGGCGGTATTTTAATGGGTCTTGGCAGTGCATTTGTAGCGTTTAACCTTGCTATTGCGGCGATGGTTAAAGTGGTGGGTCCAGAACGCAGACTATTGGTGATGGGCGTTGGCACAGCGGCAACCTCGACGGGGCAGCTCATTTTTTCTCCCATGGCGCAAGGCATGATCAGCAGCTTCGGCTGGAGTGATGCCCTGGTTTATCTCAGTTTTATATCGCTTTTGATGATCTCGTTTGCCGTTCTGTTGCCCTCGAATCCGGAGGTTCGAGGTGAAGCGGCAACAGGTCAGAGTATTAGCGAGGCGGTCCGGGAAGCATTTTCTCAGCGGGGGTTTATTCTGCTGATGATTGGATTTTTCGCCTGTGGGTTTCACGTTGCGTTTATCGGAATCCATTT
>CAJQRU010000116.1 GCA_905612355.1 uncultured Gammaproteobacteria bacterium
CCTAATTCTACGGGAGCGAGCACTGTGAACGATTACGTCATTCCAGAAAATCTTCGGGTTGTTGGCACGACACCAATACGCCCAGATGGACACGACAAAGTCACCGGCAGAGCAAAGTTTGGGGATGACTTCCATCTGCCTGGCATGTTGCACGGCAAAGTGTTGCGTAGCCCACACGCCCATGCTCGAATCAAGTCGATCGATACCTCTCATGCCGCGGCCTTTCCCGGCGTGCATGCCGTTGTCACGGCTGCCGATTTTCCCAAAATCGCCAGCAACGTTATCGATGCCGGTGAATCAGGTCAGATCGACATGCAGGATGTCGCGGACAATTGTATAGCGCGAGAAAAGGTGTTTTATGATGGCCACGCTGTGGCTGCGGTTGCTGCCGACAATGCCCACATTGCCGAGGAAGCGGCGAATCTAATACAGGTCGCCTACGAACTACTGGACCCCGTGATGGATGTGCGCTCGGCTATGGCCGATAACGCGCCCGTACTACACGATAACTTTCTCCCGGGCGCGTTTCTTGCCCCCACTGAGAAAGCGTTGCCAAACGCGAGCAAACTTGAACTGGCCATGGGCGATGTGAGCACCGGATTCGACCAAGCCGACGTCATCATCGAAAGAGAGTTTACGACCGAGACCGTTCATCAAGGCTACATAGAGACGCATATTGTCACCGCCCAATGGGGCGCCAACGGAATGGTCACAATCTGGACAACCACTCAGGGCCAATTTGCTATACGAGACCAACTGGCATTGGTTCTTGAACTGCCGATGAGTGCAATCACCGTCATCCCTCTGGAAATCGGTGGGGGATTTGGTGGCAAGGACTCTATCTATATTGATCCCCTCGCAGTGGTGCTATCAAAACAATCAGGTCGACCTGTAAAAATGGTAATGAACCGCGCGGAGACACTTCGCGCAACCGGTCCGAGTTCGGGCACGTATATTAAGGCACGTTTAGGCGTAAAGACTGACGGAACATTAGTTGCCGCTGAGTTCCATGGCGCCTACGAAGCCGGCGCGTACTCTGGTGGTCCGGTAGCGCCCGGCGTGTCGACCGCACTGACGCGCTACAACATCCCCAATGTAAAGATTGAAGGCTACGATGTGCTGGTCAATAAGCCCAAGGTCAAGCCTTACCGTGCACCGGGCGCAACGCCTTCCAATTTTGCCGTCGAGACCATGATTGATGAATTGTGCCGGGAATTGAAATTGGACCCTGTAGAATTTCGTCTGCGCAACGCGCTCACAACGGGCGATCGGCTGGTACTTGGATTTCCCTGTCCTGAAATTGGTGGCGTCGAAATCCTAAAGGCAGTCCAAAATCATGCGCACTATCAGTCGGACATAGGCGGTCCCAATCGCGGTCGCGGCTTAGCCTACGGCTTCTGGTTTGGCGCGGGACTTCCATCCAGCGCGGATCTGATGGTGAATTCGGACGGGACGGTCCAACTGTGCTCCGGCAGCCCAGACATGAGTGGCACTCGTATCACATTGGCCATGCAGGCCGCCGAAGCACTAGGCATTGAGCCCAGTGATATCTTCCCCAGCGTAGGTGACACAGCCTCGGTAGGATACTCGTTTCAGACGGTGGCTAGTCGCACCACATTTGCCACGGGCATCGCGGTCTACCAGGCGGCCCAGGACATACTGGCCCAGATGGCCGAAAGGGCTGCCCTTATCTGGCAAATTGCCACTGACAATGTCCTTATCGATTGCGGCCGCTTTCTGAACAAAGCCAATATCCAGCAATGTTTTACCTTCAAGGAGTTGGCCGGAAAACTAGATGGCACAGGGGGGCCCATCGCGGCGCGGGCGTTGGCCTCACCTGAAGGCGTTGGATTCCAGATTACCGCCCACTTGGTCGATCTCGCCGTTGATACCGAAACTGGGAAGGTCGATATCCTGCGCTATACCGCTTTTCAGGATGCCGGCAAAGCCGTCCATCCCGACTATGTAGAAGGCCAAATTCAAGGCGGCACGGTCCAGGGTATCGGCTGGGCATTGAATGAGGAGTATTTCTATGATGAGGCCGGGCACCTTAAAAACACCAGTCTGCTGGACTATCGAATGCCAACGATACTGGATGTCCCCAATATAGAGGCTGTCATTTTAGAAACCCCGAACCCAGGACACCCGTATGGCGTGCGGGGCGTGGGAGAAGTACCCATTGTCCCACCTGCCGCCGCGATTGCCAATGCGCTATACGATGCGGCAGGCATTCGCATGAACACGTTGCCCATGACGCCCGCCAAGATTCTCGATAAGTTAAATTCTGCAACCCACTAGGAGCATCATCCTTGCCTATCGCCTGGATTCCACACCCGATGCGCGAAATGACCGGTGGGACGGAAAAAGTAGCAGTAAACGGCGCCAACGTGCGCGAAGTTATTCAGGCCCTTGAAAGCCTTTACCCCAACCTAGTGGGTTTGTTAATAAAAAACGACCAACTGGGAAAAGGGATTGCCGTCGCAGTGGATGGCAGAATCGTCCGTCGCGGGCTCTATGAACCCCTTCAAAGTGATAGCGAGATCCACTTTATACCGGCTCTCGGCGCCGGTTAATCGATCCCTCATGGCGGCATACTTCGGATAATGCAAAACCCATTACTCGGCGACTCTTGCATTAAATCAGATACGTTCATGGTCCCTCAAAGGCGGGCATCATCACCCACGCTTAAACTATTGACATTCTGAAATGCGTCGCTAGGCTACGCGGGACTTTTAATCAACCCTAATAAAAAGGACTTGCATTGCCTAAGACCAGCACCGAAAACGATAAACGCATTGCCGCTCGATTTTCCAGATTGTGGGCCAAGAAACGCATAGAAATGTCCATGACGCAGGAACAGCTTGCAGGCGTGCTAGGTATTTCACAAAGCGCAGTATCACAAATGCTGTCTTGCAATATGCCTATCTCGACCGAAATGGTGATGAAAATTGCCGTTGTTCTCGGCGAGTCACCGACCACAATTGATTCCGCTTACTTCAAGAGATTTGACATGAATCGATCCGAAATGATCGGATTTCTTGCACTAGAATTAATGAAATTAAAACCTTCCGAACGAAATAAAATATTGCACGAAACAAGAAAAATGAGTAACCAGGATAACAAACGACAAAACACAAACGCTACCTAGCAACGTTCTGATCGGGCAACCATCTAATGAATCCTAGACTTGACATAGCTGAACCCCAGGATTCGGGCCTGATGAGCCAATTATTGCTGCGGCAGTTTGCCGACTTACTGCACATGGACATAGCGATACATCATCGCGAACTTACCGGTCGAGTGGCCCAGTGTCACCCGGCTAACACCATCCGCCAAGTCCGCAGCCAGGGAAAGAACACCACACTCGCGTCATATTACGAATCCGATGCCAACCGCGGATACGTCCAACAACTCTACAACGAAGGCTACATCTTCGAATCACTAGCCTATCTGATGGGAATTCAAACTACCACTGGATTGCCGGTTATAAGAACGCAACAAACATCCAGCACAAAATACCGTGACTTCGAAGGTCATCTCAGGCACGCCCCATTCCTTGAGGCAATGATCATGCCGAATGCCTGGACTTATGAGAACCTAGGCCTCGCGACCGTTGTGGGAATCAACCTCACCTTGCCCCGCCCAGAAAGAGACGCTGATTGGTATCTGCCTCCGAATATCTGTTTCTTTGGCACTGTCAATCAGTCCATTATCGTTACAAAAGAATATCTGGAGACGGTATATGACCTAGGCAAACTCCTCACCGAACTGCACGACGGCGCATTCGATATACCGGTCCTTAGCGACAACGTCTCAAAACGGAAATTGGTTCGCGATTGGACTATTGTCCATTAACGAGACTGCCTGTCACAGAGCTCACCCATCCTGGCTTGCTCTTAATCTGACAACAGTCCGCACTGATTAACAATCACATAACGAGTTGGGCTAGACCACATAGATCGTTTCGATTATAACTTCCTGTCGTTAATTGGTATAATTTTTACTTATACTCACTAGAAGTCGCTGCATGATATCACTCACCCCACGAACGAAATTACATCTCAATAGCTAGAGTGAGCATCAACCGCAGCAGCGCGACCCGCAATTCCCTGAAGTTGTAACCTCAAACGTAGTGTGAGAGCACTTAATCTGCCAAAAACACTATGAGCCACTCACCTCCAAAACGGTTTTACCAAGAGGTTCGCGATACGCTTCAAGGAATCAGAGCAGGCGGTTTTTATAAATCCGAGCAGATCATTTCCTCACCTCAAGGTGCCTATATCGAAATCCAAAACGACGGGCAGTTCCTCAATTTTTGCGCAAATAACTATTTAGGCTTATCCAACCACCCCGAACTTATCCAGGCTGCAAAGACTGGACTTGAGTCATATGGTTTTGGATTAGCATCGGCGCGTTTTATCTGTGGGACTCAAAACATCCACAGAGAACTCGAAATACGATTAGCAGACTTTCTTGGCATGGATGATGCAATCCTCTATACCTCGTGCTTCGATGCAAACGGTGGACTCTTCGAGCCACTACTGGGCCCTGACGATGCGGTGATTTCAGACAGCTTAAATCATGCGTCTATTATTGATGGCATACGTTTGTGCAAAGCTAGTCGGTTCCGCTATGAGAACAATGACATGGCTGATCTAGAACGACAGTTACGGGCAGCCAATTCGGCTCACGCCGCCACTAAACTCATTGCTACCGACGGGGTTTTCTCCATGGACGGTGTGATTGCAAACCTGAACGGAATTTGCGATCTCGCTGACCAGTACGATGCATTAGTCATGGTCGATGATTCTCATGCGGTTGGTTTCATGGGCGATTGTGGGCGCGGAACACACGAACATTGTGGAGTGATGGGTCGAGTCGACCTCATTACTGGCACCCTTGGCAAGGCGCTTGGCGGCGCATCAGGTGGCTATACCGCAGGAAATCGCGAGATTATTGATCTACTTCGACAGCGATCGCGCCCTTACCTATTCTCCAATTCGTTAACACCCGCCATTGTGACCGCAACTCTACGCGCCCTAGAGATGGTCGCGGAAGACTCGGAACCGCGCAGTAAACTTCTAGAAAATTCAGCCTATTTCCGTGAATCGATGACCCATGCAGGCTTCGATCTGACTGGCGACAATCATCCGATCATTCCTGTCATGATCGGCGATGCCTCCCTCGCGCAAAATCTCGCTGAAAAGTTACTGGAAAAGAACATCTACGTGACTGCGTTTTCATTCCCCGTCGTTCCAAATGACCAAGCACGGATCCGCACTCAAATGTCAGCTGCCCATACTCGCCAACAGATTGATGTGTGTATCCACGCATTCAGAGAAACTGGCAAAGAATTAAACATTATCTAGGCACTATCTTATGCAAAGCATTGGTTTTGACGTTGGAGGCACCTTCACCGACATTGTTGCGGTTGGCAATAACGGACGCCTTACTGTTCGTAAAATTCTCTCGACACCAGTTGACTACAGTGACGCAATCTGTAGTGGACTAGCCGAAATGATCAAGAATGGTCAGGTGTCCACACAGGATGCACGACACCTGGTTCATGCAGCGACGGTGGCTACTAATACGGTTATCACCCGCACTGGCGCGAAGGTAGGCTTGATTACAACCGACGGGTTTCGTGACGTTCTCGAAATAGGCCGACTGCGTTACCCCCGTCTCTACAACATGGCTTTTGAAAAACCGCTACCTCTTGTACCTCGTTATCTGAGAATGGGGGTAACTGAACGAGTGGACTATCGAGGCAATGTCGTTACTGAACTTGATTGGACAAACGTAAAAACGGCTGTCAATCATCTTTTAGAGCACAATGTTGAATCGATCGCAATTTGCCTTTTAAACTCCTACGCAAATCCTATACACGAACAGCTGATTGCAGATTATTTATCGACATTCGCACCACAAATTACGCTCTCCGTCTCCTACCAAGTACTGCCTGAGATAAAAGAATATGAGCGAACCAGTACGACTGTAATCAATGCATACATTAAGCCAGTTGTTGCCCGGTATATCTCTAACTTAGAGAAACAACTCCATGAAATGGGGCTAGACGCACCTATCACCGTCATGCAATCTAGCGGCGGCACTGTGCGAACCGCCTTCGTTAAGGAGCGACCTGTCTATGCTATTGAGTCAGGACCAGCGGCCGGAGCCGTCGGTGCCGCTGCCGTAGGGAGGCATCTTGGCATTGACAACATCATCGCGTTCGACATGGGTGGAACAACGGCTAAAACCTGTCTTATCGAGAACGGTATCCCCCGACTTGCCAGCGAATACGAAGTCGGCGGCGAACTCAATATTGGCCACCGTTTGCTTCGTGGCGGCGGTTATGTGCTACGAGTGCCTGCGATCGATCTTGCAGAAATCGGGGCCGGCGGCGGGAGTATCGCCTGGATAGACCGGGGCGGGGTTCTACGGGTTGGCCCTCAAAGTGCCGGCGCTGATCCTGGACCTGCGTGCTATCAGCGAGGGGGTACAGCGGCAACTGTCACCGATGCGAATGTTGTCCTGGGCTACCTCAACCCAAAGTATCTGGTAGGTGGCGCGCTCAAAATAGATCGCAATCTGGCTCTGCGTGCTGTTTCAGACACTATTGGCGAGCCGCTAGGGTTAAGCGCAGAAGATGCGGCGCTTGGAATTCATACCATTGTCAATTCAACCATGGTGCGGGCAGTCCGTGCCGTATCGAGCGAGATCGGGCGGGATCCAGGCGACTTTGTACTTTTCGCGTTCGGTGGCAGTGGCCCGGTCCACGCTGCCACCCTTGCAAGAGAAGCAAGCATGGCAAACATTATCGTTCCCCCTTCGCCCGGCGTTTTTAGCGCCATAGGCCTACTCCTTTCCACCGTTGAACATCAATATGTCCAGACCTTTTGGCGTGATCTGACCAAAGTCGATACTGAACAACTGGAAAATACTTTTGGCGGCATGGAGGAGGAAGCTACGGAAACCCTGCTTGGCGAGGGGTTCGATAAGCACCAAATCCAACTAGATCGCTTTGTCGACATGCGCTATCCCGGTCAAACTTCCGAAATACTCGTGGCTATGCCGGGAGTTCAGCGAGATGACTCATTGTTAATCACACTCGAAAATGCCTTCCACCTAGAGCACGAAAATAGTTATGGGTACCGCTCCTTGGAAGGAGAGTCTGTAGAGATCGTCAATGTGCGGTTACGTGCCCGCGGCCTCTCAGATGAGGCTTTCTCACCGGATGACCTGTTCCAGGCCGAGCAACAACACGTAAAGCCTGTTGAAACGATACATACAAGCCGTAATGCCTATTTCGGAAATGATCATGGATGGCTCGACACGCCCGTATACCCACGAACTGAACTTGAATCCTCACCAATTACAGGCCCACTAATTATTGAGGAATACGACGCGACGATCGTCGTACCTCCGGAAGCCACTGCCCACGTCGATGCTGCAAACAATGTTCGCATTACGTTTGAAACAACCTGAGAGGAGAAATTGTCGTGCCCAACGCTAATCGTGATCCGATAAAAATTGAGTTACTTAAGAATGCTCTTACCGCAATTGCCGATGAAATGGCAGTTACGATGGTGCGCACAGCACGTTCATTACCTATCAAAGAAGCATTGGACTTTTCAACTGGACTTCTCAATGCCGACGGGGCCCTCATAGCACAAGGTCTATGCTTGCCACTTCACATGGGCTCCTTCCCTCCGACAATGAAGTGCATTCTTGCCGATTACAAGGACGATATTCTCCCTGGCGATGTCTTTGCGACGAATGACCCCTATCTAGGTGGCGGCACGCACCTACCCGACATTTACATCTTCGTACCTATTTTTATGAGCGACACATTAATCGGTTTCGCAGCCACCATTGGACACCACACGGACATTGGCGGCCGAGTAGCTGGGGGAAATGCATGCGACAACACAGAAATTTACCAAGAAGGTGTTCGCATCCCACCGCTGAAAATCGCTAAGGAAGGACAACTTGACGAGATGTTCCTGAAACTCATGAGAGCAAACGTTCGGGTTCCGCAAAAAGTACTCGGAGATATCATGGCTAGCATCGCAGCATGCCGTCGCGGAGAGAGCGGATTGCAGGCCTTAGCTGATCGCTACGGCGTTGCCGCCCTTCGTGCATCCACTCTCGATCTGATCGATTACGCAGAAGAACTCACTCGAGCTGAACTACTGGAACTTCCCGACGGACAATGGGAATTCGAAGACTTCCTCGACGATGATGGATTTCAGGAAAATCCGATAAGGATTTCTGCCACATTGATGAAAACAAATGATGAACTGACTGTCGATTTCAGAGGAACCGATCCCCAAGTAAAAGGTTCTATTAACATGCCTTTTTCATTTACTGTCTCTTGCGTTTACGCTTGCATCCGATCAGTGATGGATCCGAGCATTCCAAATAACGAGGGGTTTTTTCGACCGATTACGGTCATCGCTGAACCTGGAAGTTTTGTTCACTGCACCCATCCAGCGCCAGTCGCTGCCCGTGGATTAGGGGCATCACGTGTGACTGACTGTGTGTGGGGTGCCCTAGCGCAAATGCTACCGGACAAAGTTTTTGCCTGCTGCGTACAGGGGGACTATGGCGTCACGATCGCAGGCTATACCGATGACGGCGCCCCTTTTGTGAGTCTCGAATTTCTCTTTTCAGGCTGGGGTGGGCGCCCGGATAAGGACGGCATTGATGGCCTTTCATCCTTGGCTGTCAACTATTCAAATACACCAGTTGAAATACTCGAGGTCGAGCAACCCTTGCGCATTGAACGTTACCAGTTCCGGGCAGACACGGGAGGCGCTGGTAAATTCAGGGGAGCGGTTGGCTTAGAACGTGAATACCGCCTTGTAGAAGCAAACGAGGCGGTTTTACAGGTCCGCGGTGACCGGCACAAATTTGGTCCATTTGGTCTGAATGGCGGAAAAGCAGGAGCTAACGCTAGTCACTTACTCAATCCTGACAGCGATTCACCCTCTGTTCCGCCTGGGAAATTTATGATGACTTTGAAAAAAGGAGAGTCATTTCGCGCCCAACTTGCCGGTGGAGGTGGGTGGGGGCATCCGTTTGAACGCGACCCCGCTTCCGTGCTAGATGATGTCTTAAATGAAAAAGTCTCACTGGAATGCGCGCTTGAAGAATACGGAGTCGCTATCGACAGCGTCCGGATGGCAGTTAACGAGGAAGAAACCATGCGCCTTCGAAAGGCCGCATGCGCTTAAAACCCTCCAACCCACAGCACTGCATCAATAACCAACACTTAATCGGATTGCATCCACAACGCACCTCTAATTATTGTAACTTTCCTCTTCCGACAACTGGCCACACAACTTCCACGCGGCCAGCTCTAACGCCATAAAGATAATCATGCAGGAAGACAGTTGCATCTGAATATCCTGGCACAAATTCAATCTGGTCACCTGGGCGAGGTGACGGATTGTCTTGGGCGAGAAAAATGGAACCATGTTCCGCGGAAAACTTGAATGACTCAACTACTCCACAGTCAAGTATTTCTGGCTCGCCAAATCCTCTACCGCTCGACTTGAAACCTGCATCACAAATGATTCTGTTTGAATCAGGTCTACTTGTTACCGTTGTCAGAATGGTCAGCGCTGGCTCTAGGTCAACCCCAAAGTCGCGCCGATACCGGCCACATCCATAGATACCCCCCCCGGCTTCTACTTCGGTTATGCCGGGTGCAAAAGCGCTGATCCAGTATGTACCCGTGCCCCCGCAACTGATAATTTCCAGTGAAATACCGGCTTGTCGAATCTGATCAGCACTCTCGGTTAAAAGCGACAAAGCGGCGAGAATTTGTCGCTTCTTTTCAGACTGGTCTACTATCGTCAAGGTATGCGATTCCCACGTCTGCAACCCCGCCAGGTCGATATTTGCAAGCCCTGAAATCTCGTTAGCAAGCGCAACCGCCGGTTGGCCGGGTTTAACACCTGCCCTTCCCATACCCACATCAACTTCAATAAGAACGCGGGGTCGCACTCCCGTTGCTGCTGCAGCTCGATCAATTTCGCGAACGTTATCTATACTATCCACACAGACCTTCACATCGGCTTTTTCACACAATTTAACAAGTCGGGATATCTTTGTAGCGCCAACCACCTCATTAGCAACAAGAATATCCTTGATGCCTGCAGCCGCCATTACTTCTGCTTCTCCTAGTTTCGCGCACGTAATCCCGTGTGCACCCGCATCAAGACACAACTGGACGAGATCGGGGTTTTTCATCGACTTTGTATGAGGCCTCCAACCAACTTTTGCTTCGTTGATAATAGTCGTGCTCATCTTGGCTATGTTGCGTTCCAAGGCATCAAGATGGACCAGAGGTACCGGGGTATCGATCAATTCGATTGGTTGACCAACTAGGTTTGTCATCAATTCACGCTCCTACACACTCGGGAAAACTCAGATATTACTGCACCTATGCTTGCTAATTATTCAACTTTGGGCACGCCAAGAAAATTCAATATATTCCCACCCAAAATGCAATCTTTCTCCGCAGATGAAAGAAACTCACAATAATTTCTAATGTAGTCTATGGACTGTCTGTACGTGCAAAACCGTTCTACATTTGGCATATCTGAGCCCCAGACCAGTTTGCTTGCACCATAACGATCTCTCAGGTTACGGATCAACCGCTGTATGGAGGGGAACGGGTAATCAACTCGCCCGCCCCACGTAATGGGATAACAAAGTTCAAGCAATATGTTGTCGCGGGTGAACAACTCATCAACTTCGGCGGGGAAATTCCAGGCATCACCCTCTGCAAAATACTGAATGGGGGGCGCCATAACAAGCAACCATCGTATCGAAGGAAAACGTTTGGAAAGAGTCGAGAACCGTTTGAGCACATCTAAATAGCCGGCCTTGTCGTAAGTCGGAATCGCTGAAAACTCAATAAAAACGGGAATCCCGTGGCTTTCAATCATCTCCCAAAATGAGTTAAACCGCGAGTCGTTAAACCAAACATCAAAATTATAACGACTGAATTGTTCCAGAGAATAATACAGACCACGCAATCCTAATTGCTTAAATGCTCGTTCAGCTTCATTCATCCATTTCTCTTCATTTGCCCTCGGTTCGTCAACATGGAAAAGGCCGGAGAATCGCGTGCGAAATTGATGTTGAGCAAGCGCGTTATAGTCGTTCATGGCGCCGTAACTGAATCCTGCCTGCAGAATGCAATGATCGACCCCTGCAGCATTCATCTGCGTAATCATGAACTCAGGTGTCGATTCAATATCGGCCATGGCAGGCGGCATGTACTGCACATAATAATCTTCCCCATCCAACGTAAAATCCAACCGGCCATAGGTTCCGACTCGAAATTGGACATCATCGCGGAGCTCTGACCACGAATAACCATTCCCCGAGAATAAGACAGAAGCATCACCCGGAGCGCCATCCCGAAACCGAATTACTTTTGCAGCTGGCCGAGTAACAATTTTTTGTATGTAACGCCAGTGGAGCATACGACTGGGTAACCCACAAGCACCGGACCACTTCTCGAAGATATGCGCATGCGAATCGACAATCATCGTAATTCTCTTGCTGAGTCTCGATATTGAATAATCAGCATCTAAATCTCGTTCTCTGACTGAAGCATGTTCAGGGATTCCTCGAATGCTTCAATGGTAAGCAGAAGATCTGCTTCGCTATGCGCTCCTGAGATTGTTCCCCCAGGAAAGCCATTGAATTCGACACCATTTGCCAACATAGCCAATCGCAACTTAGTAACAGCGTGGGAGGAATTTCTCTTTAACTCCTGCCAAGGGATTTTGAGCGGATCAAATGACGACGGATCGATCCCTCTGTTGTCTGGATTAGTAAATAGATGAACAACGGAGAATTCACCATATGCCGCCCAGGGAATCCCCATACGATGCAGAACCTGATTCATCCCCTGACGCAAAATTTCTCCTGACGCATTAGCCTTTTCATTAACATCCGATGCCTCAATAATAGATAGTGCTGTGGATCCTGCGACAGCACTAATCGGATTGGCATTGAACGTGCCCTGGTGCTGAATCTTCTCTTTTCCCGCCGCTACCATTGCATCAAAATCTAACGCAGCCAGTATTTCTCGAGACCCAACAACCGCCGCACCGGGTAACCCTCCCGCTAAAATCTTGGCCAATGTTGTCAGGTCAGGCATCACACCGTAGTGCGCCTGTGCCCCCCCCTTGGCCACACGAAATCCAGTCACGACTTCGTCAAATATCAATAAAACCCCATAACGTTCCGTCAATTCGCGTAACGCGGAAAGATAGCCATCAACCAACGGAACCATACCAAAAGTAGACCCCGTTGGCTCAAGGATCAACGCAGCAATATCGCTATCGCTCGACAGCCGTTCGTGAATGCAATCGATATCGTTAGGTGGGACTAAAATGACACTGTCCGCCACGCTAGATAAAACGCCGCGGGTCGGAGTCCCATCGTGATGAGAATTAAAACCTGATGTCATATGGTCATGCCATCCATGGAAATGACCCTGCAATCTGATGACCTTATTCCTTCCGGTGTGGGCTCGCGCAAGGCGAAGCGCCATGTGTGTTGCCTCCGTACCGGATGACGTAAACCGAATTTTATCGGCGCTAGGCACCATACGTTGAATGACTCGCGCCCAGCCAATTTCATGTTCATGGCTATCACCAAAATGGGTCCCTGCCTGAAGCGCCACCTGTATAGCCGCACAAACCTCAGGATGTGAGTGCCCCAGCAACAGGGCTCCGTGGCCCCCCGAATAGTCGACATATTCGTTTCCGTCGACATCCCACTTATGCGATCCCTGCGCCTTGGCAGCGTAAATGCCGTAGGGCTGTAGAAATCGCGAGTCGTGGGTGATACCACTTGGAAACATTGAACACGCCTCTTCAAATAACACAGCGGACCCAGGGGTTCGTTGACGATAAGTCTCTACAATCGAAGAGGACTCAAATCCTGTCTGACTCATGCGCTCTCCCTCAATCTGCGATCGGCTTCGATAACACTATTTCATCGAAGACCTCACCAGTGCAAGATCAACGACTACCATTGTTACTCGGCCATCAACGGGTACAACCTTCCACACTATCATAATAATCGTGACTTATGTTAGAACGGAAATCCCATTCCTTGAATGTAGAATTTTTCTAACGACTGGAGGATGCTGTTGATTTTTCCCCGGACTCATCACCTACTCCAAGACAGAAATTTCGTTCGCGTCTGGTTGACGGGCGCAATCTGCAATACCGTCCGATGGCTTGAATTTCTTGGCATGGGAATGTTCGTCTTTCAAATGACCGGATCTGCCTTTGACGTATCTATAGTCGCCGCCGTGCGTTTACTACCGTTGTTCTTTTTTGGAACTCTAACCGGCGCCATCGCTGACCGTGTCAATCGATCCCGATTGCTCGCCGGTAGTCTAATATCCCTAATCGTAATCTTTTCCGCACTGGGCATACTCGCTAGTTTGGACGAGTTACGGCTGACACATATCAACATCGCTGCATTTCTCAGTGGTCTGGTATTGTCGGGAGAACATTCTGTTCGCCGCGCTCTACTTGGTGAGATTTCTGGTGTGAATTCCTTAGCCGCGGCCAACGGTTTAGACAGGTCGACGGACAATATCACCCTCATCGCTGGCCCATTGATCGGTGGATTGCTTTTTCAGACAATTGGCCTTACCGGAACATGCGCGGTGGCTTGCATAATGCTGGGGATTGCACTGGGTCTGATCGTCGCGGTCCCTTCCAAACCGCAAATAACCGACGCACCTCCTGCCTCACTCTTCTTCGACATCCGCCAGGCACTTAAATTCGCTCTGGCAACACCCGCGATTCTACGGGTGCTGATAACCACTATCATTTTCAATTTCTGTGTCTGGCCATTGTGGGCTCTGATGCCAATTGTCGTAGCAACACAATTACACCTTGATCCATTGTGGACTGGCCTGTTGATGTCAACTACTGGTATCGGGTCCCTTGCCGGTGCCCTGTGTGTAATTGGATATGTTAGACCACGTCACTACCAACCCACCTTTTTTTTCAGTTCACTATTATTTCTTTTTGCAATCGCTTTATTTTCGGTATCGAACAGCCTGTGGGGCAGCTGTATTATCTTCTTCGCCGCTGGCTTAGGTCTTTCTGGATTCGCCATTTTACAAACAACTATTATTCTGTCAGTCAGTCCGCGGCACACCCGTAGCACGATTTTGGGCATTGTTGTCATGTGTATCGGGACTAGTCCTGCGGGAATCGCCTCGGCTGGATTTCTTGCGGACCAAATCGGCGTAACCAATGCCTTGCTCCTGATTTCACTTGCCGGACTGATTGGAATGTGTCTAACTCGGATCATCGTCAAAGAATAATTTGTGATTATAATGACATTTCACTAGGCACCCAATAATCTCATTCTTCACTTAGCTCAAAACTGTTAACCTGCGATTTTTTCATAAACCTTTCCGTCTAGGATTCTCTTACCATGGTTACGTCGACAAACACGTCTGATCGCAACGTAGTTGTAAAGGTTGTAGACCTCCACAAGACGTTTGGAACACTGGAGGTGCTAAGGGGCATCTCGTTAGACGTGCATGAAGGTGATGTACTGACACTCCTCGGCGCTAGCGGATCTGGTAAAACTACATTACTTAGGTGTATTAATCACCTCGAACAGCCCACTTCAGGCGAAACGTTCATTGATGGACGTCCGTTGGGTTTTCAGATTCATGCTTCCGGGCGCCGGACCAATGCTTCCCAGACTTCCATTAATGCTTTGCGCATGGAAATTGGGATGGTCTTTCAACAATTTAATCTGTGGCCACATATGACGGCGTTCGAAAACATTATTGAGGCGCCGTTGAGGGTAAAAAAGCTTCCGCGTTCAGAAGTAGAGTCATTCGCAACGGAATTACTCAAGAGGGTGGAACTGCTTGACAAAAAGGATGAGTATCCAGCGCGCTTATCTGGAGGACAGCAGCAACGAGTTGCAATCGCGCGAGCGCTTGCAATGCAACCCAGGGTCATGCTGTTCGACGAACCCACTTCATCACTAGATCCAGAACTTATTGGTGAGGTCCTTGGAGTAATGCGATCTCTCGCTAAAGAAGGAACCACCATGATCGTAGTCACCCACGAAATAGGCTTCGCTCGTGAAGTGTCTGATCGAGTCGTTCTACTACACAATGGAATGATTGAAGAAGATGGGCCACCGGAAGAGGTCATAGACAATCCCAAAAGCTCCCGCAGCAAGCAATTCTTTTCAAGCATTTTACATTAGTGCCCAAGGCTTATCTTGATAGAACAACTCGCTTCGATCGTCTCCGGCTTTTCTCTTTTCTGGGAATACAAGGCGGTGATGCTACCCGGCCTCTGGTATAACTTTTTGGTATTTTTTTTAGTTGTTGTCTTTGGTGTGATACTTGGTCTTATTTTTTCGACAATCCGGCTAAACACAAATATCGCGATACGGGCAATCGCCGCCTTTTACATCGGGTTATTCAGAAACGCGCCTGAATACATCACGCTGGTCTGGTTTCTTTATGTTCCCGCCTTAGTTCTGAGCAAACTGCTCGAAAGCAACGTGACATTTGAGCCGCTCGTTGTGGCTGTCATGGCCCTATCACTCTCCGCTGGCGCCTTCTACGCTGAAATATTTCGCGCTGGAATCCTGTCTGTTCCTAAGGGTCAGATAGAAGCGGCCCGCGCTACGGGTATGTCACGAACACTTACATTGCGCCGTATCATTCTGCCTCAGGCCATGCGACAGATGCTCCCCGAATTTTTTAACGAGTGCGTATCCGTTTTTAAAGGAACCACACTGGTTTCTCTTGTAATGGTCCCCGACCTTGTCTACGGTGTGAATCTTGTGTCCAGTTACACTGGCCAGGCGCTTCCACTGTATACCGGAATCGCTCTGATTTACTTTTTCATTGTTTTTACAATGACCAGCATTGCTGAAAAGTTAAGCAATCCCTGGCGGGACAAAACGCGCTAACGGCCATGACATCATTCCTGGAAACTGCCTGGGGCCGAGCAATGTGGAATGCTCGGGACCATCTACTCGACGGGCTAACTATTACGTTACAGGTAACCGCATTGGGATTTATCGGAGCTGTCCTTATTGGGCTCGCGTTGTGTCTCATCACAATGTACATCAAACCCCTTTACTGGCCTGCCCGTTTTTTAGTCAATTTTTTTCGGGCGACGCCAATCATCTGCCAACTAATGTGGGTTAATTATGTTTGGCCACCATTATTTGGCTGGCCAACCTCATTATTTCAAGCCGGCTGCGTCGCGCTCGCCCTTCAATCAGCTGGGTATCTTGCTGAAACCTTCCGCGCAGGCATTGAAGGGATAAACCGTGGACATATAGAGGCCGGGCGTTCATTGGGAATGCCCGCGCACCTCGTGATGAGACGTATCATTCTGCCGCAGGCTTTTCATATGATGGCACCAGCAATAATGAACCAGTTTATGGTGGTCATCCGCTCTTCCACCCTCGTTTCTATTATCGGTGTCGCTGATTTAATGCACTGGGGGCATCATTTGAGCGCGGAATGGTTTGAACCCATTGGTATTATGAGCACTATTGCGGTGTTCTATATCGTCGTTATCGGGACTTTATCTTCACTATTTAAGTGGTATTCGGAGCGCCTTCGAAATCGCTACGTTTGATACCTGGTGGACAAACATTGTGCGACTGCGCACTAATAACCTACACTAATATTGTGAGGTACCCTTCAATCGTTTATCAGGAGGAAATTCTATGAGACAAAAACCAACGCATGATGACGACAGTAACCAACCCAAAGTCAGTCGACGAAACTTTTTAAAATCAGCAATCGGCACTGGTGGAATAGCAGCCACAGCGGGAGTGATAACAGCTAACCTGTCGATTAAGGACGCTTACGCCGCATTGCTAGAGTCAGGCATTCGAGATGACTCGGCACTCGCAAGAATTAAAAAAACTGGCAAGTTAAAAGTCGGCTATGCGCAAACCAAACCCAATTTCTATCTTGATCTCAAAAAGAATGAATTAAGAGGGATATTTCACGACGCCACCGAATTTCTAGGTGAACAGTGTGAAATCGGCGTGGAATATCAAGAAGTGTCCTGGAAAAATGCAACCGTCGGTCTACGCAAGGGTGATTACGATATGTTCGCGTCATCGCTAACCTATACGGTGCCACGGGCACTTGTGGTTGATTATGCCGGTCCGCTGCACCACAAAGGCTTTGGGATAATGGTGCATAAGGACGACGCGGGTAAATTCACTAAGGTTGAGGACTTTAACAGCCCAGACGTCACCTGGTCAGTCAATCAAGGGTCGTCAGGTGAAAACCAGATTAAGGTTAATTTCCCTAAAGCCAAAGTGATGTCCATTCCTGGGACTCTCGCCATGTCGTTCGAACCGGTCAAAAACAAACAGGCGACCTGCGCTCTCGACGGAGATTTCGACATCGAAGTCTTCGCGTCGAGTGTCAAGTGGGCCCACTTCACCGGAATTGTTTTTGAGACCTTACCGAACACCTGGGCAGTCAGGTACGGAGATCCTGAATGGGTCGCGTTTCTCGATATGTTCTGTGACCGTATGAAAAGTACTGGCTGGATGAGAAGGCGCTTTGCGGCTTATCGGGAGGAACTTGTCGAGGGTTAGTGGTGTGACGACGTTATATTCTTTTTGAAGTGAGTCGTTAAAAAGGAGCGGCGCGATAGCGCCGCTCCTTTCAATTCCCACAATACAATATCAGTAAATGTTCCACTAATATCTGCGGAGAGCCTGGTTTTCGTGAATGTCTAATTCGAACCAGGGCGTCTCAATGCATGCTCAGCTCAATACTCATACCCGCTTGATGTGCCGTTACTGTCGTGCCGCATTTTTGTTGGCCGTTTATTACGACCACCGCGCCAACTTGCTCCAATTAGGATGAAAGGGAAAATATACGACCCCACCCACGCACCTGATCGACCGATACGCCGGCAAGCTGCAACGCTCGCAGGACAACCACACTCACTGAATCGTAAAGTGTTATACCAAGCTCCAACTCCAACGCAGTCGCGAGATCTGCCCCTTTAACATTGGTACAAATTACAGCGATCGATTGTGCCCCCTCATCGGCCAGTTCTCTGCATAGCTTCCAAATGGTCGCGTCATCTACATTAGCAAAACTGTAATTGTCCGAGATGCCCAGATGTCTTTCCGCCACGCAATGAAACCCAGCCACACCAAAATTATCAACAATCTTTGTTTGCACATCACTGGTATAGGGTGTTAAGAGCCCAAACTCATTCACCCCATGCGCTTCAAATAAATCTTTCTGAGCCAAAATACTTGTTGTTGCGCTCGCTCCATACTGAGCCTCAATCGCATCGCAGATCTCTTGATCATGTCTAAAGCCACGCCATCCGCCAGAAGTTCCACTCCAGGCAATCACCTGGCACTTTGCGTCAACAAGCAATGCGGCGGCCCCAAGGAACGAATCTAAGTCGAACTGCGCTAGGGCCAACTGGTTCAAGGCGATTTCCGTAACCCGCAAACGACTAAAGTGCATGGATAAACCCGGGACTTGCCGAGCGATTTCATGGGTCACAGGTTCCAACACGGTATTAGACGACGGCGTCAGCATGCCGATTCTCGCGCACCCTTCGACGCCATCTGATATCACGGCATTCGCGCTAATGTTCTTAATCACAGTTCTAAAAAGATACCCGACGTCGGAGTTATATTAGGATTAAAACGTTCCACTGAAGACGATATCAGTGTACTCTCACAATACAATATCAGTTTTGATTATGTATTAGTAAAAAGAGAATGGCCTATGATGCAGAGCGCATTTTTCACATCAACCTCTCTGCTGGACCGCTATTTTACGACAATTAGTTAAATAACGAAGGCTACCTAATTAGAGGCATAACAATGACTGCCGAGAGAACCATTATTCTGGTAAGAACTAACTCGCCGGGAGCCGACGAAGCCGAATGGAATAACTGGTACGAAACGCAACACATTGCCGCACGCCTCGCAATCCCTGGTTTTTTATGCATCCGTCGTTTTAAGTTGAGTAGCGGACTACCGACCGACTTCGCCATTCCAGGACCACAGTATCTCGCCTTATACGAGGTCGCGACTCAAAATGTATTGTCTAGCAAACCCTATTTGGATCTAATGCAACATGAGAGATCGCTGCCCAATGACAGTTTCGAAGCAAGAACACGTGGGCAACCAGATAATTCACGAGGGATCTTTCGGCAGATTTTTCCCGACAGTGATTCCTACACCATACCGACCAACTCCGACTACCTGCTTGCGGTGGGGCACGCCGACCTCCCTGCAGAGGTCCTGGATGAATATCACGCCTGGTACAACACCGAACACATTCCATCGTACCTACAAATACCCGGCGTGCTAAACGCGCGACGCTTTATGATCCAGCCAACTGCATCCGGGGAAACTAGTAAACTTGGGCCGTATGCACCGGATTATGTGGCGTTGTACGACCTTACTAGTGATGATTTATTTGACAGCGATGCCTTTCGCCAACGCAGCTCCACCCCATGGAGCACTCGCGTACGTAACTGGACCTGGGAACGACGGAAAATGAACAATTCCTATCAGTGTATTTATCGAAGCGACACATAACATCTAGCACAGTTCGTTCGGAGGCCATCTATGGATACCTTGTTTCGGTTAGACGGCAAAGTGGCTATCGTCACCGGTGGTAATAGCGGCATTGGAGAGGGTATTGCTCACGGATTTGCGATGGCCGGCGCCGCTGTTGTGGTCGCTGCGCGCGATCAGAAAAAAACCGCTCGTGTAACCGAGGAAATCAAACAAAAATACGGCGTACCTACCTTAGGTATTCAGACCGATGTCAGCAATGAGTCGTCGATAAAGGCAATGTCAGAGGAAACACTATCAGCATTCAGCCGCATCGATATACTCGTCAATAATGCCGGCGTTAACGTACGGAAACCTCCACAGGACTTTAGCTCCGCGGAGTGGGATGAAGTAATGGACGTCAATCTAAAAGGTGCATTTCTCTGTTGCCAATCAGTTTATGCAGAAATGTGCAAACAGGGTGGAAAAATTATCAATGTAGGCTCTATAACATCAATTTTTGGCTCTGCAAAAACCGCCGCGTACGCATCTAGCAAAGGCGGTATTGTGCAGCTCACACGAAGCTTAGCGGTCGCTTGGGCGCCTGATCAAATCCAGGTTAATGCGATTCTCCCCGGTTGGATCGATACACCACTCACCCAAGGTTCGAGAAAGACGTTCCCAGGTCTGGATCACCACGTCGAACACCGCTGCCCAGCAGGTCGCTGGGGCACACCGGCCGACTTTGCCGGACCGGCCGTATTCCTTGCTAGCAGCGCATCCGCTTTTGTCACAGGAGAAACGCTCCTCGTCGACGGCGGTTACGCACAATCTGCGTTGATCGTCTGACCACAGACGAGACTACCCGCGTAACAACAACGTATTGTCGACACTCTATCCATCATCTTTTGGCACACGCCGAACTTTAAAAGGTAAAACACAATGGCAATCAAATCCACTGCGGAACAGCTACTGGCATTGATCGACTCGGATCGTATCTTAGCTCTCGAGCAGTCACTTATTCGCATACCCAGCTCGCACTTCCAGGAACAGGCCATCGCTGACTATCTGGCTGATTACATGTCAGAACTCGGGCTCGATGTTGAGATGATGACGGTCCCGCATCCATACGATTCCTCGATTCCAGATTCGCGCCAACCCATTGGTAAACTGACTGGCAAGGGTGGCGGGCAGTGCCTCATGCTTAACGCCCACATGGACCCGGGTGTTGAAATGACCGGGTGGAGTGTAGACCCGTACGCTGGACTGTATGAGGATGGTTGGGTATGGGGCATGGGGTCCCATGACGACAAAGGCGGCATTGCCGTCGCCCTAGGGGCAGTCGAGGCAGTAATTAAGTCTGGTATCGAACTGACAGGTGATGTGCTCGTGTGTCCTGTAGTCGCGCATAAGTTGGGTGGAGCCGGAACCAGAGCATTGCTAGCACACGGTGTGACAGCAGACCTATGCATTAATCTGGAACACTCGGCAAATACAATCGCTAGTGTGGCGGTGGGAATGATCCGTGGAAAAATCAAGACGACCTCCGGAGATCTCTTCTTTCGCTACAGCGACGAAGCAAAATCGAATTACTTCAATCCGATCGAACAGCAAGCATTGATCATGCAAAAAATGGGGCCTAGCCTTGATGCAATAGAACCCGGCGGTTGGCTATCCTTCCAGCCACATGTCGACTTACCTGGCTTTCCAAAAATCATGTTTGATGCCATTGTCAAGGACCACTATTACTATGCCAGCCGATCGGACCTCACAACTCGGGAATGCGAGTTGTACTTCCAAATTCGAACGGTACCCGGCATGACACTCGAGTCCGCCCGTACCGATGTGGAACGCCTTCTTGCTCGCATTCATGAACAATATCCGGCATTCCAGTCGGAGCTAACAATGCCAGTCTTCGATACTGACGGTTGGCTTCAAGATCCTGTTGACCTGCGACCGGATGACCCACTAGTTAAGGCTCTAGCGTACGGTCATACACTGGCAGCGGGCACCGAACCAGCTATTGGTGGAGTGCTCCGCATTGGTAATGTCGGAGATGGGAACATTCTCCACGCTGCAGGCATACCATCAATCCAATACGGCCCCGGCGACATCCGCCTCTACGACGAATGGCCGTCACCTGATGAGCGTGTACTGCTCGAAGACCTGGTGACAGCCGCAGGCGCTGTTAGCATTGCGATCACTGAGCTTTGCGCGTGATGAACCCCTAATAACCTTATCAATAAACATTGTTAGAAAAATTATCGTTTATCCACCAGGGCTGCTCGCTACACAGAACAGACAGGACAGTGCTAACAAACCTACAAATGGAGATCGGATATGAACGATACAACTAATGTAACAACCGAATTGAGAGCCATGGTGCGCCGCGAACTTCCTGAAGTCAGTGAAATACAAGACCCAGACCTTCGGGAAAAAGTGATTGAAGTGTGGGCACTCGCAATCTCAGAAAGCAGCTTTAATGCCATTAGCGAAATCAAAGCCTCCGGCAATCCTGACACCCCGCCCCTAAAACAAGGCACCCAGGCAGATCATCTGCGTGGCGTTACGCGAATTGCCATGCGTATGGCAGATGAGCTCAGTGATATGTTTGACTTACTGACCGTACATAGAGATCACCTTATCGCAGGCGCCCTATGTCACGATGTCGGCAAGCCCTGGGAATTTGATCCAGAAAACCAAAAACGTTGGAAAAGTTCACCCAAATCAGCAGGTTTACCGTCAATTAGACATCCGGCTTACGGTGTCTACCTGTGCTTACGCGTTGGACTGCCTGAGGAAGTCGCTCATTGCGCCGGAGCACACTCAGGAGAAGGACAATTTCTCAAGCGTAGTCTTGAAAACACGATCGTCCACTTCGCCGACTATTCATTCTGGAACATTCTCAAAGCTGGTGGAGTGCTCGAAGATGGTCAGGCGCACTAACACATTGACCAGGGTCCAAAATCAGGCTCGCAACAAAGTGGCCGTCATTTCCTGAGCAGTTCGGGAAGCCACAACGCTATTTCCGGGAAAATGATTAGCAAGACGATCATAACAACTAATGAACCGACAAACGGCAACGCGCCAAGCATCACGTCATGCAGTTGTCCTCGCCCACGAACCCCTTGAACGATAAATAAATTAATCCCCACAGGCGGTGTAATCATGGCAGTCTCTATGAGCAACATGATAAGCACCCCAAACCAGACCGGATCAAACCCTAGCGCGATAATCAGCGGAGTAATAATCGGCACCGTTGCTACCATCATGGACAACGTC
>CAJQRU010000117.1 GCA_905612355.1 uncultured Gammaproteobacteria bacterium
TGCTCGGTGACACCGCTGTTTCGGCATCAGCCGTGGGTTGGTACGCGTTCGTAGTGTTTGCTGCCGCGTCGGTTGGACAGTTAATCGTGGGTTTTCTGGTTGATCGCTGGTCGTTGAAATGGGTGTTCTTAGTAGTGGCCGCGTTTCAGGTGCTTTTTTTCTGGGTGATGATTGGCTTGAGTGGATTGCTGGCCTTATCCGTTGCCGTCGCGTTCATGCTGGTCGTGTTTGGTCAAATTCCGATTAACGATGTACTGATTGGCCGAGTGACGCGCAGTGAGTGGAGGAGTCGAGTTTTTGCTACGCGCTATCTCATCACATTTTCGGTGAGTGCTACTGCGGTGCCGATGATTGCCTGGATCCATGCAGGTGGGGGTTTTGATAGCTTGTTTGCGCTGTTGGCCGTTGTCGCTGCCATGATCGTTTTTGCGGTGGTGTTGTTGCCTCGAGTCCTCGCACCAGCAGCTTGATCAAGCGGTGTGCTGCGGACTTAGGGTTATATGTGCCCGGGATCCTCTACCTTAGGCCAGTAAGGCTGAGTTCGTTTTGTGAATGGAATGGATCCATAGTCAGAGGTGAGTGTTCCGGGGCCAGAAACGTAATAAATGGCTGCCGCAATGGGTTCAAATCCAGCGTAGAAATGTTGCGTCGATTTGACCACGATGATTCGGTAAGTCATCAGATCAATACCGAGCTGCGTGAAGACATCTGGGTTAAATACCTGGGTCCGAGTTGCGTTGAGGACCAGATCGATTCCATTGCTTGACTGCACCCACACAATGTCGCCAGTAAGATTTGTCGATGGCCCGAAACTCTGTGTTCCATTGCGTAGTGTTCCGCGCACGGTAACTTCAAGATCCACGGGCGCGCCTGAAGTTGGGCCACATTTTCCACCGATGCGAAGTTGTAGAGTGCATCCTTCGCCGGCCTCAAGGCAGAAGCGTACGGCAACCGGATCCCAATAGAGTCCGGACAATACGCTGGTGGTGTTGGTTTCTAGCAGGTGTTGTAAAACAAAGGTGGAATCACTGGGTGCGCCGCCACCGGCATTGTCTGCAACATCGGCAAGTACCACAGGTCCCGGTGGGGCCTTCTTCGCGAGGTCCAACGCCTCATCGATATTAACCCGCGGCGCCGCAATTGCCTCGCGTAGGTCCCAGATTTCTTGGCCGAGCTTTTGCGCGACTTCTTTAGCTTGATTAGTGTCATTGTCGGTGACAACCAGCATTTTTCCGCCGACGTCGGCAACGTCTCCGTACGGAAAGCAGTGACTCATCGATACGGAAAGCACACCGTCGTGACCTTCCAACGATTGCATGCGAGCGACAAATGATTTCATAGGTTCCGTGGGTGTGCGATAGCTGTTAATCATGTTGAGATCAAAGGTCGCCATTCTCGGACGCACTGAGCCGCGTGCCGCGGCTGAGCAAATGTCAAACAGTTCTTGCGCACGCTCCTGTGGATCGATGTGGGGGTATTCTTTGAATGTGACAATGACATTGGCATTGTCCATCATGGCCTCGCTGATATGGCAATGAAGATCTAGTTCCGCACCAATGATGACGTCTGGCCCGACAATCTCCCTGATACAGGCCAACAGGTCACCTTCACAGTCGTCGTAACCTTCCGCCACCATGGCACCGTGCATATTGATCAGGACCACTTCGACGGGCATGGCTGCACGCAAGTCGTCAAGAATCTCATCGCGAAACTTTTCGTAAACGCGTCGTATCGTCAGGCCGGCAGGTTGGGCAAAGGCAGCGAGACTCTCAACCACCTTGCGTTGTTCAAGTTCAGCAGCGCGGCGCCAGACGTGCAGTGGACCGGAAAATAATGAGGGTTCGTGTGATGTGGCATCGCCGTGATACAGCATGGTCTCAGCGAAGGTCTCCTCACCGGTGGGGATGGGAGAAAAAGTATTGGTTTCAGTACCGAGACAGGCGATGAAGGTCTTCATGGAATCGTTCTTCCGTGTTGCACGCTGATACAGGGGGGCATCGTAAAATGCCGGCGATTTGATGCTAAGCGTCTTTGGCTTGTTTGTCCAAATTAGAAACGGAGCCCGTCATAGTCGTTTTGGTAATGACCAGGGTGTGCCAATAGCGAAGCCGTAGGCCGAAACACTCTCTTAAATGCTTGCACCTGGCGTCGTGCGCAGTCGTAATATAACCATTCGTTTACCGAGCAAGATATGATGACTGACAGATTGGAAGCGTTTGCAAAGAAATACCTCATCCGTTATGGGGGTGATTCTCTGAAGGGGATTTTCGTTCGTGCTCAAGGTGCCAGAGTGTGGGACACAGACGGCCGGGAGGTTCTCGACTTCACTTCGGGCCAGATGTGCGCGACGATCGGCCACAATCATCCGGCAATTGTTGAGGCGATTCGTCACAGTACAGAGCGAGCGATTCATCTTTTTAGCGGGATGATTCCTGATTCAGTCAGCGAACTTGCCCATCGTTTAGCCGGCATTTTGCCTTCACCGCTGACGCGATCGCTATTTGTTAACACCGGTAGCGAAAGTAACGAGGCGGCAATCCGTATGGCCAAGTTGGTCACCGATGGGTTCGAAGTGCTGGCGTTGGGGGGCTCTTGGCATGGCGTAACGGGCGCCTCGAGTGCGGCGTCTTTTGCATCAGATCGGCACGGCTATGGGCCAACTATGCCAGGAGTATTCGTGTTGCCAGAGCCCAATGCCTATCGTTGTCCGGTTGAGCATTGCACACGCCAATGTGATCACACTTGTCTGCGGGTCGGCCTAAGAATGTTTGATATGCAAAGCGTTGGAGCGCCAGCAGCTGTTATCGCGGAGCCTATCATTAGTGCGGGTGGTGTGATCGTGCCGCCCGATGGTTACTTTGCTGAACTTCGTCAGGCGTGTGATGACAGAGGAATGAAATTGATATTTGATGAGGCACAGACCGCATTTGGTCGCATCGGCGCCTGGTCCGCGGCAGAGAAAATTGGGGTAACTCCTGACATCATGACGGTGTCAAAAACGCTTGGAGGCGGGATACCACTGGCGGGTGTGGTAACCAGTGATGAAATCGAGGACAAAGCACACAGTCGGGGGTTCAATTTCTACACGTCCCATGTAGCTGATCCGATGCCAGCGGCCGTGGGTCTAGCAGTGATTGATGTGATTGATAAGGAGAACCTGCGTCAGCGAGCGTTAGAACAAGGGGATTATTTGCGCCGGCAGTTGGAGATATTGGCGCAGCGGCATGAGGCGATTGACGACATTCGTGGAGACGGACTACTGATTGGTGTTGAGCTAGTCAAGGATCGTGATTCCCGGGAACCCCACCACGAATTAGGGGCGTTGACTACCAGTCGTTGTTTTGAACTGGGCTTGAGTATGAATATTCGTCGTCGACCGGAACGGGGTTCGGTTTGGCGTATTGCGCCACCGATTACAGTGACTCGAAACGAGATCGATCGTGCGATTGCTATACTTGATCAGGCTTTGTCCGAGTCTGTTGATCATTTGGCACGGGGCCATTGAGTGTTAGTCGGACATGTGAGGCCAAGGCGAGCCATCTTATGAACGGTCGCACCGAGCGGTTATTTTTCCTGCCTGATGGGTTCATGCAGGTGATGGATATTAGTTTCGAGTATCGTGAGAAAAGAGGGCTGCTCGCACAGGGTGGAATCTTCGACTGTTTGCAATGGTTGCACTGAGGTTATGACATGAAATTCCTCCGATTTGGTTTATCTGGTCTGAAACATTGATAGGGCTGCGGGGTTCGCCATGACTGTCGTCGACGAGACAATCGCATTTACTTGGAGTTGCTTGCACACTTGGCGCCAGGCAGCAATCAACACTTGGTGGTGTCTGGTCGGTTGCTCGATCGGTGATTTCGGGACGATTTTGTTTTTTCAGTGGTCGGGTATTGAGTGGCCAGTGATGGCAATTATGTCACTTGCCATCGTTAACGGGCTTTTGACGTCGATCGCGCTGGAGACCATCGTTTTACTCCGGCAGATGGCATTCGCCCCGGCATTACGGACTGCCTGCGGTATGTCCATGATCTCCATGGTAGCAATGGAGGTCGCCATGAACAGCGTGGATGTGTGGGTGATGGGTGGTGCAACACTTAGCCTGTCCGTGTTGCCCTTGATGTGGTGCGCTGGGTTTTTCGTGCCTTTGCCTTATAACTACTGGCGACTGAAAGCACTCGGCAAAGCCTGCCATTAGTTTGATGCGGTATTTCGTCAGGCATCCATTTTTATTGATGGCGGCGCTGGCCGCGTTCGGTGCTGGGGCCTGGTTGTGGTCTGAGGGTAAGGAGCCTGCGCCACCCTTGGCATTGGTTGACATCAGGGGTGTTGAGCATTCGCTTGAGCAATATCGTGGAAAAGTAGTCGTCGTCAACTTTTGGGCGACGTGGTGCCCTCCGTGTGTTGAGGAATTGCCTAGTTTAGAGAATGCGTGGAAACGTTACCGACAACAGGGATTGGTGGTGCTTGCGGTGAGTGGCGAAGAGAGTGATGTTGTGACTTCTTTTCTCGAGAGACTTCCTTCCGACATCACGTTTCCTGTGTTGATTGATCATGACATGAAGGTCGGGAATAGATGGCAGATTCGAGGACTGCCTACCACCGTCGTGGTGGATCGCAGCGGTCATTTGCATTGGCGCGCTGAAGGCCAACTGGATTTCTCGGCCTCGAAGGTCGATGAGATGTTACTCGCACTGCTCGATGATTAAATCACGACCGTTGATCGTTTAAGAGTATGAGCTAAATTCCGCTAGGGCCGTAGTCCTTGAATACTTCGGCCACGCGGATTCGATAATCATCGAAGATGGAGGCTTTTCCTTCCTCCTGTGCCGTTTGATGCATCAGGTGATGGCGCCAATTGTCAACGGCTTGGCGGTCGCGCCATGTCGAGATTGAAACAAAGCGACCACTGTTAGCGACGCTCTGAAATCGCTCTACCGAGATGAATCCGTCAATTTTCTCAACTTCTTCAAGTAGTAATTGTGCTAGTTCAAAATAGCGTGATTGTGCCAATTCTTTCGGCTCAAATTCAAAGATGACAATTATCATCTGGATTCCCTGGTTTGTCGTATATCGCCGATGGACTTGCGTCCATTGGTGGTCAATGGATTTTACGCGGGCAATGTTAATTTTTAACCACAGGCATTTCTAACGGTGCACGGACGGTAAGGTACTCCGCCCCCTCCTCGGTAATAACAATATTTTCTTCGTGCACCAATTGTTGGCCAGGGGCGAATGTCATCCCCGGTTCCAGCGTTAGAACCGCGCCCGGTACCAGCGGTGTGTCATCGCCGGCGCGCACTGACGGCCATTCTGTGAGCTGCATTCCCAAGCCGTGGCCCATACGGCCCACGCTATTACCCAGCGCGCCGCCAGCCTCAAGCACTGACCACATCGCAAGCCAGACGTCTGTGGTTGTCGCGCCCGGCCGAGCAGCTGCAAAACCCGCATCGGTTGCGCGGTGAACGACTTCGTGTGCTTTGCGCGATAGGTCCGATAAGGATTCAAAAGCAAAGTTGCGATCGAAATCGCAGAAGTAGCCATCAAAAGTGGTGCCGGTATCAATGATCAGTATGTCACCAGCGAACGGTATGCGATCTGTTGGGCCCATGATGATGCTGTCGTAACCTCCTGGGCCTGAGCCTGCGACGATGTAGGGGCAAGAGTCAGCGCCGCGCCGTAGCAGATCGATTCGTAAAGAGCGACAGATGTCCCGCTCGGTTTGACCGGTTTGGATTGCACTCGGTAGGTTGGTGAATGCTGCGGATGTCAACTGACAGACATAGCGAATCTTTTCGATTTCGCGTTTGGATTTAATAAATCGGAGTTGATGCATCGGTCCCGCTGCGTCGATAAACTCGATGGGCCGGACCTTGTCGGCTAGAGACCGATAGTCCGTGACGGGCATCCGCAAAAGGGTCTCCTGTCCCATGGGTAGACCGATCCGTCCAAAACGTTGAGGTAGCTCTTTCAGTGTATTGGCCAGTAAAGACACACCGTCGTCTTCAGGGCGGGGCGATGACCAGGTGCGAATGTCTTCTATCCAGGTCGCTGCCATGCCGCTCGCGCCGATCTCTGGAATGAGGGCAATCGGTTGATCATTGGCAGGAACCACCAGAAACCAGGGACGAGTCGGGCTCTCGAAGAACTGTGTATGAAAGCCGGAGAAATAGCGGATTTCCGCTTCGGTAGTCAGGAGTAATCCATCCACTTCCAGCGCGCGCATGGCAGTTTGCATTCGTTGAGTGCGCTCTGAGAATTCGCTCTCGGGAAAACCGCGTTCTGGGGGAAACAAGTGTGGATCAGATTGATCAGTCATTTTCTTTAACCGAGGGGTGAAGGCGAGGTCGAGCGCTAAAGTCCGTTTAGACAGGTGCGTCAGGAAGCCGCCAGGGGTAGCCGATACAGTTGGCCGAAGCCATCAATAGGGTCATTAACCTCAGCCAGTCGCAGGCTATGCCAGATCATTGCGTGATTCGATGAGGTGATCGGTTTACCCAATTCATCTTCAACTTCGTGCACGATGTCAGTCAGTCGCAAACTCGTGCACGAGAGAAAGATGCCGTCGACTTCCTGACGACGGCCAATTTCAAGCAACGCTTTTCGGATACTGTCAGTCGTGATGCGGGCGGCGCGGTTGTCGTCTTCTTCATTGAATGACCCAAACACCGGGATGCTGAAACCTTTGGCTTCAATATAGTGACGCACGGTCTGGTTGATGTCGTCGCGGTACGGTGTGAGTACGCCGATTCGTCGAATATCGAGTGCATTGAAAGCCGCAAAGGCCGCGGTGATCGGGGTAGTCGGCTGAGCTTCAGGTCGACCTTCGCGAATTAGTTCGAATACTCGTTCTTCGCCAATGACCATGGAGGCCGAGGTGCAGCCGTAGGCGACGACATCAAGTGGCATGCCCGGCAGAATAACCGATGCCTGATCCGCAATATGGCTTGCCATTTGTCTCAGTGTCTCGGGTGTGATCGTCGGGGAGTTTGGAATTCTCGATTCGTAGAACGCAACCCCCGGTAAGGTGACAACCTGACGGTATTCGTATTCCATCGTGTGATCGGTAGCGAGGACGATGAGCCCGATTCGTGCGCGTCCCGCGATTCCCGCATCGACGTCAAATGGAATTTTCGTAATGCGGGTAAAGCCATCTGTCGTTGAGATCTGCATGGTCATAATGCATTCCTTCTTTATGTTTGCTGGCCGCCTTCGAATCTCATGCCGTCGCGCGGGATTGCAGTTTGATGTTGGCCGATGAGATCCGCGGTGATGCGGGCGGAACCGCACGCCATGGTCCAGCCCATGTGGCCGTGACCCGTATTTAGCCACAGGTTGTGAAAGCCTGTGCGGTCAATGATAGGCAGTCCTGTTGGTGTCATCGGCCTCAGTCCAGCCCAGTAAGTCGGCTCTGCGTAGTCAGCGGCCTCTGGAAGAAGGTCGCGTGCGAGCTTCATCATGTGCCTGAAGTCTCGTGGCTGATGAGTAGTATCGTAACCGCTGATCTCGGCTGTTGCGGTGAGGCGAAGACGTGAGCCCATTGGGCAATAAGCGAGTAGATTGTCTTCGTCCACGCCGCCGAGTGTCGGCGGGTGATGCTGCGATGTCATGGGTAACGTGACCGAATAGCCCTTGACCGGGTAGACCGGCAGTTGAATACCGAGGTTTCTGACAAGGTGTGGGCTGTACACGCCAAGAGAAAGGACAAAAGCATCGGCGGTTACCTCGCCTTGATCGGTCGCCACACTGTCGATGCGTGTGCCTTCACTGCGCAGGGACGTGATAGCAGTGTTAAAGCGAATGTCGGCACCGGCTTGGCGGCACTTTTCCATCAGGGCGTTTGAGAAAATCCGCGCGTCGCCGCTTTCATCGCTTGTTGAATAAAGTGCACCCGCGATACGTGGCCTCGCCTGTGTGAGGCCCGGATCCCGGATAATCGTGGCATCCGAGTCGAGCACTTCAATGGTGATTCCTTGGCCACGCAAAATCTCACACTTCCTGGCGGCGGCTTCGAAGGTTTCAGCAGAACGATAAAAGTAGAGCAGGCCGCCGTCGTTGCCGTCGTAACTGATGCCGGTTTGTGTAACAACCTCTTGTAACCGTTCTAGAGAATAACTGCATAGTCGGGCTTTACGGCGAGTATTGATTGTAGCCCGCGTATCATTGCATTGACCGAGAAAGCCCGCTACCCATCGCCATTGGCGAGTGTCGAACTGAGGTCGAAAGCGAATCGCCTGATCGTTCCGCCACAGCGACCGTAGCATCATGCGAGGAGAGCGGGACGATGCCCAGGCATAGGCGTGCCCTGGAGCCAACAGGCCAGCGTTTGCAAAACTGGTGAAGTTGGCCGCGTCGCCGCCTCGATCGATTAGGGTGACCTGATAGCCGTCTCGAAGAAGTTCCCAGGCAGTGGTGACACCCGCGATACCAGCACCGAGTACAGCGACGTGCATAGGAGTTGAATGGGACTCAGTCTAAAGCGGCGATCACGGCGATCTCGACTGAAAAATTTGGCGATGCCAGATTCGCTTCGACACACGCGCGGCCCGGTGTGTTGCCCGGTGAGATCCATGCGTCCCAGACGCCATTCATTTCGGCAAAATCATTCATGCTGGTGATCCAGATTGTGGTTGAGATCAACTTGCTTTTGTCCGTGCCGGCTTCTGCAAGC
>CAJQRU010000118.1 GCA_905612355.1 uncultured Gammaproteobacteria bacterium
CCAAAGACTACGAGCAGGGTCGGTTTTACAAGAAGGCGGATGCTTACGGACCCAACGGCATAGCAGTTAACAGCAAAGATCAGATTCACGTCTCCGATTCGGGTAACTGCCGCGTACAGGTGTTTGATAGCGACGGTAAGTTCACACACCAGATTCCCAGTGCCCCGTATACCCCGGACTTAGATCTCACCGATGTAAGAGCGTCGAAAGCGTCTTTCGAGAAGGCGGTGGAGAGTCAGATTCTCATGCGCTGCGCCTACGACCGCGACGGTAACTACAGGCCCCACCCTCATAGCTCACAGGACCAATTTCACAGTAAGGTAGCGTGGTCCCGAGGGAGCCGTGCGAGCCGTTCGGGATACTATCCTAAGTGTTCGGGCGCAGGGAAATGGGGTTCAGGATCTTGGCGTGCAACAGTTACCGAACCCTGTGGCTACGAGGGCCAGTGGGACAACGAGTATAAGTACATTCCCGCGCGGGATCCGACGGCCCCACTTTATGATCCGTCCCAAAAGTGCAGGCATTGGGATGGTACTTTTTACGACAACCCCACTGAGTATGTAACTGGCATTGTAAAGGCACAGTTAAGAGATGGCCCCAACCGGGGCTTGGTTGGGGCTTCTCGGTCGCCTACCGGCACTTATGGTTTTTCGGAGGACCACATCGCGGCGGTTTATCCTGTCGCTGGGGGTGCTAGTGCCAGTGCCGCGACGGGCCCAATCGATGTGTGTAACAGCCTACGGGTTGATTTGGACAAGGGCGTCACCGTCTATCACGCAAGCGTCAACTTTCGGGCTCAACAGCCCGTTGCCTGGAAGTATTCGCGTTCTGCCCAGCCAGAGTACCCCGCATCCAAGTGGCCCGGTCCCGGCGCCATTGCGATCGGCAAGGACGATGCGCTTTTTGTGGTCGATGGCCCGGAGGGCGGCACGACGTACCCCGGCGTTCATTACACAGTTAAATCCGCCTACCAGGGCAGCAAAACCCAAATGATGATCAAACAGTTCTCAGCGACTGGCGAATTCCTGGGCACGGTGGCGGGTGCGGGCGAACACATTGCGGACCTGCCGGCGCTCGCGATTCGGCGTCCCAAATCGAGTGCAGGGGATGCTGAGTTCGGCACGGTCACAATGCACACGTCGTTTAAAAAGGATGTAGTGGATCTTGCTTTTAACGTGACGCAGAAGTTGACCCGGAACAAGGCCGAAGCACTTAAAGCCGTCGCGACCGGCGTGACTCCGAATGTTCTTGGCGGCAGATTTTTTGGTACGGTAGGCGGGCATCGCGTCAGGGCTATAGGCAATCTCAGCGGCGATTTATACGCCCTGCATCAACTCGCAACCTCTGGCGCTCAAACGCCCAAGTATAGGACGGGTACCGGCAAAGCCCCTGGCTGGCGTACGGACGAAGACGTCGCGCGCATCATCGTCTGGTATGGCAACCAAGCGGGCGGCAACGAATCGGCCAACGTTGACGAAGTGATTACCGAATTACAGAACAACGACATCACGGTCCTTGCGGTTAACACCAAATATGGCCTTACCGATGACTCTGGGATGCTCTCACATTTAAAGTTGTCTAGCGATCTGCAGGGTTTCGTTAAGGGTGGCCAAGGTCGATTTTCGGCCGACGCGCCAGGCTTTGGTGAGGGACGAGCGAGAGGGATTGATTGCCCCGAACTCACTCGACTGACGCTTAAAGCGGCACCCATGTTGACTACAGATTTCGCCCCGAGCGAGCTAAAGATCGTCTCAAGAGATAACCAAAAACGCGCACCGTGCACCATCGCATCGGAAGCGTACAAAACAACAAAAGGCCAAAAATCGGTGAAGTACTTCACCAAATCCGGCGGACCGACGGGCCATCTTTGTGTAGACGAGTGTGCGCAGAGTCAAGATGGTGAGGGGCAGGCGACACGCATCATTGACGCCACAGGTGGCGCCTATCAGCATCTCCTTGAAGGATCCCTCATCAATAGAGCCTGGCTTGACCTGTGGGACTACCATGGCAGCGCTAGCGACAAAGGAATACCGATGGCAGATGGTTCCTGCAAGTCATGCGTGGGCGGATCTGAAGCCTGGAACGATGGCAAGGGTAACTATGAACCGACGGTCAAATTCATCCTAGATCAGTTCAATCCACCGCCGATGGCAGGGTCATCGGTACCGGTGACGGTGAGTAATGATCGCAAGACGCTGTATGTCGCAAAGTTCGATGATGGAAAGGCAACAGGAGATCTTGAAGCGTGGTCACTGAGTGCGGCCTATGTTCCAACGTCGATCAAATGGAGTTCTGCGAAGCAACTCGATGCCCGCTCGAGTCTGGCATCGAGCCGTAATGCACTGACCTATAGCGGGGGCCGTGGAGTCAGAATGGAGTGGAACCGCTTGAGTGATGA
>CAJQRU010000119.1 GCA_905612355.1 uncultured Gammaproteobacteria bacterium
GTGGTCGATTTTGAGCTATGCAATCCATTAAACTGGCACTTGATCGCGACGACTTTCACGGGGAACCTAGTGCGTGCGCACCCGACTAAAAATTTGCGGGATTACCAGACCCCAGGATGCTGACCAAGTCGTAGCCGTGGGAGCGGATGGGCTCGGATTGATTTTTTATCCCCCTTCGCCTCGGTATGTCGACATCGCAGTTGCCGCAGCCATTGCGGCTCAGGTGCCGCCCTTAACCGATGTCATTGCCGTATTTGTCAGCCCCAGCGCAGATCAGGTCGATGCGGTATTGCAGCGTGTGGCGGTCAGCGTGCTCCAGTTTCATGGTGATGAATCGGCCGCTTTTTGCAACAGCTTCGGTGTGCCCTACATTAAAACCCTACGAGTGAGCGCCCAAGATTCGTTAGCGACGCGTTGTGTTGGACATCCAGACGCGGGCGCTGTGTTGCTCGATACCCATGATGCAGCGTTGTATGGGGGAACCGGTCGTTCGTTTCCGTGGCACCTGGCGCGGGAAGTTCAGCAGGTTCCGGTGATACTGGCGGGTGGACTCACTGAACAAACGGTGTCGGAAGCAATTCGTTTGTCGGGGGCTTATGCGGTGGACGTGAGTTCTGGGGTCGAGTCCTCGCCAGGCATTAAGGACGCTAATAAAATTGCCGGATTTGCTCGTGCGGTACGTGACCACGATGCGAGTGTGGGTGGTGTCTAAGCATAATCGAGACCTGTTATGGCATTAAATTGGCTGGAGCGGTTGTTGCCGCCGAAGATTAAGCATACGGCTCGCCTGGTGAAGCGTGGTGTGCCCGAGGGGTTATGGCAAAAATGCGATCGCTGCAACGCGGTGCTATACGCGGCTGAGTTATCCCGGCATCTAATGGTGTGTCCGAAGTGTGATCATCATATGGCTTTGCGTGCCAGGGCGCGACTTTTGGATCTGTTTGAAACTGAAGCGTTGGATGAGGTGGGTGAGAAGTTGCGTTCAGTTGATCCAATTCGGTTTAAGGATAACAAACGATATCGGGAGCGACTGGCCGAAGCCGCTCGTCAGAGCGGTGAAAACGAGGCATTGCTCGTAGCGGCGGGTACCGTGTTGGAGATTCCGGTGGTCGCTGCAGTTTTCGAATTTAGTTTTATGGGCGGGTCGATGGGTTCGGTAGTTGGAGAGCGATTTGTGCGGGCGGTTCATCGCGCAATGGATGAGTCCTCACCCTTGGTCTGTTTCACTGCCAGTGGTGGTGCGCGCATGCAGGAGGCTATTTTTTCTCTTATGCAACTTGCAAAAACCACAGCCGCCGTCAACCAGCTAAAAGCCGCGGGATTACCGTTTGTCTGCGTGCTGACACATCCCACCATGGGTGGCGTGTCGGCTAGCCTCGCCATGTTGGGGGACATCATTATGGCGGAGCCAAAGGCGTTGATTGGTTTTGCCGGTCCGCGGGTCATCGAACAGACAGTGGGAGAGACACTGCCGGAGGGGTTTCAGAGTTCCGAATTTTTACTGGACCATGGCGCAATCGACATGATCGTCGATCGCAGGGAGATCAGAATGCGCCTTGCTGAGGTGCTGTTACTGTTGGGATTCTCTCCTCCACCTCCGCGAACGGTGGAACTGCTTCGCCCAGGGGATTCGTCATAACTGGAGACGCACAGTGAGGTGTGCCGGTTAGTGCTTATGGCCGTGCGATCGCATAAAGCGCTGCCCTCGGATATTGACGGTTGGTTATCCTATATTCAGACCATCCATAGTCGTTCTATCGACCTGACGCTGGACCGGGTTCGACGGGTCGCTCACTGTATGAAACTGGCCCCGACCGTGCCGGTGATAACGGTAGCGGGCACCAACGGCAAAGGCTCGGTGGTGAATCTTTGCCAGCGGATACTGACCGCACACGGGTTATCGGTGGGCTCGTATACCTCACCGCATCTGGTGCATTACGGCGAACGCATTTGTTGGAATGGACAGGCGGTTGATAACGACACACTCGTCGGTGCATTTCGGGCAGTGGAAACGGCGAGACAACATATTCCCCTGACCTATTTTGAATTTGGCACGCTGGCAGCCATGCACCTGTTTTGCCGGTGGCAGGTCGAGGTGATCTTGTTGGAGGTGGGTTTGGGTGGTCGACTGGATGCAACCAATATTTGGTCAGCGGATGTTTCGGTTATTACCGCTATTGATCATGATCATGAGTCCTGGCTGGGTACGACGCGTTGGGCGATTGCTAGAGAGAAGGCGGGGATTATGCGCTATGCTCGACCCGTGGTGATTGGTGATCCCCAACCACCGTTGTCCTTGTATGACCGCGTACGGCAACTCCGGTGCCAAGGATTATTTATCGGCGTGGAATTTTCTGGCGAAGTCACTCTCCAAGGCTGGGATTGGCACATGGCAGTGGGTCGCAAGGGGCTATCGCCGAGAGGCATCTCTAATCTTCCCAAGCCGACGGGGTGGTTGGAACCGCACGTTCGAAATGCCGCGACAGCCCTGACTGCGTTAGCTCAGTTAGAGCCTATTGCTACGATCTCGATGAAGAAGGTCAGACAGGTGCTCGCACAATGGTCTTTGCCGGGGCGTTTGCAGTGGGTCCAAGGTGCGGTCGATCAACTGTTCGATGTTGCACATAATCCCGCAGCCATCCGCACACTTGCTCAATTTCTTGAGCAATTACCGCCTTCGAATAAGACCCACGCGGTGTTTGCATTGTTCGGTGATAAAGATCTTGATCAAATCATCAAGATTCTAGATTCGTTGATCGACCATTGGTATGTCGGGGGATTGACTGGTGATCGGGCCGTAGCGCCAGGAGCGCTGGCCGCTGCGATTGGACGGATCGCGCGTGGAGGCATCTCGGCTTATGCCGATCCAGTGATGGCCTACTGGGCCGCCATCAAAGAGGCTCGTCCAGGCGAGCGTGTTGTCGTCTTCGGGTCGTTCCAGGTGGTGGGTGCTATATTGCCATTGGTCAACGGGGAAACGCGTTTACCGTGCGGCGTGCAGGCCGGGACGCCGAGCTGACAACCCAACGGGGGCCTGGACTCTAGAACCGATGGACAATATCCCTGTGGCCAGTGATGCCGTGTTCGATCTGATTCTCCTCGCCATTATCGGGATATCGCTAGGTCTGGGTCTGTTTCGCGGGTTGGTGCGTGAGTTGCTTTCTCTTTTGGCCTGGATATTGGCCGTGTGGCTGGCGTATCTCTATGCTAGCCCATTGGCAGAGCGGTTGCTCGAGTGGTTGGATTCCGTACGGCTAAGTTATCTGGTGTCGTTCCTGTTGGTTTTTCTCGGCACATTAGTGGGGTTATCCATCGTCGGACGGCTGGTGTACCACTTGTTTAAAATCAGCGGCCTAACTGCCATGGATCGGTTTTTTGGCGCGATTTTTGGTTTAGCAAGGGCGTTGATCTTGATCTTGGTGCTGGTGGCTGTCTTGGGCTATGTGGAGGCAACCAAAGCTCCGTGGTATCAGGATTCCGAGATTGCACGGTACCTTGAGCCCTTGATAAAACCGGCACAGAACATTTTGGTAGAGCGTGTGTTCGGTGGCAGTTTAAAAGTTGACTCGGTGCTGCGAAAGGAGGGCGAATAGGGCAATGTGTGGATTAGTCGGCATGATTGGGCCGGGACAGGTTAACCAATCGATCTACGAAGCATTAACGGTGATTCAGCACCGAGGTCAGGATGCAGCTGGCATCATGACCTGCGAAGGCACGCGTGTTCATCTGCGCAAGGATCTTGGATTGGTGCGTGATGTTTTTCATCATCGGCACATGGCCCAGCTTTTAGGTCATTACGGCATTGGTCATGTGCGCTACCCCACCGCCGGCTCTGATGACAGGGCGGAGGCGCAACCGTTTTATGTTAACTCACCGTTTGGACTGGCTCTCGCTCACAACGGAAATCTCACCAATGCCGATACTTTGCGAGACGAGTTGTTTCGTGAAGATCTACGTCAGCTGAACACCGGATCAGATTCGGAAATTCTTCTCAATGTGTTGGCTCATGAATTGCGGAACAAAGTCGATTCGGGCACGCTCAAATTAAGACCAGAGGATGTGTTTGCCGCAGTTCGAGATGTGTTTAAACGTTGTCGCGGTGCGTATTCTGTTGTGGTGTTAATCGTGGGCTACGGCCTGTTGGCTTTTCGTGATCCAAACGGGATTCGCCCGTTGGTCATCGGGCAGAGGAGACCAGGCTCACCTGAGGCTTCGGTGATGTTGGCGTCAGAAAGTGTTGCGCTGGATGTGTTGGGTTATCAGGTGATTGGTGACATCGATCCAGGAGAAGCGGTGTTTGTTGATTTGCACGGTAACATTCATCGCGAGGCCTGCGTGCCTGGAGCACAGTGTTCTCCGTGCATTTTTGAATACGTTTACCTGGCTCGCCCCGACTCGATGATGGATGGAATTGCGGTCTATAAAAGTCGCCTGCGTATGGGTGAAAAATTAGGACATCGTATCGCGGAGGAATGGCCCGATCATGATATTGACGTCGTGATCCCTGTGCCGGACACCAGTCGCACGGCGGCGCTGCAGATGGCTAACGTACTTGATCTTAAATACCGCGAAGGTTTTATCAAAAATCGCTACATTGGGCGAACCTTTATTATGCCGGGGCAGGTGCAGCGGGAACGATCGATTCGGCGGAAACTGAATGCGATTGAGCTTGAATTTAGGGGCAAAAATGTCTTGTTAGTAGATGATTCGATTGTCCGCGGCACGACATCGCGGGAAATTATTCAAATGGCGCGACACGCCGGTGCGCGGCGGGTGTATTTCGCCTCGGCCGCTCCGCCGGTACGTTACCCCAACGTTTATGGTATTGACATGCCCGCGGCCGAGGAGTTGCTGGCTCGTGAACGCAGTGTGGAGCAGGTTGCAGAAGAGATTGGTGCAGACCGGCTGTTTTATCAAACCTTAGACGATCTTGTTGAGGCGGTTCGATTTGGTAATCCGTCCATCACTCGGTTCGACACATCGTGTTTTGATGGTACTTATGTGACCGGTGACATCACCGAGGATTATCTTGCAACGGTGGAGGCGCGGCGTCGCGATGACGTTAAACAAGAAAAAGAATCGAATAGTCTTGATTCCACTGAGGTGGCCTCCTTTTACTGAAACATTCGCAGAACGGCCATCCGGGTCTGTTTTAGGCGTCGTGATGCAGTCGAAAGGTGTGATTCTCTTCTGATTGGAAGAGAGACAGGACCTGTTTCTCAAAGTGCAAGTCTAGGCGTTCAGGTGCAACGCAGACATAACTGGGACCTGCGGCCCAGTCGCCCAAAACGATGCGCCAGGCCGTTCGATTCTCGAACGTGATGGGATGGATGCCAGGACGATGGGTGTGACCGTGAATCAGCAGCGAGCATCGGCTATTGAGAAGGGTGTTCTCGACCGTGGCCTGGTTCACATCCATGATGGCGGCTGATTTGTAACGTTTGCCCGCGTCGCTTTGTGATCGCCCCGCTCGCGCGAGGGACTGGCGTTGCGAGAAACTCTTATTGAGAAAGGTTTCGCGCCACAAAGGTTCATCTACTATGGCACGATGCCGCTGATGGTTGATGTCATCTGTGCACAGTTTGTCGCCATGTTGCAGGAGTATCAGGTGACCTGAGATTTTCTCTTCGGCGGGCTCTTGCAAGAGATGACAACCGGTGCTGTTGCAGAAATCCTGGCCCAATAGGAAATCCCGGTTGCCGGTCATGAGGGTGATGTGGGTGCCCGACTCATGAAGTTTCTTGAGCGCAGTGCATACATTGGTGAGACCAAGGGCTTCGGCACTGTCGTCGCCGATCCAGTATTCGAAAAGGTCCCCTAGGATATAGAGTTGGTCAATGCCCTCGAGATCTCGCGTAAAAGTCTCAAAGGACTCAAGCCCCGAGGGGTCCTCGGCTGTCAGGTGCAGATCAGAAATCAGAACAACAGGTCCAGTGATATCCATTGTGTAAAAAACAGTGTTGATGACCAGCGCGCCGAGTCGTTTTCCCCATAGCTGAGTCCGATCGTGCGGGTGGACTATACCGCACTCCCGACCTGTCTATTGCATTGGGCTAAAAGCGAAAACACACGTAGGTAGAGGATGTCGACGATACGTTGACTAGGAGCATTTCGATAGAAACGCCGACTACTCAATGATGTGCAGAATAAAATGATTTTGCAGATTTAAAAAACGCTGTATATACTTGATTCATCGTAGTAGTTTGTGTCAACAGGGTGGTATTTCCGTAATAAGGGTTTAAGGGGGGCGAGTGAAGTTAACCGGTGCAGAGATTGTGTTGGCCTGTTTGAAGGATGAGGGCGTTGAGTTTATTTTTGGCTACCCTGGTGGGGCGGCGCTCCATATCTATGATGCGGTTTATCGACAGGACCAAGTACGGCATATCCTCGTTCGGCACGAGCAAGGTGCCACTCACGCAGCTGACGGTTTTGCCCGCGCGACCGGTAAGCCTGGGGTAGTGCTTGTCACTTCCGGTCCAGGCGTGACGAATACGGTGACGGGCATAGCGACGGCCTATATGGATTCAATACCCATGGTGGTGCTCACCGCCCAGGTGGCAACACATCTGATAGGGGATGATGCTTTTCAAGAAGTGGATACCGTTGGTATCACTCGCCCGTGTGTTAAACACAATTTTCTTGTCAAAGACGTCAACGACTTGGCAATGACAATAAAGAAGGCATTTTATATCGCCACCACGGGACGTCCCGGTCCCGTGGTGGTCGATATACCTAAAGATGTGACGGCCGCCCAGGCCGAATACGTGTATCCGAAGTCGATTGAAATGCGCTCTTATGCGCCCGTTGAGAAGGGGCATACCAAACAGATTTCTCGGGCAGTGGATTTGCTGCTGCAGGCGGAGCGGCCTGTCATTTACACCGGGGGTG
>CAJQRU010000120.1 GCA_905612355.1 uncultured Gammaproteobacteria bacterium
GGGCGTGTGACGCATTAATTGGCTCGGGCGCCCTTGATTGCCTGGGGGAAGATCGAGGCACACTGGGTGCACAACTCCTGGAAGCGCAATGCGCAGCGGAACAAGCACATGACAACAGTCGTTCCGGGCAGGACGATATGTTTGGTTTGGAGTCCCCGGGTGGGGTTAAAGAACGGCATCGCCCAATAGCCCGCTGGTCCAATACCAAACGCTTACGGCGAGAGTATGAATGTCTGGGCCTTTACCTGACCGGCCATCCAGTCGACCAATATCAAACGGACCTGGCCCAACTAACAGACGGTGAGATTTCATCGATCGTTGCCCATCCAGAACGGCCTATTTCTCTGGCAGGCTTGCCGATAGCCACTCGCACATTTACCACCAGAAGGGGTAACCGGGGGGCGTTTGTCACGCTGGCAGATCGAACAGGCCAGGTCGACGTTCTCCTTGAGACCGAACTCTATATGGCGCATAAAAGCCAATTGGACGCGAGTGTATTGTTATTGGTGGAGGGGGTGACTTCGACTGACGATCGAACAGGGGATCTCCAGGTCAAGGCGTTGGCAGTGGCTCCGATGGATGCCGTACGCGAACAACGCCTAGTGAAACTGTGTTTGCACATGCTAAGAGGGTGCGACCCACAACAATTTGTACCCGCTCTGCAAAATTTGTTAGAAAGCCATCGCGGGGGGAACACTCGTGTATCAATCGAGTACGTAAACGGTGACGGGGACAGCGTGGCGCTTAATTTAAATGAGGCGTGGGGTATTCGAGTCTCAAGCGATTTGTTGGAAGCTTTACACATTTCTATCCCGGCGCAGTCGATCGGGTTGGTCTATAACCGGCGCGCCTCAATTGCTGCTGTAAGGGGTTAAAGGGCCTCACTTTAATGAGTTCATCCGAATCTGACAGACAGACGCTGGGATCTATTGATCGTCGTTACCTGAACTTTGAGCGGCCTATCGGTGAGTTGGAAGAACAGATCAGTGAACTGCGGCGAGTGAATGCGGGCAAGAACCTTAACCTTGATGAGGACATCAAACGCCTTGAAAAAAAGAGTAACAAACTAACAGAAACTATTTTCTCAGCATTAACGCCATGGCAGATCACGCAGTTGGCGAGACATCCTGGACGGCCTTTCACTCTGGATTACGTTCCAACAATTATGGATAATTTCGTTGAACTCCATGGTGATCGAATGTTCGGGGACGATCACGCGATCGTCGCGGGACTAGGGCATATAGATGGGCGACGCGTCGCGGTGATTGGGCAACAAAAGGGTCGCGACACGGCACAGAAATTATATCGTAATTTTGGCATGCCAAGGCCGGAGGGGTATCGCAAGGCCCAGCGGGTAATGCGTATTGCTGAACGGTTTGGGTTGCCGCTTCTAACGTTGATTGATACGCCGGGTGCCTATCCAGGAGTCGATGCAGAGGAGCGGGGGCAAAGTGAGGCGATCGCCAGCAGTTTGTCGATTATGACCGGGTTAAAGGTGCCGATTGTGTCAGTGATTATTGGCGAGGGTGGGTCTGGTGGTGCGTTGGCGATAGGTATCTGTGACCGCTTGTTGATGTTGGAATATTCGACCTATTCGGTGATCTCGCCAGAAGGTTGTGCGTCGATTCTGTGGAAGAGTGCTGATAAAGCTGAGGAGGCAGCTCAGGCGTTAAAGTTGACGTCAAAGGATCTAACTGAAAAAGGGGTGGTTGATGAGATCATTATGGAACCCCCCGGGGGCGCTCATAGAAACCCAGACGAAATGGCAGTGACACTCCGTGCCGGCATCATACGACAGTTTAATGAATTAGAGGCCCTACCAATCGAACATGTCTTAGGGGCCAGATATGAGCGGTTAATGTCTTACGGACAGTTTAAGCAGGGTAGCTGAGGACATTGTTGAGTGGCTACGACAGATCTTAGCCAGGATTCGCTAGAGGCAGCGCTCGGGCGCCTTGTTCGACGTCACGTTGGGGCCCGTGTGCTGGTGGCCTTCAGTGGCGGTGTGGATTCGACCGTATTACTACATGCACTGAGCCAGCAACTGCCGCCGCATCGCCTGCTTGCTTTGCATGTGGATCATTCGATTCAACCCGGGTCGGGCGAATGGGCGATCCACTGTGTGAAGGTTTGCAATCAATGGGGCATCCAGATCCGCAAGACCGTACTGACACCGGCGGCAGCGGGCCATCTGGACGAAGCGGCATGCCGTGACGCGAGGTACGCCTGGTTTGAAGGTCTGATACAGCCCGGTGATGTATTGGTGACAGGGCATCACCGAGATGATCAAGTTGAGACGGTCCTTTACCGCTTGCTTCGCGGCAGCGGGGTCCGCGGGTTGGGAGGAATTCATCCTGAACGACCGCTCGGGTCAGGTGTTCTTGCGCGGCCTTTTCTCGGATGTAGCCGGGACGCTATTACCGCCTATGCGGCTGAACAAGGATTGTCGTGGGTCATCGATCCCAGCAATGAGGATCGTCGTTATGACAGAAACTTTCTCCGACACGAAATTATCCGCCCTTTGGTGGCGCGCTGGCCTGCCAGTGGTCGCAACATAGATCGTGCAGCTAGGCATCTCCGCCACGCGCACGCATTGCTCGGAGAAATTGCGGGGCAGGACTATGACGAATTATGGGAGCCCGCGGCCAATTGCTGTCTGGGGCATCACGGCTGTATGGAAGTTGAACGTCTTGATCGACTATCGATCGGGCGTCGTTTTAATTTGCTACGATATTGGATGTCTCGCAACGGTTATCAACCACCAGGTGCCAAGCGTTTGGATGAATTATGGCGACAGGCTAAAGTAGCGCGTGACGATGGTAATGTTCGGGTTGCCTGGCCTGATGCCGAATTTCGTCGCTTTCGAGCGTATTTGTATCTCTTACCCCGTCAATCAATGGGAGCCTTGCCTGACTCCATCAGTTGGACTACCCAAAGTCCGATTCAATGTCCTGGCGTAGGGCTTCGACTCCATGCCCGCGTTAGTAACGAGGGCTCTTTACGGCTTAAGACCGAGTGGTCAACTCGGCTCGAACTGTCCTGGCTACGGCGACGGGCGAGACTAAAACCGACCGGTGGCCAACATCGGAGGCGCCTTAGGAATATTTTTCAGGAAAGTCGCATCCCGCCCTGGGAGCGCAGGCGATTGCCGATGATCTATCGCGATGGTGTGGCGATTGGTATACCCGGTGTGGTATTGGCTGACGGTTTTTCGGCAGCAGTGGGACACGAGGGGGTCGAAATTTGTCTCGAGGACCTCATGCTTCGTAGAGACAGCGGTCGCAGCGATCTCTAAAGTCGCTTCATTATTGTTCTTGGGTGACGGAGGTGGTAGCCTACTCATCCGTCATGCCGGAAAAATTGTAATGATGGAGGCTCCTTTTGCATAAGCAACGGCCCGTGGAAAATTTATCCGGTGCGACAGTCTTGTTCACTCTCTCCCGACACCGATCGACGGCATTATGACTAAATACGCGTTTGTTTCAGGCGGTGTTGTGTCGTCGTTAGGTAAGGGGCTTTCTTCGGCGTCGTTGGGAGCGTTGCTTGAGTCTCGCGGGTTTCTCGTTACATTGATCAAGTTGGACCCTTATATCAATGTTGACCCCGGGACCATGAGTCCGTTTCAGCACGGCGAGGTGTTTGTGACAGATGACGGAGCAGAGACCGATCTGGACCTAGGTCATTATGAGCGTTTTGTTCGAACAACGATGACTCGAGCAAATAACTTCACCACCGGTCAAATCTATGATCAGGTCATCCGTAAAGAGAGACGTGGCGAGTATCTCGGTGGAACGGTCCAAGTTATTCCCCACATCACGAATGAAATAAAGCAGTGTATTGTCGAGGCGACCACGGGCTACGATGTGGCGCTA
>CAJQRU010000121.1 GCA_905612355.1 uncultured Gammaproteobacteria bacterium
AAGATCCGAGGCGAGAAACAACGCGCAGCCGGCAACATCTAATGGCTGACCCACGCGCCCCATCGGAGTGGCCGCGACAAACGTTGCCCGATTTTCATCAGACAGTTGGCCTGCAAAAATATCCGTGTCGATCATGGCAGGGCAAATGGCGTTAACTCGAATCTGATAAGGGCCCTGTTCGCGGGCCAGCGTTTTGGTCAGCCCCAGCACGCCGGCCTTCGCTGCAGCGTAGTGCGGTCCGCCAAATAAGCCGCCCCCGCGTTGCCCGGCGACCGACGACAGGTTAATGATGCTGCCCCTCTGGCGTGTTTGCATGGCCGGAAGCAGCGCTTGGCACATATTGAAAGTACCGCGCAGGCACACATCGAGAACGAGGTCGTAGTCCTCTGGCTCGATCTCTAGTGTGCCCAAGGGCTGTGCGATGCCGGCGTTGTTAATCAGGCAGTCAATCCGTGGGACTAATGTGAGGATTTGGGCGATGACCTCGCGGCAGGCTGATCGATCACTGACATCAAGTTCGAAACTTAAGTGTGTGGGTCCGAGGGTTCGGGCTGTGCGGGCAACCGCTTCGCCATCAAGATCGAGCAGCACCACGGTAGCGCCGTGCTCAACAAAAAGATGTGCACAGGCGCGGCCGATGCCGCGTTCGCTGGCAGCGCCGGTAATGACGCAGATTTGGTCTTTTAACAACATGATGGGCTCCGCTCAGGATTCATGAATAGGCGAACAGGGGGGTATGTTGTTGAGCTCCCGGTCCCCTTCAAAACGGGGATGATCTTAAGCGATCTTCGAGAGAAAGGCCGCCCAGTTTCTCTGGGTCATGCGAGGCTCAACGCCTCCAACTGAGGAAGTACACGGAAGAATAGGGGCCTTAACACTCTGTCACGGGTTTAATCAGCATTAATCCCCGCTTGGAGCGATGTTTTATGGGAAAGACCTGGAACGCTTCCTCATGGTATAAAACACCCATTCCATCGTGATACTCACCCGAGGTTTCGATCTATGACAGTGACCACATTATCCACGCGTCCACAGATGGCTGAAGCGGAATGGCAAACACGGTGTGATCTAGCTGCGCTTTATCACATTCTGCACTACTACCGCATGACGGACATGATTTATACCCACATGACTGCACGCGTACCGGGCGAGGACGGAACTTTTCTGATCAACAGTTATGGTGATTTATTTGATGAGATGACCGCATCGTCTTTGTTAAAAATGGACATGGATGGCAATGTGATCGGTGACGAGGGGAACTACAACGAAGCGGGGTTTACCATCCACAGTGGGGTTTATAAAGCGAGACCGGACGTTCAATGTGTGATGCACACGCACACACGAGCGGGTATCGCCATTTCAATCACAAAAAAAGGACTGCTGCCGATCAGTCAGGATGCAGCGCTGTTGATGGGTGATCTGGCGTACCACGACTATGGCACCCCTTCAACACAGACCGAGTGTGAGGCATTGGGTCAAAGTTGCCAGAAGGCAAACAATATTATTTTACGCAACCATGGCCTGCTAACGGTGGGCCAGAGCATTCCCTCGACGTTCTCCCGCATGTATCGGCTGGAGCATGCGTGCTCGGCACAGGTGGCTGCGATGTCGATGAACGATGAGTTGATCCAGATTTCACCGCAGGTGCTTGCGGAGGTAGAGAAAAAATACGGGGATTTTGATACCAGTCTGGAGAGTGGACAACTCGAATGGAGTGCCATGTTACGACTACTGGATCGTCTAGGCACTGACTACCGCCGGTAGATGATTGATTTAAGCGCTAGTTCGCCCAAGTGCGCATAACCTAGCGGTCATAAGGTGTGCCCTTGCGGCGTGGATGCCCGTTAAGTGTCTCTAAAATAGACCCCATAGCGGTGCTATACTGCTCCCCGTTCGGTCAATGTATCGAACCTTTCGGCAACCCCGAGGCGGGAATAGCTCAGTTGGTAGAGCACCACGTTGCCAACGTGGATGTCGCGAGTTCGAGTCTCGTTTCCCGCTCCAAATTTCTTAATAGAAATAACCCCGTGCAAGTGGGGCGGAAGCTGACATTTAATCCTTAAATCCGACGAGGCCCCGCTGCTTTAACTTTTGTGGGGACTCGTGTTTCGTGACTAGGTTAAGCGGATTTCTTACGCTCGCTCAACACGACGGCAAGGCCACTGGCGACAACCAGCGTGGCACCTGCCATGACAGTCAATGTGGGGATATCGTTAAACAGCAGATAACCCCAGAGGGCCGCCCACACCAGCGCCGTGTATTCCAGAGACCCAACGAGATATACCGGCGCGTAGCGAAAGCTGCTGGTTAAACCATACTGACCGAACAAGCCGGTGACTGATAATCCCAGCATCAGTACCAGATCGTTAACGGCCGGCGTCTGCCAGGTGAATGGCGCGCTGATCAAGGAGAGCACCAATATGCAGCTCGCACCAGTGAGCAGCATCAGTTCTGAGGATTCGGTTTTCGAGAGATAGCGGGTATGGACGGCGAGGCCTGCAAAGGCCAGACAGCCAAACAGCGCCGCGCCGGCGCCGATCCAGTCAACGTGGTCTCCTGTAGGCTGGATAATAAAAAGAACCCCGACAAACCCGGCGAGAATCGCCATGATCTGCCGTGCATTGGGAATCTCGGCCAACACGATGCCTGAGAGCAAAATCAGAATGATCGGATAGGCGGAGGCAATGGAGAGCGCATCGACCAAGGGCATACGAGAGATCGCGTAGTAGTAACTGAGGAAGGCGATCAGGTTGAATCCGGCGCGCAACAGGTGGGCCCCAGGCCGATGGGTAACCAGCCCGTGGTGTCCCCAGCGGGTCAGGCAGATCAGCGCGAAGGTCGGGACCATGATGGCACTGCGCACCAGCAGAAGTTGCAGCAGTGCGTAATCACTGGAAAGCCACTTGACTAGTGCATCCTGTAACGAAAAGGAGAATGCCGCGCCCAGTGCAAAAGCCCCACCGAGCCAGTAAGCGCGACGCAGTTGATTCGTAGGGGGCATTGGGTGGGGTTGGTATCAACTAGCGAAGATGATTAAGCACCCAGTGTATACAACCAATGCGGTAACCAACGGGTTGCCTGTTGTTGTTCAGGGCCCTGTCTAACACGGGATACCCTTGCCAAGGTGGCTGCAGGCGATTTGAGTCTCCTGTCCCGCCCGGTATTTCCCCACGTGAACTAATGGCTTAGTGATGCATCCGGGCGCCAGTTCTTATCCAGGTCGCGTATGATCGGTGCGCGTAATACGTCTGAGAGGCGGGGAACTTGGCATGAGAAGGGATCAGCCGTGCGGCCTCGCCTGTCTTTTATATTTGATAACCCATTTGAAAAATGCGAAATAAACACACATGAACAAAAAAATGGATTCCACTATGCTTTCGCCAAACCCGATGTTGGTTGATCTTGATCGAGCGAATGACACCATGCGTCGTCACGGCATCGATCTGCTGGTTGGGAGCCGTGACAGTAACCTGTATTACCTGTCAGGGCATGCCCCTGACTCGGTGCTTAATCACTTCTTTGATACCTGGTCGGCTGCACTTTTGCCCCACAATCAGGACCCACCACCTTGTTTGATTACCTCGGAATACGATGTCGCGTATCTGGCAACGCATCCCACCTGGATGCCGGAAGTGCGTCTTTTTGGCAGCGAGTGGTCGAGTGCTGCGGGGTTGCTAAAAAAGATCAGTGATGGTGAAGGGGTTCATACCGAGCTTCGGCCACGGCTAGCCCAGATTTATCAACAGTCTTTAAGTACCCGCGAGGCCAGTCTGGCGAAGGGGATCGCGGCGTATCTCTCTCAGTATTTTTCTAGCGGTCCTATCACGGTAGGCTTTGATGATATGCGTCTTGCCGAGTCGGTAAGACAGGAGTTTGGTGCGGGCCTGACGGTTGTCGATGCACTGTGGCATTTTCGGGAGATCAGACTGGCCAAGACAACCAACGAGATTGCACTATTGAAGCAAGCCGCGTTAATTAACGAGGCAGGCCTAGAGGCAGCTATGAAGGGCGTAGCGGAAGGTAATCGGTGGTCACAGATGGTCGATTTATATCGACTGGAACTGGCTCGTACGGGTGCCAAGCCCAGCGGTGAACGGGGCATGTTGTTCACAGCGGGACCGGATGGTGGATTTGTCATGGACCACGAGTATGTGGAGTCGCAGCACTTTTCAGTGGGTGATGCGGTAATCCTCGACGCGATATCCTCGTATCGGCTCTATCACGCAGATATTGCAAGAACGGCAGTCATTGGCGAACCGAACCAGAGACAGAGTCTGATTTATGACACGTTGCTGGAAATTCTGGTTGAGGCCGAGGATGCGGCCAAGGCGGGGGTCCATACGAGTGATCTGACCGACCGTGCTGTCAAGACGCTGGAAGGGCATGGGTTGGAGCGAGCGCTGGCGACATTGATTTTTCACCCGATTGGTTTGCGAGTGTTTGATTACGGCTCACTCGAAGGGACAGCGAATGGTTGGGTTCTAGAGTCAGGAACCGTCCTTAATTTCGAAGTGTTTTACCGGGATCCTGATGTCGGTGGTATTCATGTGGAAGACAGTATCGTTATCTCACAGACGGGTAACAGTAGACTGGGTGCGTTGGATAGAGCGTTGTATATGTTCTAACTGACCCAGGTCTTTGAGGGATTTTGGTGGTCCTAGTCGAGTAATGAGGAAAAAGTGATGGCCAAGTCACGTATAGGTCGTGCGTGTGACCGGGGTCACACGCACTTTCACTGGACCAGTCCGATAATGGGGGGGCTGACCAATTCCCTTTTAGGGATTGGTCAGGTGTCGAACTGGAGGCTTCTACATGATTGCTGATCAATGTTTTGCTTTGGTCAACGCATCATTGGGCAGAGCAGTGTCCAAAGGTCACCGGTATGGCTCTCTGGCAGGAAGATCAGCGGGGTGCATCGATCACTCTCTCGTAACCACGATGTCGTCGAACCCCAACCCATGTTAAAGGCTCGTTCGCCCTGTGTCGGAGTCTGCGTGATCCAGGGCTTTTGGTCGTTGGTCGTGTCAGCGGTCCTGATGCTGGGGTCGCCCGCCTTGGCCGATGACCTGTCCGGCTCAACCTGCGCTGCCGATGTGGTCTTGTTGTTGCCGCCAACCCAACAAATCCTGCCGACAAGGTCCCTACGCGCTGATGACTTGATGCGCAGGCGGAGTTGGTGTCTCAATGGCAAAGATAGAGGCTACCCCTGTTCGCTTTACGGGGGCGAAACAAAACACGATGTCGGGTTGGCCATGGAGGCCCACGCCAAATCCCTAATGGCGAGCCCGATGCTCAAAGGGGCGGACATCCGCTTTGGTATCGCCGGTCACATGATAGATCCCCTGGGTCTGAAAAAAGCCGGCACCTATGGGGATGGGTATACGGCAACCGGGTCTATAAGCACCAGGGACAGGACACTACTCGGGACTGGGCCCGAAGAACTCAGACTGTGGATAGCAAATCACAATTTTGGACGGATGGAACGCTATGTTAATCCGCAGGGGTATTCGCGCGCTAAACATGTTTCCGATGTTGGCTTGCCAGACCACTGGGTCCCGACGGGTTTTAACCACAGCACCGGGCGCTGGTTAAAGATGACGGCGGCTGGGCTCAAACCAAAATCAGGTTTACCAACCTGTTCAACAACCGTTGGGCCCCCCTGCAGTCCTATCGCCTCTGGGGCCTTGGCTCTGGAGCCGGTATACGAGTACGGCATGGAATTCGGGGAGAATGAGTTCGGCCGTGCAGGCCCCAACGGTGTTGCCATCGATGCACAGGATTACCTCTATGTCCTCAATGCCCGCAGCAACGATGTCGTGAAGATGACGCAGACCGGTCGTTATGTCACCCATTGGGGCGGCAAAGGCAGCGGGCCTGGACAATTTGCCTATTTGGCAGCCCACGGCGGACCCATGGGTATTGCCGTTGGCGGTCCCAGTAACCAGGTCTTCATTACCGATCAGGGAAATTTCCGCGTACAGATATTCTCTCGGGATGGCGACTTCCGCAGCGAGTTTGGTACCAAGGGCACAGGTGATGGGCAGTTTTTAAAACCCACCCATGTGGCGGTCGATAGCAAGGGCAATGTGTATGTCACGGACTGGGAGCGGCGCGATATTCAGAAGTTTGTGCCGGGCACTCCTTATCAGTGGTCCCTGACCTTTGGTGGTAAAGAAACGGAAGACCGCGAGTACGGGCGCTTTTATAAGGAGGAGGACGCGTACGGACCCAACGGCATTGCGATCAATAGCAAAGATCAGATTCACGTGTCGGATTCGGGTAACTGCCGCGTACAGGTGTTTGATGGCGACGGTAAGTTCACACACCAGATTCCCGATCCCGCTCTGATCAGTTTAGAGCTAAGCGGTGTAAAAGCGCAGAAAAAGTATCACGAGAGTCAGATTCCCACGCGCTGCGCCTACGACCGCGACCGTAAATGGAGGCCCCACCCTCATAAGGCCACAGAAACCACGCACAGTGCTGCCCATACTTCTGACATAAAACACGGCCCTGATGGTCACCCCCAAGATGAAGATCACCCTGGGTGCCCCGATAAATACTGGCTCAATGGTACTGCCTGTACCTATAAGTCTTGGGGCAACGAGATGGTGTTCATTCCCGCGCGGGATCCGACGGCCCCACTTTATGATCCGTCCCAAAAGTGCAGGCATTCGGATGGTACTTTTTACGACAACCCCACTGAGTATGTAAAGGGGATGTTAAGGGCTCATCACTTTAACAATGGGAAAATCGGAGCTGAGCGATCGCCTACCGGCTCTTGGGGTTTTTCGGACGCCCTCATCGCCGGGGTCTTTCCAGCGGCTGCGGGCGCCAGTGCCGCGACGAGTGCACCCGATGTGTGCAACAACAAGACTGGGGATTCACGTTTGAGCTATGATTTAAATGTCAATTTCAGGGGCCGCGAGGACGGGATGACACGATCAGCCCAACCGGAGTACCCCGCGTCAAAATGGGCAGGTCCCGGTGCCATTGCGATCGGCAAGAACGATGAGGTGTTCGTGGTGGACATTTCTGACCCTACTGCGCCATCTTCACGAAAGCACGCGAGTACGCAGGTCAAGCAGTTCACGGCCACTGGCGCCTACATTGGCCTCGCTCTCAGACACAGCGCTGGCTGGGAGCGAGGTGATGTGCATAAGGAAAAAATTCCCAACCTACCGGGGATTGCGATCTGGAAAAACCTCACCGACACCGGCGCGATCAAACACTCGACCGAGACTCTGCGCAGACTTGAGATGGCCGGCAGCGCCTATTATCTGGCACAACCGCTGACAACCAATAAACAAGCGTTAGCTAAGGGGATGGTCACCGTAGAGACTCGAAGTCTTCTCGACCAAGTAAAGCCCTACAACCCGGCAACGGGGGACAGGGGAACCAAAGAGGGCGGCGAATTTTATGCCTTGCATCAACTGGCGACCGACGGTGGGGCAACGCCACGTCATGGGTTTGCCAGTGGTTTGGATCCTGGCTGGCGCGATGAGGCAGATGTGGCCCGTGTTGTGGTCTGGTATGGGGCAGAGGCAACAGGGAGCCAGGTGGCGAACGTTGACGAGGTGATCTCAGCGCTGAATGCCCGCAATATCACCGTTGCTGGAGTCAACCCCGGCGTTTTGGGCAATCTGAAAGATGGGAGCGTTGGTTGCTTTTATTGCAATCAACTTAGACACGTTTTTTATACCGAAGGAAAGGGCGCCAGAGGTATCGGCATGCTTCGCAGAAAGCTTCAAGCCGACTATGCAATCAATGGAAGGACTGGCGTCTGGGGAGCCACTGGCTACGCCACAGACATCATCACGGCAACCGGGGGTGGTTATCAGCACCTCTTTAACGCAGCCGGACTGAGCCATGATGAAGGAGGTGACATCGGGGTCAAGCGGTTCTGGAGTGATACCTGTGTCGATCGGGCGCCTTATAAGCCAGAGCCGGAGTGTGCAGTGCCCACGGCATTCCCCTCAGCATTGGTTGCACCGACGGCAAAGTTCATCCTGGATCAGTTCAGTCCACCGCCGATGGCGGGGTCATCGGTACCGGTGACGGTGAGTAATGATCGCAAGACGCTGTATGTTGCAAAGTTTAATGATGGAAAGGCAACAGGAGACCTTGAAGCGTGGTCACTGAGCGCGGCCTATGTTCCAACGTCGATCAAATGGGGCTCAGCGGCCAAGCTTGATGCCCGCTCGAGTCTGGCATCCACGCGTAATGCGCTGACCTATAGAGAGGGCCGTGGAGTAAAGATGGAGTGGAACCGCTTGAGTGATGATCAAAAGGCAGATTTCCTGGTAGGTCGAAGTGCGGAATCAGCAGACCAGGCGCGTTTAAAGTTTCTGCTGGGTGATCGAAGCAAAGAAGGCGGTGAGTTTCATCAACGCTCGAGCGTGCTCGGCCCGATTGCCCGTTCGGCCCCGGTGTATGTGGGTAAGCCGGATCAGACGTGGTTAGCGAGTGCCGGTGTGAGTGCTTATGCCGCCTTTAAAAAGAAAGCCGCTAAGCGTGATGTGATGGTTTATGTAGGCAGTAATGGCGGGGCGTTACACGGCTTTGATGCAGTCAGTGGAGAAGAGACCCTCGCTTATTACCCGGGGGCACTTTATCGCACAGGTCATGGGGGTTATCACGATCTCGCCCTGGCGGGCTTTAAGCACAAGACCAAGTATGTCGATGGCGTACCACATGTGAGCGACGTCAAA
>CAJQRU010000122.1 GCA_905612355.1 uncultured Gammaproteobacteria bacterium
AAAGACTCCGATTTACAACAGATATTTTACCACAAGAAGGCTTCTTAAATCGGCCTAAAACGCCTCTCTGCATCAATTCTTTTGCGGGGAAATCAGACCCCTCTAGACCATCGGATGGCGCTCGTCTCCCCTCACCCAATAGCCGAGCGCACGACGTCTTGGCACAGATCAGCCAGCAACCCCAACCACGGCATGACCAGGACCATGGCCAGTGCATTCACAGATAAAATAACCGGTACGACTTTGTCGACATTCAGCATCGGCGAATTGTCCGCCGGTGCATCGAAATACATTAGTTTCACAATTCGAAGATAGTAGAACGCCCCGATCACGGAAAACAAAACTGCCCCAACAGCCACCCAAATTAGACCCACGTCAATCACGGCTTGCAACACCACCAGTTTGGCAAAAAACCCTAGCGTCGGCGGGATCCCCGCCAGTGAAACCATCAACAGCAACATGAGAAAGGCGAGCCAAGGGTGCACCCGCCCCAACCCTTTGTAGTCACTCAGGTGTTCGGCTTCGTGATTCGGGCCAGAAAGACTCAATACAACAGCAAATGTCGCCACCGTAATAAGCGCATAAATCAGTATGTAGGCCAGACTCGCTGCATACCCATCGGCCGTGCCGCTTAAAATTCCCAACAAGAAAAATCCCATGTGGGAAATCCCCGAATACGCCAACATACGCTTGATATTTTGTTGCGCAATCGCGACCACATTGCCAAGACCAATGGACAACAAGGCCACCAAAGTCAGTATGTCCTGCCACAAGATCCCCACATCACCCATGGTCTCGACCAGGAGACGGAAAATAATAGCGAATCCTGCTATTTTCGGCGCACTCGCCAGGTAAATCGTGGTCGATGTCGGCGCCCCTTCATAAACATCTGGCACCCACATGTGAAACGGCACCGCACCGATTTTGAACATTAAACCCGCAATAACAAACACCACTGCCACCGCTAGCGTTTTATCAGTAGAGGGCAGCTCCGTTATCGCGGCCCGCACCTCGGAGATCTGCAACGACCCGGTCAATCCATAGAGCAGCGACATCCCATATAGCAACACGCCAGAAGCCAGGGCCCCAAGGATGAAGAATTTCATCGCCGCCTCGGTCGCAGGCAAGGCATCCCGACGAAATGCAACCATGCCATAAAGGCATAAAGAGAGAAGTTCTAAACCGACATACAGCGTGACCAGATGTGCCGCGGACACCATGACCATCATTCCCACAGCACCAAACAGTCCTAGAACAAGGTATTCGCTTCGAAGCAACTCCCGGTCTGCAGCATAACGGCGGCTGTAACAAAATGTTAGCAGCACTAATCCACACACTGCTGTTTTCATGACATCGCCGATCCCATCATTAACCACGAGACCGTTCATGGCGAACTCGCTGGACAAATCATAGCCTTCGACACATGCAACGATCGCCGCAAACAAGCCACCGACACACAAAAAGAATGACACCCTGGCCTTGAGCGCCAACGGCAGGTAGAGGTCGACCAGCAGGACGACACAAGCCACAAAGGAAAGAATAATCTCTGGGGCAACGGAACCTACATTTAACGAGGCCAAAGTCATCAAAGCTTAACCACGTTGGCCTGTTCCAGTAATTGGTCTACCGATGCGTGCATCAATTCCAGCAGCGGGAAAGGCCATAATCCAACCAACAAAACCGATGCACCAAGCAACGCCAGCATCCAGGTTTCGCGGGGGTTGATATCCGATAGTGCTGCCACCTGGTCGTTAGCAATAGGTCCAAACACCACCCGTTTCACCATCCAAAGCGTATAGGCAGCCCCCAGCACCAGTGTCGTTGCCGCGATCGCCGCAATCCAGCCATTGACCGCATAAGTGCCTAGGATAACGAGAAATTCGCCAACAAAGCCCGAAGTCCCTGGCAACCCCACATTGGCCATTGCGAAAAACACAAAGAAAAATGCGAACGACGGCATGCTATTGACCACACCGCCATAACTGGAGATTTCTCTTGAATGCATTCGGTCGTAAAGGACACCAACACAAAGAAACAACGCTCCGGAAATAAAGCCATGCGAAATCATCTGGGCAATAGCACCCTCCATGGCCTGTGTGTTGAAAACAAAAAACCCGAGTGTTACGAGCCCCATATGCGATATCGATGAGTAGGCAATCAATTTCTTCATGTCACGTTGGACCAAGGCCACGAAGGCGATGTAAACAATCGCCACTAGCGACAGTGTGATCATCAACCCAGCCAATTCACGTGCCGCGTCCGGCGCAATGGGGATACTGAAACGCAGAAACCCATAGGCACCCATCTTCAACAAAACTGCGGCAAGGATAACTGATCCACCCGTTGGTGCCTCAACATGCGCATCCGGTAACCAAGTGTGCACAGGCACCATGGGCACCTTAACGGAAAACGCAGCCAGGAACGCCAGAAAAATAAGTATCTGTGGCGTCATGCCCAATGGTGTTTTGTGAAACTCAAGCACACTGAAGGAACCAGACTGGCTATAAAGATAAATAATTGCCACCAACAT
>CAJQRU010000123.1 GCA_905612355.1 uncultured Gammaproteobacteria bacterium
AACCAGTTTCGCCGCATCCTGCTACCGCTCACTCCGGAATACATCGGCTACTTCGACGCAGGCCTCGGTCAAGATCTGTTTCGTACCTACCGACCGAAAATCGAACACCTTGGACCCCACCGATTTAAGTACCGGGTCGACTTCGACAGTCTGGCAGTGGCCGGGGACGTTGGTGCGCTGTGTGTCTCGCGGCCAACGAATCCGACGGGCAACGTACTGACCGACACCGAGCTAGAACAACTGCGTCGACTGGCTGCAGAGCATGATGTGCCCTTACTAATCGACGGAGCGTATGGTCTTCCTTTCCCCAATATTGTGTTCTCGCAAGCCACACCCATGTGGGATGACAACACTATTGTCTGCCTGAGTTTGTCAAAGATAGGTCTACCCGGAGTACGCACCGGCATTGTTGTCGCCAACACACAAGTGACCCAGGCCATCCGTGGTACCAACGCCATCTTGAATCTTGCGCCCAGTAGTTTCGGACCACTCCTCGCTCAGCAGCTGCTTAACAGCGGACAACTGATAGACCTGGCTGATAACAATATCCAACCCTACTACCGTTCACGCCTGGAACAGGCGATGCACTGGCTGGATATCGCGCTCAAAGGAACACCTTATCGTATCCATGTCGCGGAAGGAGCATTCTTTCTATGGTTGTGGCTCGAAGGCCTCCCGGTCAGCAGTGATGTTCTCTACCAACGACTTAAAGCGCGTGACACGCTGGTGATCTCAGGATCTCACTTTTTCCCCAACTCAGGTGCTTCGTGGCCACACCGCCACGAGTGCTTGCGTATTTCCTACGCGCAGGCACCTGACCAGGTTGAGCAAGGCATCCGCATTATCGGTGAAGAAGTCCGTTCAGCCTATGCTGAGGGCGGTGCCTGATCCTGCTCGGCATGCCTAACAAAACACCACTGATCGGCATTGACTGGGGCACCTCCAACTGCCGAGGCTACTTGTTGAGCGCAACAGGAAACGTCCTCGACCATGTCTCAGATCCCCGGGGAATTGCCGCGATAGAGAATAATCAGTTCCCACTCGTCCTTGAGGACATCTGCGGGAACTGGCTCGCGGCATACCCAAACTCACCACTGTTGCTCTCGGGAATGATCGGTAGCCGACAAGGATGGATCGAAGCACCCTATTGTCCGTGCCCTTGTGCCCTTGAGACTATCCATCAACACGCGGTTGCTCTACCAAGCGACCGCTTGACCGGCTACGTTGTACCTGGCCTCATCGCATCCGGCCTTTCTGGCGCACCTGACGTGATGCGTGGGGAAGAAACACAAATAGCCGGCCTGGCGGCTTTGCAGCCCGGCTTAACTGGTACTGTCTGCCTACCGGGCTCGCATTCCAAATGGGTATCGCTTCGAAACAACCGTATCGAGGGATTCTCAACTTTTTTGACGGGTGAGTTGTTCGGGGCGCTGTGTGATCACACATTGCTTGGGCGCCTGATCACTAATGACCCGTGTTCACCCCACGCGTTTAGTCGTGGACTGGAGCAATCCACTGCTGCCGGGGGGCTACTACATCAACTTTTCAGTGCCCGCACTCGCGGCCTCGCCGGCGATCTCGGCGGTGGTGACATTGCCAGTTACCTGTCAGGAATCCTGATTGGCTCAGAAATTCGCGCCGTCGCAGAACAAGACTATCTCGAGGACACTGTGCATCTCATCGGGGGTAACGATGCCGCCCATCGCTACCACGAAGCGCTACAGTCCGTTGGAGCCAAGGTGACACTCTGGCCAGGGCAGGAGGTGACTGTCGCGGGGTTGTGGTTATTGGGCCGCCAACTCGGCTTGTGCGATGATCACCCAAATGGGTAGCACTATAGGTTTTGGCCGACGATCACTGGTGGCCATCTTGCGCGGCATCACGCCTGACGAAGTGTTGCCGATTGCCGAAGCGCTAGTGCGGGCGGGCTTTCCTATCATCGAGATTCCTCTGAACTCACCGTCACCCATTCTTTCAATTGCCCGTATCGCAGATCACTTCGGTGACCAATGCATCATAGGCGCAGGTACTGTACTCACGGCCGAGGAGGTCTCCCAGGTAGCTGACGCCGGTGGCCGCCTGATCGTCTCACCCAACACCAACCCTGACGTCATTCGTGCAACACGACGATGTGGTCTCCTTTCGATGCCGGGCGCACTCAGCCCAACCGAAGTACTTACAGCCCTTGACGCAGGAGCCAACGCAATCAAACTGTTTCCGGCAGAACTCATTTCGCCGCACGTTGTTAAAACGCTTCTTGCGGTCACCCCACCGGGCACCCTGATGTTGCCTGTGGGCGGCCTCACGCCGGAACACATGAGCGATTATCTCGCAGCGGGTGCATCTGGCTTTGGCATCGGTTCAGCACTTTATGCTCCAGGAACATCCGCCACAGATGTTTACCGTGTTGCACGCCACTTTGTCGAGACTCTGTCTGCATTGTGAAGCAACCCCACCCACTCACCGAACACGGGCGACCATGCAATTATCGTTAACCGGCACTCGCACCCATGGTTATTGATCACTTTCTGACGCAATGTGCTGCACACCCACCTATCATCGTGGTTGCAACTGTTGACAGTCCGACCGATGGCGTCTCCCTTGCCCGAGCCTTACAGGTCGCGGGCATTTATTTTCTTGAGATCACGCTCAGAACTAACGCTGGCCTTGAGGCGATTCATCAAATTCGGCGCGAGGTTTCGGGCCTGTGCACGGGTGCCGGCACCTTGCGTTCACCCGACGAGATCACACAGGCCGTTGCAGCGGGGGCCGAGTTTCTAGTCAGCCCGGGGACCACACCCGTGCTGCTGCAGCACGCGAGCAAACTGGACGTCCCCTACCTTCCGGGGATTGGGACCATTTCCGAGGCACTCGCAGCTCGTGAGATGGGCTACCGATTACTTAAATTCTTTCCCGCTGACTTATCCGGGGGTACCGCGTTTCTCAATCATCTAAAAAGTGTCATGCCTGATCTACATTTCTGCCCCACTGGCGGGGTTAACACCAACAATCTTGATGAGTATCTGATGCTTAGCAACGTCGTCTGTGTCGGTGGTAGTTGGATCGCACCTGCTGAACTAATACAGCGCGGTGACTGGCCTGGGATCACAGCGCGAGCGACTGCGACGATCGCAATTGCCAGCCGATTGTCCCGATGAAACTCGCCGCAATCGGTGAATGTATGCTCGAGGCCGTTGCAGGCGACCCCCTCTTCGGCAACAACATGGCATTCGGATTTGGCGGCGACACGCTGAATACGGCGGTCTACATGTATCGGACGATACCTGCGAGCACCGACATGACAATCAGTTATGTAACCGCCCTTGGCAACGATCCATGTAGCGATCAGTTGGTCGCCGCGTGGCGAAACGAAGGTCTTGACGATCACCTGGTTTTTCGACTTGCGGGTCGGTTGCCTGGTTTCTACCTGATCCACAACGATACCCGGGGGGAAAGGCAATTTTTCTACTGGCGGCAAGAGGCCGCTGCGCGATCGCTGCTCGATGACGGGCGAGACCAGTTAATTGCTAAGGGCTTATCAGGTTTTGATCTTGTCTATCTAACCGGCATCACACTGGCGGTCCTTGCGCAACACAATCCCGATGCCGTGATGTCACTTCTGCAGCAGCTGGCTGATGGGGGTACGCAGATTGCATTTGACCCAAACCACAGAGACATGCTCTGGGACAACGCTGAAATTGCCAAATCAGTTTATCGGGATATCGCCCCGCTACTGACCTTCTGCCTACCCACCTTCGGTGACGAACAGCGCTTATTTAAAGACCGAGACCCGACTGCCACTGCCACACGTTGGCTCGATTGGGGGGCAGCAGAGGTAATTGTCAAAAATGGCAGTGAAACCGCATTGCTTGCGACGCCTTGGGAACAAATCCACAGTTATCCGATTTCCATCGAACGAGTGGTCGACACCACGGCAGCCGGTGATGCGTTTAACGGCAGTTATCTGGTCCGCCGTCTGGTCGGTGACCCATCACGACTGGCCGCTGATGCAGCACATACCCTCGCTGCGCAGGTGATTCAACACAAGGGGGCGATTGCACCTCTGGCTTGATATCAAACAGCCACCACGGTAATCAGTCCAGCAGTTTGCATCAATGAAGCGGCCACACTAGCAGAATCATCGGAACACTCACCGCCACCACCAAAATCTCCAGTGGCAGCCCCATACGCCAGTAGTCACCGAAGCGGTACCCGCCAGGCCCCATGATAATGGTGTTGTTTTTATGACCAATCGGCGTCAAGAACGCACACGAGGCGGCTACCGCCACGGCCATCAGCAATGCATCTGGATTCACCTCTAGGCGATTGGCCAACTCCAATGCAATCGGCGCCGCTATCAACGCAGTGGCTACATTGTTAAGCACGTCAGACAGCGTCATGGTAATCAACATAAGAAGCACAACCACCACCACGATCGGCATGCCTTCTGTCCATCCAAGCACCGCGTTCGCAATCAGCGCTGTGCAGCCACTGCTTTCAAATGCTCCACCGATCGGAATCAGACACCCCAAGAGCACAATCACTGGCCATTCGACCGATTCATAGACTTCCGATGCCGGCACCAATCCGAGCACCACGTAAATCGCTGCGGCGGCAGCCAACGCAATCGGCAGATAGACAAGCCCGGTACTGGCGGCCAGAATCGCGATCGCAAAAAGTCCGATAGCGAGTCCCGCTTTGCGTCGTTGCAATAAACGCAGGCCCCGTTCGGCAAGTGGCAAACAACCCAACCAGGCAATGATGTCCGGCATGCGGTCCTCCGGACCGGAAAGCAGTAGAACATCGCCCGCACGGATGGACAATTTCCTCACCCGCTCTCGAAAAGGCTGCCCTTCGCGGGCAACACCCAGCAACATCGCACCATGACGGTAGGCAAGCCGCACATCGCGCGCAGACCGGCCCGCGATACGAGCGCCGCTTGGAACCACTGCCTCCATCAATACCTGATGCTTACCCAACAACTCAATTCGATCGTTACGCCCGGCATGTTCGAGACCGGATGCACCAATAAATGCATCAATCGCGCTCGCAGCCCCTTCCACCACCACCAGGTCACCTGAGCGCAGTGACTCCCGACGTGCGGTGCCCGGCAAACGTTGACCGCCCCGAACCATGCCAAGGATCGCAATGTCATGCTCTTCAGCCAACGGATACAAGTCTCGCAGAGGCTCCCCAAGCAGACCGGTCGATTCCAGCACCATCGCCTCAGCCACGTAGCCTGAAAGATCCTGCAATTCTTGTCTCGAATTACGTTGGCTTCGAGCTTTGGGCAATAATCTCCAGCCAACCAAGGTAACAAAAACAATCCCAACCAGCGCCACAATGCCACCAACCGCTGCAAAATCGAACATAGCAAACGGTTCTCCGAGAGCATCCCCTCGAAAAGTCGCAATCACAATATTGGTCGGTGTACCAATCATAGTCACCATGCCACCGAGGATCGTGGCAAACGACAGCGGCATCAGCGTTAAGGCTGGGGCCCGCTGAGCCCGGGTTGCTGCCTCTGAATCGATCGGCATCAGCAACGCCAGTGCCGCCACGTTGTTCATCACCGCAGAAAGAACTGCCCCAACGCCAGACATCAGACCGATATGCACAACCAAAGGACGCGTACTGCTGACCACATAACGAGCAAGGAGTTCGACTGCACCAGAATTCGACAGCCCACGGCTAACGATCAGTACCAGGGCCACAATCACCGTGGCCGGGTGGCCGAACCCGGAGAACGCAACGCTGCCCGGCACCGTGCCCGCGATCACGGCAACCACCAGAGCCCCAAACGCCACCAAATCGTAACGGACACGCCCCCATAACAGAAGCCCAAATACCGCGCCCAGGATCAGAAACAACACAACCTGGTCAGTAACGATCGCACCCTCACCCACTGACAATGAACCCCTGTTGCCGACAGCGCTGCCAAATCACTCGAAACACAGTCGACATTTCCTCCGGACGTTGTTCAATCCACTGATCTATCGCGTTAACTGAAAACCAGGCACCACGTTCCATTTCAGTATAGTCCGGGACCAATGGAGCCGCGGTATCTAACCTGTAAATCCAACAGAATTCCATGTCCGTGACCGGTGTCGCTGACAATTTAAACAAACGCATCGGGACCTTCTTAATCACGAGGCCCACTTCTTCTGCGACTTCGCGCAGGCAACACCGGTCATAACTCTCGCCAGCATCGACATGGCCCGCTACCGAGGAATCCCACAAGCCGGGGCTGCTTTCTTTGTGCAACGCACGTTTCTGGAAAAAATACTGACCGTCTTCATCGAAAATCAACACATGCACCGCGCGATGACGAAGACCTTTTTGGTGCACCTCGTCGCGGCGGACACTGCCAACCACACGATCTTCACCATCGACCACCGGCAACAGTTCGGCATCTTCGGGTCGATGGGTCATAGCGTGGGATCGAAAACCGACTCATTAGCGAAAGCCTGGCGCTGCGCCTCCCCCGAACGCTGGCGTGTCGCCCAGTCAGGATCCATCCACACCGGCACATCGATCGGGGCGAGCGGCGTCTTATCAAGAATTAGATCCGCTGCACGCTCAGCCAACATGATGGTGGGTGCGTTAAGGTTGCCATTGGTAATGTTCGGAAATACCGACGAATCAACCACTCTGAGGCGCTCCATGCCCACGACACAACATGCTGGATCAACAACCGTGGCCGACTCCAACGGGTTTCCCATCGCGCACGTACAAGAGGGGTGATAAGCGGACTCAGCGTTAGCTCGTATCCAGTCATCCAGATCCTCATCAGTCGTCCTACCCGCGCTGGGCTGGACTTCCTCTCCACGGTAACGATCTAGCGCTGATTGAGCTAGAACCTCTCGAGTCAACCGGACGGCGCGCCGCAACACGGACTGATCATGCTGATGTTGCAGATAGTTGAACTGAATTGATGGCAAATCACGCGGATTCGCGGAACGCACCTGTACACGACCACGACTCTCCACTTTGTTTAAACCTACGTGAACCTGGAAACCATGACCATCGACCGCCGCACGACCATCGTAACGCATGGCTCCGGGTAGAAAGTGGAGCTGAATGTCAGGCCAACGAATGCCCGCCTGAGAGCGAATAAACCCACCCGACTCAAAGTGATTGGTAGCGCCCAATCCTTCTTTAAATAACAACCAGCGAAGTCCAATCCAACACTGCTGCCAGTATCCTAATTTCCCGTTCAGCGTGATCGGTTCCCGACAACGATGCTGCAAGTAAATCTCCAGGTGATCCTGTAGATTCTGTCCCACTCCTTCCAAAGGATGCACAACCGCGATGCCTATATCGCTCAGGTGAGCCGCTGGACCAATACCAGATCGCTGTAATAGCGCCGGCGAGCCAATGGCGCCCGCACAGATGACCACTTCGGCTTGCGCACGAAGTTGAAACTCGTGACCATCGAGTTCATAGACCACAGCCACTGCCCGCCGACCCTCCACAACAATTCGATGTACCTGACTCTGGGTCACTACTCGAAGATTAGAACGGCCCAATACCGGTCTCAGATAAGCCTGTGCACTTGACGCGCGAACACCACCTCCAACGGTCATGTGATAACCGCCAAAGCCTTCCTGCTGGTAGCCGTTGTAATCATCAGTCCGTGGATAACCCGCCTGCTCCCCTGCAGCAATAAATGCCTGGTAAAGTGGATTCCCCTGCATGCCGTTACCGATGCCTACCGATAACAAACCATCACCTCCCCGGTACTCGTCTTCACCACCAATCCAGTTCTCAGCCTTTCTGAAATACGGAAGGCAATCTCGATAGCTCCAGCCGAGCGCACCCCGTTCTTCCCACTCATCAAAATCATATGCATGACCTCTAACATAGACCATGCCATTAATAGAGGAGGATCCACCAAGTCCACGCCCCCGCGGACAATGCAACCGCCGTCCGTTAAGACCTGGTTCAGGCTCTGAATAAAAACCCCAGTCAAATCGTCGCGAGTTCATTGGCCGTGATAACGCCGCCGGCATCTGCACAGAGACGCTTCGATCACTACCACCGGCTTCAATCAAAACGACGCGGTTCGTTGGGTCTTCACTCAGACGTGCCGCAAGAACGCAACCGGCCGAACCGGCACCAATGATCACATAATCAGCATCAAGCATCAGAAAGCGCCAATAGATAACGCACTTGCGCCGCCGTCTCTACTGTTCCGGGCCGAACCGCCCGCACGCGAGCAAGCGCTTGAGGTGCGGGCACACCGCTTGCGACCAGCAACTTCGCAGCTACCGTCCCGGTACGTCCCAATCCTGCCGCGCAGTGCAACAAAACACGACGCTGCTCACAAAGCAGTCCGAGTAATTTTCTCTCGACCTTTGACCACCTAGCCTCAAACCTAACATCAGGCGCCTGGCGATCATTGATCGGACAGTGATACCAGACAATATTACGTGCTGATAGCGCCGAACTCAGGCTCCCGGCAACAAGATGGTTTAATTCACTCAATGTGACAAGCGAAACCACCGCGGCTGCACCCCAGTTGTGAATCGTGGCCACATCTTTATCCAAGGAACGCCGCCGCAGGTGCCCCTGCGCATCCAATCCGCATCGACCCGGACAACGCGCCAGGCCAATCACCCCACCTTTGTACACGTTGAGGGGATCTATCGGGAAGGCGTCTGTACGATCGGACATAACCACTTGTTTTCTTCACACCATGATGTCATGGAAAGACAGCGCGCAATCCGGCAGTAACCATTACCACTCACCGGCATTTTCCATCGAGGACCACGGTTCGGCAGATTCCAGCGCTTGTCCCGCCTGCAACAATTCGACCGAAATTCCGTCGGGTGAACGAACAAATGCCATACGACCATCTCGCGGGGGGCGGTTGATTACAACACCACCATCCATCAAGCGCTGGCACGATGCATAGATGTTGTCGACCTCATAAGCCAAATGACCAAAGTTTCGACCGCCGGTGTAAGGCTCGGGGTCCCAGTTATACGTCAACTCAACCTGGGCCTCTTCGTTGCCCGGCGGGGCCAGAAAAACCAAGGTAAACCGACCCTGCTCGCTTTCCCTGCGCCGCACTTCCGTGAGCCCCAACTTGTCACAGTAAAATTCCAATGATTTTTCAATATCCGTTACCCTAACCATCGTATGTAAGTACTTCATTGGTAGCTCCTTCAAACAAGTTGTGTAGTGAAAATCTCTCGCACGGTGAGTCACCGATTAGCGAGGTGAGGCTTTGTCACGGTGCTTGGCGTAGGTCTTCACGTTCAATACGTCGCTCCAACGCTAACTGGATGAGTCGGTCAATAAGATCAGGATAAGTTAATCCACTTGCCTGCCATAGCATTGGGTACATGCTAATGGGCGTAAACCCCGGCATAGTATTGATTTCATTAATAAAAACAAAATCATCTGCACGCCGAACGAAAAAGTCGACTCGAGCCAATCCCGTACAATCGATGGCCTGGAATGCTTTGATGGCCATGCCTTGCACCTTGTTACTTACGCTCGAACTAAGATTTGCTGGCACAATTAACTCGGAACGATCATCAAGATACTTCGTCTGATAGTCGTAGAAGTCAGCGCCAGGAATAATTTCCCCAATAATCGATGCGCGCGGCGAGTCATTACCCAACACCGCACACTCAACCTCGTGACAGTCCTCGACCGACTCCTCAACTAACATTTTTACATCGTATTGGGCGGCGATATCGAGCGCCTTGGTCAACGATGCCACATCAATCGCTTTTGAAACTCCTACGCTTGAACCCATATTGGCCGGCTTCACGAACAACGGGTATTGCAGGTGCTTTTCAACACCAAACACCACCGCATCAGGGTCCACATGCCAGCGATTGCGTCGAATCACCTGATACGCTGTCTGTGCCAATCCGCTGGCGTTGAAAACCAACTTCGCCAGTGCCTTA
>CAJQRU010000124.1 GCA_905612355.1 uncultured Gammaproteobacteria bacterium
TAGATGTCCTTGAACGTGCGGGCCAGCACATGGTGAATGCCAGGCTGACCGTTTGCGGTCGGCGGGCCTTCGTTAAACGTGAAGAGCGGGCGCCCTTCAGATTGACTCAGCGTCTGGGAAAAAACGTCCTTGTCACGCCAGAAATCAAGGATGCGCTGCTCTAGTTGCGGTCCTGCGTAGCGAGAGGACACCGTTGAAAAAGACATGGCGTTTGTTCGTCAGCGACTGAAAGTATAAGGCCTGTATAAAGCAACTGACCCATGAAGTTATGGGTAGAACGGAGCGAAACCCATATTAGCCCTGTCACCCGGGCAATCTAACCGGGTCGTGACCTTGATAGCAACCATGGGGCAGTTAGCAGAACGTGAAAAGAAGCGAGCTCAAGAGACTCGCGGAGCGTCCACATCATTTGATTCGCTCATCAATAGGGTCTCAAGATGAATGCCAACGCTATGGGCCAGCGCGTTAAGATCATAGCCGCCTTCCAGGACGGAAATCAGGCGACCGCCGGCATGCTTGTCAGCCATTTCAAGCAGGCGTTTAGTCATCCAACCATAATAATTAGTGCTGAGATTGATTGCCCCGAGGGGGTCGGCTTGGTGTGCGTCAAAACCGGCGGAAACAAGAATAACTTCCGGTGAGAAACGGTCAATAGCAGGCAGAATTTTCTCAACGAAGGCATCGGTGTAGTCACTGTCTCCTGCACCCGCAGACATCGGGCAGTTTAAAGTTGCCCCTTTGCCCCTGCTGTCGCCGGTTTCGGACCGAGCGCCAGTGCCGGGGTAGTGTGGGTATTGATGCAGGCTTGCAAAAAAGACTGACGGATCTGACTCAAAAGCATGCTGAGTACCATTACCGTGGTGGACATCCCAGTCGAGGATCAATATCTTCTCAAGACCATGTTGTCGCTGCAGGTATTTGGCCGCGATTGCGATATTGTTGAAGACGCAAAAGCCCAGTGCAGCATTGTGTTCAGCGTGGTGGCCGGGTGGCCTGACCAGTGCAAACCCATTGTCTGCGCGCCCTGCAATCACTTCATCGATAACATTGATCAAGCCGCCAGCTGCCAGGAGTGCGGTGTCGTAGGTGGCTGTGCTGACGGCAACATCTGGCGTATCGAGGTACGGCAAGCCGGTACGGCAGGCGGATTCAGCTCTTTGCCCCAACGCGGGATCATGAATTTGATGAATCCACTCGAGATCGCATGCGATGGCCCTAACGGGTAATAGTTGTTGAAACCACGGTTGTTGGCGAAGATGGACGATCGTCGCGTTTAGTCGATCGGCTCTCTCCGGATGGCCGACACCGGTATCATGTTCCAGGAATTGGGGATCAAAACAAAAGGCAGTGTTCATCAAACAAGATTCGAGTCATCTGCAGCGGTGGATTTGTTTTGTTCTGACAACAACACCGCTTCGCCTGGCGTTAGGACGGTAGCTCGATTTGATCGCACTGTGGTCAGACATCCTTTTTCTCATTCGCGAATACCGGTATTGGTTTGCGTGGTCAGGACCGCGGGCGATAGTATCAAAGTGGCACGATGTGGCTGTCTATGGATGTCGGTATTAACAAAGGAATAATGATTTGGCAAGGTACCACGATTTCTGTAGGCCGTCTTGGCGTAATTTTTTGGGTCAGGTGGTTTAGTGATGGGCACAGTACTGGTCATCATGTTCGTGGTGCTTGTTGCATTAATCGTTGTTTCGCGCTGGTGTTGGCCTCTTCCGCCTCAGGTGGGAAGGCTCGAAGCGCCAGCTCTCCTGATTAAGGGTGAAGCGACTGTAGTCACGGTGGGAACTTTCAATATTCATCGTGCACGGGGTTTGGATGGCCGGAAAGATCTGGCCCGAGTGGCTCAAGTGGTTGGCGCGTGTGATGTGACTGGACTGCAGGAAGTCGAAGGCGTCACTTTATTCCATCGACAGAGCCAGGCTGAACGTTTGGCTAAACAATTGCAGTGCGAGGCTCACTTTTCGCCAACTCGGCTGCGCGCGTTTTTCCCGGAGCGGGGCAATGCACTGTTGAGTCAATGGTCAATTATTGCCTGGCGCCGACAGCCATTGGTGCGAGCGCGGCTGGGTGGCAAGGGTTATCGCAACTTCACCGAATACACCGTGCAGGTGGGTGGCCAACCTGTCGTGGTGATCAATACCCATCTATCAAAGCCGGAAGGGAAAAACACGGGTCTTGAGCAAATCGTCGCAGCGTTTATGTGTCATGAACGCGCTGTCTTGTTGGGTGATTTCAATAGGCCGCCAGGCCACGAGAGCTTTGCACGTCTCTATGACGCGGGGGTGATTGATGCGTTGTCGACTGAGGACAATCAGCGTGTGGATCATATTTTTGTGCGAGGACTCCAGGTCCTCTCGGCGTGGGCTTTGCCACCCGGGCCATCAGATCATCCTTTCTTCGCTGCGCGACTGTCTTTGTAATGAGAATTGGCGACTAATCACCGCTTCGGTAACTTGAATTCATAGGCCGCGAGAGCGGTTATCGCTTGTTGATGAATGAGTGGTTTGGCCTGCCAGTTTTTTAAAAATCGACGGAGGTCACGAGTGATTCCACGGCGGGCGAAAAAACGGCTTCGATGATGTTGAGTCGCATCCAGATCGATTAGCACCGGGTTGCCGTTTGCAATCAGGATGTTGGTTGCCTTGAGGTCACCGTGCGAGTAACCGGCCCGCCATAGCTTAACCAATGTGTTGACAATGTTTGCCATCAATAGGCTCCCTTCTTGTTTTCGGTTTTCGAAGGTTGTATGGCAGTCGTCACCGTCCATTCGTTCCGAAATTAGCCACGAGTCGCACTTAAGTCCAAGAGTTTTTTTCTGAACCCAGGCAATGGGTGGTGCGACAGCGACACCGATATTGGCTAGTGCCTGTGCTTGCAACCAACAGTTTTTCGCGCGGGAGCGTTGAAAAAAACGTCGAATGCCGTGTGCTGGCGTCTTCCTGTTGTAGCGTTTGATGATGCAGCGATGAAGGTCGATAGTAATTTCCCAAACAGTGGTGGGGCCATGATCCTTGATTTTATTAATGGCAGTCAGTGTGGCATCGGGATTGCGTAATACCCGTTCCAGGGTATCTGACGCATAGCGCGCATCGTAATCACTGGTAAGGTGGGTGAATCTTAACTGCTGCATCACGATGGG
>CAJQRU010000125.1 GCA_905612355.1 uncultured Gammaproteobacteria bacterium
TGCGCGCAATTTGGCTCCCACTTCTTCTATCTGGTGAGTTCTCGCTTGATCCCTCAGCACGTCGAACTTCGGCGTATTAGCCCGGTTCTCATCCATCCATTCCTTAGCAAAAGTGCCTGACTGAATCTCCCCGAGAATGCGCTTCATCTCGGCCTTAGTCTTCTCATTGACAATCCGCGGGCCGCGGGTCAAATCGCCATACTCAGCAGTATTCGAAACCGAATACCGCATATTCGCAATACCACCCTCATAAATCAGATCAACAATCAGCTTCGTTTCGTGCAAACACTCAAAATAGGCCATCTCGGGCGCATAACCAGCCTCAACCAAGGTCTCGAAACCGGATTGGATAAGTGCCGTAATTCCCCCACAAAGTACTGTTTGCTCTCCGAACAAGTCCGTTTCGGTTTCTTCTTTGAATGTCGTTTCGATGACCCCGGCCCTGCCACCACCGATACAGGCAGCGTAGGCAAGTGAAATATTTCGTGCCGCGCCCGTTGCATTCTGCTCAACGGCAATCAGACAGGGCACACCACCGCCCTCAACATAGGTTGATCGCACCAGATGGCCCGGCCCTTTCGGCGCGATCATTGCCACATCGATATCGCTTTCAGGTTTAATAAAACCGAAATGAATGTTGAATCCATGAGCAAATGTGAGTAATGCGCCCGACTTCATGTTCGGCTTGACTTCACTGTTGTAAATATCCGCCTGCAACTCGTCAGGCAGCAACATCATGACAACATCGGCATTACTGACGGCATCGGAAACCGTCGCCACCTCTAGGCCTGCTTTTTGTGCCTTGGGCCGAGATCCCGAGTCTTCGCGAAGCCCAACCACCACCTCAATGCCACTATCGCGCAAGTTATTCGCGTGAGCGTGTCCCTGAGAGCCGTAGCCGAGGACCGCCACCCGTTTTTCCTGGATGACAGAGAGGTCTGCGTCGTTATCGTAATACACTTTCATGTGATGTTTCCCTGAAAAAATACGTCTGATTAACTAAGAACCAAGCTGCGTTTAGCGTTATAACTCACCACTTTGTCAGGCGCCGCGGCTAATACCCGACACTCCTGACCGGACTAACTCAATGAACTGGGTTCGGCCACAGGCTTCGACAAACGCATCGAGGCGCCCACCGGTACCCGTTATTTCAACCGTACAATTGGATTGACAGATGTCGATGATACAACCATTGAATAACTCTACCAGCACTTTAAGGTCACTCAATGGAAGTTTCGCCAGCGCGACCTTCGCCAGCAACATTTCTCTTTCGACATGTGCCCCATCGGTCAGATCGATCAGCCGCACCACATCAATTAACTTGTTGAGCTGTTTCGTGATCTGTTCAATGACAAGATCCGATCCGTGCGTCACGATAGTCATATGAGAGAGACTTGCGTCGTCAGTCGGGGCTACCGTCAATGACTCGATGTTATATCCACGAGCCGAGAATAGTCCGGCCACCCGACTTAACGCGCCTGCTTCGTTTTCGAGCAGGATCGACATTACCCTACGCATTGATTAGGCCAACTCACGCTCTTTATGTACTTCCCCATGCCGAGAGGGTTTCAAGTGCATTTCGTTGTGCCCTGCGCCAGCGGCAATCATGGGGTAAACGTTCTCAGTCTGATCCGTGATGAAATCCATAAATACCAGGCGATCGTCCGCATCAAATGCCTCTTTCAAGGCCCCCTCAACATCTCCAGGTTTATCGATACGCATACCCACATGCCCAAAACTTTCAGCCAACCGAACAAAATCCGGCAATGCATCCATGTATGAATGGGAATAACGGGACTCGTAGAAGAATTCCTGCCATTGACGGACCATGCCCATGTACCGATTATTTAAGGCAATCACCTTAATGGGCAGATCATACTGTTTGCACGTCGACAGTTCCTGAATGCACATCATGATGCTCGCTTCACCGGTAATACAGGCGACCGGCATTTTCGGATACGCCAACTGAATACCCATGGCGGCTGGCAGCCCAAATCCCATCGTACCCAAGCCGCCCGAATTGACCCATCGACGCGGTTGATCAAACCCGTAGTATTGCGCTGCCCACATCTGGTGTTGACCAACGTCGGATGCGACAAATGCCTCGCCCTTTGTTATCTCAAACAATTTCTGCACAACATACTGCGGCTTAATTAGTTCATCACTCACATCATAATTAAGACAATTTATCCCGCGCCACGCATTGATGGTATTCCACCAGGCATCGATTGCACCCGATACCAGTTTATCTTTCCGTTGGCGAACCAAGGCGATCATTTCGCGCAACACCGGCGCCGCCTCGCCCACGATCGGCACCTCGACACTGACATTCTTACCGATAGACGACGGATCCACATCAACGTGAATAATGCGCGATCCCGGAGAAAATAACTTAAGCTCACCAGTCACTCGATCGTCAAA
>CAJQRU010000126.1 GCA_905612355.1 uncultured Gammaproteobacteria bacterium
CCGCAATTGGGCGCTAATGATCACCTATCTTTTCCACAGCACAGCTTTTGCACTTTTCGTTCTATGGCCAACCGACATCGGCTTTACCCTATCCGCCATCATTTTCGGTCTCAGCGCCTGGAGTGTCCCTGCCATCATGGCTGCAACCTGTGCAGAACTGCTTGGTGCGCGACTAGCGCCTACCGCGTTAGGCTTTGTGACCCTCTTTCATAGCGTAGGTCAGGTCGCTGGGCCCTACATTGCCGGTGTGATGGCAGACGCCACCGGCTCATTTGATTCTTCATTTCTACTGGCGAGCGCCGCTGCACTGACAGCTGCGATTGGCGCCGCATTCCTTCGAGTGAAACCCTTGTCTGATAATGACAGTCAACCATGTGCCTGACCAACCGGCCACAGTCACTCAGCCTTAGATCATGGACGCCAGTACACTGCTCCACCTAACCGTACATCACTAGACCGAAGGAGGCACTATGAGTCGTTTATTTGGTCCGATTCGCCAGATGGGATACGTCGTCCGCGACATCGAGTCTGCCATGCGCCATTGGATCGATGTTTGCGGGATTGGTCCGTTTTTTTATGTCGACCGACTACCGTTAATTAACTTTCAGTACCAAGGTCAATCCGGTGATCCTCACCTTTCCATTGCGCTTGCCAATTCAGGAGATGTGCAGGTTGAACTGATCCAGCAAAAAGATAACACCCCCACCATGTATCAGGATTTTCTCGGGCGTGGGCTCGAGGGACTGCAGCACTGGTCTAGTTGGCCAGAGGACTTCGAAAGGTGCTACGAGACTGCGCTCAAGGCGGGGTATAAAGTCGGCCAAGAAGCCGACAGCCCGCGCGGGCGGTTCGTCTATTTTCTTAACGAAGGGCACCCGGGGACCGTCATTGAGATGGCAGCCTTAACACCGGAACGTCGGCGCATCTTTGATGGGGTTCGTGAGGCGGCGGTTAACTGGGACGGTACGGAACCGATTCGACGCGAATGGCCCAGCTAAACTGTCGGCGATTGCCAGCAGATACCAACGAACAGGTCTGTCAAAACTGCTAAGTTGTTAACGCCTCGGGCGACTCGATCAGCGCCTTGAGATCCGTTAGAAAACGAGCACACGGCGCACCGTCGATCACACGATGATCGAAAGTCACCACCAGCGTCGCTATTTGACCGACTTCAACCTCGCCACCGGCTACCACCGGAGCAAAACGAATGCGTCCCACCCCAAGAATTGCCGCTTGGGGTGGATTCAGCACGGGAGTAAACCAATCAACACCAAGACCGCCGAGGTTACTGACGGTAAACGTTCCATTCTGAAAATCAGCGGGCTCCAGAGATCCGGTCCGGGCCTTGTCGGCTAATCTTCGCACCTCGGCAGCGATCTGAGTGAGGCTGAGTTTTTCGGCGTCGCGCAAAACCGGCACCACCAGTCCCGCTTCAATATCAATCGCTACACCAAGATTAATGCTTGAATACTGATGAACCGCATTGTCAATCAATGCCGCGTTTAACCGAGGGTGCACCTTTAACGTCAACGCCGTGGCTTTAAGAATGAGATCATTAATGGATGGCACTACGTCAGACGTATCTCGCCAGCCCTGTTCGTGTTGTGCGCGCAGCGCCATCAGCGCACCGCAATTGATGTCGACCCCTTCCGTCACATGAGGGGCGGCCGCCCAACTGGCACCCAGTCGTTCAGCCGTCGTGCGTCTTATGCCAGCCAGTGGGGTCACTTCCACCCCTTGATCGGAGACTGGCGTTGGAGGCGCCGCCGTGCCTTCATCGATGGCTCGCTGCACATCTTCCTTGGTTACACGACCACCAGGTCCTGTGCCGATAATCGCCTCCGCATCTACCCCGTGGCGATCAGCGAGCCTTCGAGCCACAGGCGTTACGCGCGAACCCGCTGGCGCGCTCGATGCTAGCGGCGCTGGTGCCTCTACCTCGGGTAGTACTTCATCGGCCTCGCCAATCCAAGCCAATAGGGCCCCGACCTCATACTCACCATCAGTCTGGCCTACGATTCGAAGCAAAACACCGGCAACGGGCGACTCCACTTCGACCACTGTTTTATCCGTCTCAATCGACACCAACAGCTGTCCTTCTGCAACATTGCTACCCTCACCAACATGCCATTCGACCACACGTCCTTTCTCCATCGTGTGACCTAGCGCTGCCAGGCGAAACTGTGTGGCCATATTAGAACCTCGTCATTAGTTCATTACACGGTTGACTGCGGAAACGACATTCGCCGCCTCGGGCACCACGTGCTTGACCAATTCTGCGCTGAACGGCATGGGCACATGGGGGCTGCCAACACGCACAACCGGTGCCTTAAGATCACTGAAACAACTCTCTGCGATCATGGCCGCGATTTCCGATACGGAACCGGCAAAACTGGAATCCTCCCCGCACACCACCACACGACCTGTTTTACGAACAGACTCACAGATCGTCTCCGTATCGAGCGGCGACAACGTACGTGGATCAACGATCTCAATGTCATAGCCTTCATCTTCGAGAAGCACTGCCGCCTCTAGTGATTTCTGCACCATCGGCCCAATGGCAACCACCGTAACGTCTTCGCCTTCGCGCTTGATATCAGCCTTACCAAAGGGAATCAGGTATTCCCCCTCAGGGACTTCACCCTTGTGGGTATAGGTCCGCTTGTATTCGAAAAACATCACAGGGTCAGGACTCCGTATGGCCGTCTTGAGCAACCCCTTGCCGTCCGCCGGTGTCGAAGGCACTACTACCTGCAGACCGGGCACGTGCATAAACCAGGATTCCATTATTTGGGAATGCTGAGCGGCCAACAGACGACCCACTCCGCAAGGTAGCCGTACCACCATCGGTACGCTCGCCTGCCCTCCGGTCATATAACGCATCTTTGCTGCTTGGTTGACCACCTCATCCATCGCGCAGGTAATGAAATCAAGATACATGATTTCGATAACCGGATTCATGCCAGCCATTGCCGCTCCCACACCCAGACCCACTATGCCCGCTTCAGCAATCGGTGTCTCAAATATCCGTCCGGGGAACTTTTCCGCAACCCCATCGGTCACCTTGTAGGGCCCACCGTGGGTAATAACATCTTCACCCATGACAAAGACCGACTCATCCCGCGCCATCTCTTCGTGCAGTGCCTCACGGAGCGCCTCATTGAATGCCATAACAGTCATCACGCCACCTCCTTCGCGTCAAACAACACATCTGTGCCGACCTCGCCCATCTCAGGCCACGGGCTCTCTTCTGCGAACTTGGCAGCGCGCGTGATCTCATCCCCAGCGCGCTGCTGGACCTGGTCATCATCTGCGCTGCTCAGCCAATTTCGTTCCGTCATAAAGTCACGCAAAATGTTGATGGGATCCGCGTTGAGCTTGCGTTCCTCGACCTCTTCCTCAGTGCGATATTGCTGCTCATCACCAAGACTGTGTCCGTAGAATCGATAGGTCCGGGCCTCGATCAGGCTCGGTCCGCCGCCACTTCGAGCCCGCGCAACGGCCTCCGCAATCACTTCATAGACTTCGATTGCATCCTGTCCATTAACCGAGACCCCGGGAATCGAGTAGGAACCGGCCATATCAGCCACCGAGTCAACTACCGCTACATTTTTTCTCGGAACCCATTGCTGATAACCATTGTTTTCGCAGACGTAGACCACGGGCAGCTGCCACAGCGATCCCATCGCGATGGCCTCATGAAACGTGCCACGGGCGGCCGCACCATCACCGAAGAAACAAACCGAAACCTGATCCGTGCCGCGAATCTTGCTGGCTAATGCGGTGCCGGTGGTAGGACCGATACCTGCGCCAACGATCCCATTGGCCCCCAACATATTGAGTGAGAAATCGGCCACGTGCATGGACCCGCCTTTACCTTTACACGTGCCCGTGGCCTTACCGAACAGTTCCGCCATCATCTTATCGGATTCAGCCCCCTTGGCGATGCAGTGGCCATGACTGCGATGCGTACCAAGAACGTAGTCATCATCTCGCAGATTTGCACACACGCCAACGGCGACGGCCTCCTCGCCGCAATACATATGAAGCGTACCCACCACATTACCCAGATTTGTTTGCCGGTTCGCCTCTTCCTCAAACAAACGGATACGCCACATATCCGTATACATTTTCAGGCACTTTTCTTGTGTCAAGCTCATCGTCTCATCCTCTCTTCGATCGTTGTTTGAGTTTAGGGGACGAGCCGCTATGATGACCAGCGCATATAGGAAATAAACAGATCAACGTCGAGTTAAACCCGCATTCGCATCGTGGTTTCTTGTCCCACCACTCGGAGAACATACCCTATGAGACTCAAGGGAAAAGTTGCCATCGTTTCCGGTGGCTCCTCCGGGATCGGGGCCGCTGCCTGCCGTTTGTTCGCTGGTGAAAAAGCGGCCGGTATCATCGTCGCCGATATCAATACCGAAGGCGGTCTCGCGGTCGCCTCGGCCATTAACGAGGCCGGCGGTCAAGCGACTTTCATCCATCTGGACGTGAGCGATGAGTCCGCTTGGCGTGACGCCGTCGCTACCACCGTGTCCACCTATGGGCGCCTCGATATCACGGTTAATAATGCGGGTTTGTCCTTGCCTGAAGGCCGTGCCCGTATTGAGGAAACCAGCCTAGCAGTGTGGGATGAAATGCACGCCGTCAATCTGACCGGCGTTTTTCTTGGCATGAAGCATTCGATTGCACCCATGCGCGAGTCTGGTGGCGGCTCGTTGATCAACATCTCTTCTATCTATGGTCTGGTGGGCAGTATTGGCAGTACTGCGTACCACTCCGCCAAGGGTGCAGTGCGCAACCTAACCAAGGCCGCCGCCATTCAGTACGCACCGGAGGGTATTCGGGCCAATTCCATCCATCCCGGCTTTGCCGACACAGGAATGACCGCTAAGCTGCACGCTCAACCCGGTGAACGTGCAGCTCGCATTGGTAAAACGCCCATAGGTCGAATGGGCACCCCGGAGGACATCGCCTGGGGCTGCGTCTATCTTGCCTCCGACGAATCGAGTTTTGTCACCGGCGCCGAACTGGTTATCGACGGTGGCATGGTCGCGCAGTAAGTTGACACATGAAACTCAGCGGCAAAGCGAGTCTCGTCACCGGCGCTGCCCGTGGAATCGGCCGCGCCATTGCCGAACGTCTTGCCGATGAAGGGTCCAATGTTGCGCTAGCGGATGTTCGCAAAGAACTCCTGACTGACGTTGCCGCCGCCGTAGATAAAAAGGGCGTCCAATCCCTCATGATCGCGGCGGACGTGACCCAGCCTATCGAAGTCGAATCCATGATCAATGCGGTCATCTCAAACTTCGGTGGGATTGATATATTCTTCAACAATGCCGGCGTCGTAAAGGTCCAGGAATTCTTTGACGTCAAAGAAGAGGACTGGGATCACATCATGGACGTCAACCTGAAAGCCGTCTTCTTCTGCGGCCAAGCCGTGGCCCGTCACATGCGCGAGCGGGGTCATGGAAAAATTATTAACACCGCTTCGCTGGCCGCGAATCGAGGCCGACCCGAAATGGCGGTTTACGCCGCGAGCAAGAGTGGTGTCGTTTCGGTGACTCGCTCAATGGCGATCGAACTCGCAGAGACTGGCATCACTGTCAATGCCCTAGCCCCTGGAATCATTGATACCGACATGTGGGAATTGATCGATGCACAGTCCGGTGACCTGCGCCATGTAGCCAAAGGTGAAACCTTCAGAAACCGAAGCAGCCTGATACCCATGAAACGGCCCGGGCGACCTGATGAAGTGGCGAATGTTGCCGCTTTTCTCGCCTCTAGCGAATCCGACTACATCACAGGTCAGACGATCTATATCGATGGCGGTGATTCGGCCTGACCGCGTGCTTCGCCACTGATCAACTGCCGCAGCGTTTGCTCGGTCTCCTTGACCAGTTGTTCGAGCAGTTTTTCCGCAGGCAAGTTGCGCGACAAAGACGCACTCTGTCCCGCCCACAATGACATGAAATCAGTATTGCCCGCTTGACCGCTGGCTTTCCTGAGTGGCCCAGTCAAGGTGTTAAGAATCGGAAAGTCCGGTACAGCATCTTCTAAGTCACGCATCTCTTGCGTAAAACGATTCTGAAGACCCCGGGCCGGTCGGCCGGAAAACGCGCGCGTTATTTGGGCGTCATCTGCAGCACTGCGATTGAGTGCGTCACGATAGGCTGGCGGAACAGCAGATTCAGGGCAAGTCAGAAACGCCGTGCCCAACTGCACTCCCTCAGCCCCCAGTGCCAAGGCGGCCGCGATACCGCGGCCATCTGCAATACCCCCGGCGGCAATCACTGGAATCGACACCGCATCCACCACCTGAGGGACCAAAGACAACGTACCAATCTCACCCGCCGCATACGGCTCGGCAAACGTACCGCGGTGCCCGCCCGCTTCAAAACCCTGTGCGATGATCGCGTCTACTCCTCGTGACTCGAGCGCGCGCGCTTCGGCAACATTGGTGGCTGAACTCATGGTAAAGATACCGCGCTCACGAAGGGGACGGAACAGCGACTCACTTGGCAGACCAAAATGAAAACTCACTACTGCCGGCGCCATCTCAAGCACAGCTTCGAGATGCTCAGCATTGAACGGCGGCGCCGAGGCCTGCGCTAACGGCACCTCGCCCAGACCCAGTTCCTGATAGAACGGCGCCAGTGCGGCTCGCATGGATTCATCTCTCACCGGATCCTGCTTAGGCTCACGATGGACAAAGAAGTTGATGTTGTAACTCCCGTTAGTCGCGGCACGCAGGGTCCGGCAGTCAGCACGTACCGCGGAAGCCGAATGAAACGCAAGGCCCAGCGATCCCAGAGCGCCGGCATTAGAGACAGCGGCAGCCAGTTTTGGCGTGGTAGCACTTGCCATAGGAGCCTGCACAATGGGGAAACGCAGCCCAAGCCGCTCAGTGAGTCGATTCGACGGCCAGCGCGCGGACACCACTGCTGTGTACGAATCGCTCACTAGTCAAAACGCCTGAACGTTGTACAACCATCCTTATTGACCTGTGCGACCAAGCCCAACTCCCAATCAAGATAAGCCTGCATCGCTTCCTCAACGGCGTCGCGACGCTCGTAAGGCTTGTACCAGACATCGGCGGGGTCCTCTTCCCAACACGGGTCTACCCCCACCTCGATGGGATTGCCGGCAGCCTGCCAAGCCTTCGTTCCACCAACCAGCACCGATACGGTCCGCGCGGTGGACTCAGTCACATCACCCGCGGCTACCCCGGCAAGCACACCGTCTGGTGACAAGAGGACAATCTCCCCGTCGGATGGTTGAGCAGACACCCACGCTGGTATTTCTTCACGCCTTATCATCCTGGCGCCTGGCAGGTGCCCCTGGCGATAGGTCAAGCTGTCGGCAAGATCAAACAATACAGCGTTGCCCGCGTTCACACGGGCGGCCAGTTCTCCAACCGAAATCTGGTGAACTGTCGTATTTGAAAGACTGAGCACAACACTCGATTCCTCACCGTCAACACACGGCAGTTGATCCACCCCCACTTCTAAAACATAAACTTCAGACCAACCCATCTGAATGAGCCAAGATGCAGTCGAAGTGGCCCGCACTCCGGTATCGTCAACCAAAACCAAACGCGCATTTCTCACACCCACATACTCATCGGTCGCCTGAACCAGTTGACCACCCGGCGCGCACCGGGAACCCGGTAAATGACTTTGCTTAAACTCCGCGGGCGATCGTACGTCCATCACGAAAAGACTGCGTGCGTCCGCCTCGTGCCGAAAACCTTCTAACTCTTCGAGCGAAACATACGGCACAGAAAATCTTGCGGCCACTCGTTCGGTCACAGCATTGGAACGCTCAAGTCCGCGCGCCGACACTTTGGGCGCAACACGCGACTGATCACGCTCTAGCGCATAACCGGCCAGATGCCAGCCCATTGTCCCATCCTTGAGGGCAACCACTCGATTCGGAATACCGGCATTGATCAATGACTGGCTACCGATGATGCTGCGGGTCCGTCCTGCACAGTTAACAACCACTAAGGTATTAGGGTCCGGCGCAAGATCGTGCACGCGATAAACCAGCTCGGCCCCAGGACAACAAACCCCCCCGGGTATATTCATATTTTGAAACTCTGGCAACGGTCGACTGTCCAAAACCACCAGGTCCGTTCCCGATGCTTGAAGCGCTTTCAACTCCTGTGCCGAAACGTGCGGCGTGTCATACACGGACTCAACAAATTCGCCAAACGCCTTACTGGGCACGTTAACACCAGAGAATAATTCAAAGCCAGCCGCCTTCCATCCTGCAACACCGTTTTCTAGTACGTGAACATCGCAATACCCGAATGCAGACAAGCGCTGTGCGGCTTTGCTGGCACCCAGCTCTCCATTGCCCTCATCACACAAAACGATGGGCGTCGCCAAACGCGGAACTAGGCGGCCAAAATCTATTTCGAGGCGGGCCAACGGTACAGACACAGCAAAGAGCAGATGTTCATTGGCAAATGCACCGCCCTCGCGCACGTCCACCAATGCAAGCTCATCAGACCCTCGAATCCGCTCTCGCAGACTTTCCGCCGACAGTTTCATCATGCCGACAGGAATTCAGTTGTGAGCGTCATTTGCCGCACTGTGCCATCGACCGTATTAAAGACGAGCCGTTCATGCAGTTGATCCAGCGCCAGTCCGTACAGGTGAAGATGCAACGTGGACTCTGCATCATCTGTCGAAATGGCGTGAATATCCTCAGGAAGAAAAACAACGCCATTACCATGACTCACGGTGAACTTCCCTTTCTCCTCCACACGACCCTGTCCTTCCACGCTGCCATCATCCACACGCTCATAGAAGCGATTCAATTCATCGCCGTGCACGCCAACGATCACGGCCCAGGTAGTGTGATTATGCGGAGGCACTGATTTGCCGGCCGCCCCCGTCGAACCATAAAGTGCGAAACGATGGTCGGCATCCTCTGCCAAGCGATAAATAGCAGATTCTCCTGTTCCAGTTAGAGGAAAATGAGCTCGGGGAAACAGGGATTTATCATCGGCAAGCGCAATAAGCTCAGCCCGTATCGCCTTCAAGGTGTCATAATTTATTGGCCCATCTTGCTCAATGGCTCGTATGCTTGTGATCGTGTCAGAAATTGCCGTGTCTCTTACCTGCTTGATGTCCATCACCTGTATGTCTCCATAGATTTACACCTGATGCCTGAAGGATCCCACATTTCGTTCCCTTTGCGCCAGAAGCAGACAGCCCAATCCTGAGATTGCCCTCATGCCATCATCCCACGGTACAGTATGTCCCTTGAACCACGAGACCTCGTGCGAGACCGCAATGAACCCATTCGTTGAGTCACAAGAGCTGATACTTGATGCTGAGGCATTAAAGACGAGACTTGATCAGGACGGCTACCTATTTATTCGAGACCTGATTCCCCGAAACACGATCGAAAACGTTCGTCAACAAACGCTGGCACCGGCAAAAACTGCTGGCTGGCTGAAAGACGGCACACCGGTCAACAAAGCCATTGCCAATGCCGATGCGGCCTGTGTTGACCCTGACTGTGCGTACCTTAAGGTGCTGCGCCAACAATTGGTACTGGAAGACCTGCATGCATTAAAACACCATCCAGCCATCGTTTCGCTTTTTGAATCACTTCTTGGTGAGCCAGTGCTTGTTCATGCGTTGGCTATTCCCCGAAATATTTTTCCTCAACGATTGGACTTCACCACCCCACCCCACCAGGACTACGTACATATCCAGGGCACGACATCGACCTACGCCATTTGGTTGCCGCTAGGCGACGTGCCGTTGGAAATGGGCGGCCTTTCCATTGCCAGCGGCTCACACCGTGCCGGTGTGCGAGCCTTTAAAGTCTCAAGCGGAGCCGGTGGGATGGAGTGCAGCGAGTCCTTCACGGGTAGCTGGGTCGGTGGTGACTTTGCAGCCGGGGACGCGCTCATTTTCCACAGCCTCGCCGTGCATCGTGGCCTGCCGAACCAAACAGACCGACTGCGTCAGTCGCTGGACTGCCGTTACTCACCTGCGAGCGAGCCCGTGATGGAAATCTCTCTTCGACCGTACGCGGACCTGTTCACGTGGGATGAGGTTTATGCGAGTTGGCAATCAACACAATATCAACATTACTGGCACGCCTTATCGCCCAACATCGTGCCGATAGACAGGCAGTATTACGAGGTCCGCGACCAGATGGCATTCGACCTGGCAACAAGTGGTGATCCATCGGCTCGGGCTGCACTCATGCGAATCATCCAGCGCGACCCTGATCCCAGTAAAAGAACACATGCAGCCAAGCTCGTCGATGAGCTCGCGTCCTTCTCTGCAGGTTAGCATCATCTGACCATCCGAGCGCTAACCGGCGCTAGAACTGCTGGATGAATGCTTCGATTCGTCGCAGCTCAACAGCGCCTGCTCCAGCCGCCTCTAACTCCCCGGTCGGGGAAAAAATCAACAAGGATGGTGTGCCTCGAAAAGGCTGGCCACTTTCACGCGTATAAAAATCAGCGACCTCACTGGGCTCTCCAATGAGATTAATAAAATCTAGATTGTATTCAGCAACAAATGCCCAGGCCATCATGGCTCCCACTTGCCCATCGAGTGACAAACCGAGCACTTGAAGATTGTTTTGCTGACCTCGCGCATGCAGTGCCTGAAACTCGCCCGCTTCGCGCTGACAGACCGGGCAGTCATAAGACCAGATCATAACAACCAACCAATATCCTTGACCTCGATAGTCGGACAGTACAGCGACTTCCCCCTCGAGGGTCATGAAAGTCGTGTTGGCAGGCGCGGCACCCACGCTTGCCGACACGACACACAGCACCATCATGGCCTTCAAAAACTTGCGCACTTTAGTCCCCTGATCTCGACGAATGCTTTACTGACCCGGTCCTACTCCCGCTTAGCGTATCCCACAAATGTTCCCAGCCACTCCTTAGGATTGCGCTATGATAATGGGAACGGCAAATCACAATGCCTGCCAACCCATTAACGAACCCTGTCACCCGCCATGGAAGAAACACCCCACGTTACCGAGGTCAACGCAACGACCTTTGAAGTCGAAGTCATCGCCCAATCGCACGAAAGACCGGTGGCTGTCGACTTTTGGGCCGACTGGTGTGCGCCGTGCAAAATGTTGATGCCGATACTGGCGAATCTAGCAGATGAATACGACGGCCGTTTCCACTTAGCAAAAATCGACACAGACAAAGAACAACAGTTGGCAATGGACCACGGAGTGCGCAGCCTGCCGACCGTTAAAATTTTTAAAGATGGCAAAGTAATCGACGAGTTCATGGGCGCTTTACCCGAATCAGCCATTCGCCAATTCCTTGATCGACATGTTGGTAACGCGACTGACGACCTGATTCTGAATGCCCGAGCGCTTGCCGACGCGGGTCAACCAACGGATGCTCTCGCTGTTTTGCATCAAGCCCGTGACACCAGCCCAGATTATGATCCCGTTTATCTCGCGATCACCCGGTTGCAACTTGATCTCGGCGACACCGACGCTGCACAGGCTGCATTAAAGGAAATCAGCCCAAATGAGAAACATTCATCTGAATACAAAGCACTTGCTAGCCGAGTCGCCCTGGCCGAGGCCGCAGCCAGCGGTGGTGATTTGGGGTCACTCGAAGGACGGGTGTTGGAAGACAACAATGATCTCAATGCCCGTCATGAACTCGGTATCGCACATTTTGCAGCAGGCAATGTCGAGCCCGCAATGGAACAGTTGCTCGAAGTGATTCGCCGCGGCCGCGGCGATCCCAAAGACGCTGCTAGGCTCGAGTTGGTGAGAATTTTCGAGGTTACCGGCGCGCAGGACGAGCGCGTTTCCCGCTACCGCCGACTGCTGGCACAGGCACTCAACTAACGGGTATACCCGGGCCGCCTCGAGGATGATGGCGCGCATGCAAGGAACGCAACCGATCTCGTGCGACATGCGTATAAATTTGTGTCGTTGATAAGTCGGCATGGCCAAGCAACATCTGGACGCTGCGCAAATCCGCACCGTGATTAAGCAAATGTGTTGCAAACGCATGGCGCAGCGTGTGGGGTGTCACCGCAGCGCTAATACCGGCCTGTTTGGAGTAACGGCGGATCATTTGCCAGAACGCCTGACGGGTCATTGAGCGTCCGCGCCGCGTCACGAAAACAGACTCAGACATCCGAGCATCAAGTATCTCGGGCCGAGAATCACTGAGATAACGACGTAACCAATCCAACGCTTCCTCACCAAGAGGAACGATACGCTCGCGGCCACCCTTTCCTGTCACCCTAACCAAACCAGCCGAACGATAATCAAGTTCAGACAACGCGAGACCAACCAGTTCAGACACTCTTAGTCCGGTTGCATACAAAACCTCGATCATGGCGCGGTCCCGAAGACCCAACGCCGTCCCTGTATTGGGCACCTCCAACAATCGAGTGACCGCGTCTTCTGACAGGCTGATCGGGAGAGGACGTCCCGTGACGGGCGACGCAACTTCGCTGGTTGGATCCACAGCAATCAGCGTTTCACGCAACAGATGACGGTAAAACCGCCGCAAAGTCGATAATCGTCTGGCTGAGGACTTAGCAGAGATACCTCGCTTTACTGACGCGGCGAGATAGGCCAGAACATCAGAACGACTGGCCTTTAGTAAATACGGCTGCCTGTTCGACAGCCATTTAGAAAATTGCGCAAGGTCATTGCGATAAGCCGAGAGTGTATTCTCTCGTAAACCGGCCTCCTGCCATACTGCATCAAGAAATCGATCGATGATTTCGGCGTTGGAAACTACTGTTTGAACAACCGCCATTAGCGTTTATCTACTGCCTGTAACAGTTTGAGTTGTTGCAGTCGCTGCCGGATTTGCAGGCGCCGTTTTTCATTTTCGGTCACGCGCAACAATCCCGAGTAGGTCATGCGAGCATCGTCGTAGAAACCCCCTTCGGTCATAGCATTCGCCGCCTGGAAGCGGGCGCTCAATCCCCACGAGTCGTGCTGTTGGCCCTGTCCCTCGGCCGACCGCAGATAAAGCTCAGCGGCTTTTGCTGCATGACCTTCACCAACATGTGATTCAGCCATCCAAAATAGCAATTCACGCTGCTGCCCAGTCGTCAAATCATGGGCAGCCACCGCTTCGAACAGCTCGAGCGCCAAATCGTGTCGATCGATAATCTGAAGGTCAAAGGCAATCTGCATCACTCGATCCAGTTGCTCTGAGTCTATTTCTTTCTTTAGGCGAAGGTGATCGACCAAAATACGCGTGCCCACGCTAGCATTGCCAGCAAAAACTTCTGTGCGTGCCCGGCGCAGCAACCACTCGAGCTCACTCATACCACCCGGGGGCGATCGAATATGCGTATTGAAAATAGCGGCGAGATCAAAGCGATTTTCTCTTAATGAGAACGCGGCCATTCTGACTGCCACGTCATCTGTCAGGGCCGCCTCCGCCGAACCCAAATAATTTTGACTGTAAAACATTATTACGATGGGTTCGAGACCATTTTTCGCCAACGAGCGGACCAGCTTGACCAAGGCTTCAGCCCCACCCTCACCATCGCCAGCGGACGATACGATGTGCGCGTAAATCGCCCTTGCAACCGATCCGTGATCGAGCGACACATCCTGCGCAAAACGCAGCCACGATGCGGTATCACCAATCAGCAAATGTTCCCGATTAGCCACTTCGAGTGCGAGAAGCCCATAAGCGTCAAGTAAATTTCCGATCGATACAGCCCCAAGAACACCAAGGCTAGTTTCGCCATGAGCTAACAGGCTCTCCAACGCACCAACCCGCCTTTCAAGATCGCCAGCAAGGCGTGCTGCCTCAGCAATAATCCCTAGCCGCAGTCTCTCCAACTGCGTGTCGTCTTGCGTCTCCTGTTTGAACCGGGTCATCTCACCCATCGTCAACTCCGGCGACGTAGCACCTTCACGCAAACGTGCTATGGACAACAATAATTGAACCTGACCACCTTGGAGATCAGCGAGTTCTAACGCGGCCAATGTGGGTTCATCATGTAACAGGAGAATCTTGGCGCGTAATAATTTCCATTCGGTATCGTCTGGATAGAACTCGAACTGAAACCGAATAGAGGCAACATATGCATCGTCGACCCGACCGTCGGCCAGATAGTTTTCGATAAGAATTCGGCGGGCCTGAATCGATTGATTCGGATCACCCGCCCCTTCCAGCAACAATTGACGCAACACGTGACGTGCCGAAACATATTCGCCTACTGCGGTAAACGTTGTAGCCAGCAGAAGCCTCGCGTTGCGTGCCCGGCCAGCGGACAACAGCGGCAGCGTCTGCTCTAGACGAACGATCAACGACCGCCAGCGTTGCTGCTGGCCAAGAACTTCCCATAACTCGTGTTCCCACGCATACCATTGTGGGCTGCCTGGATCGGGCTGCTCGGAAAGAATCAGTGCTTCGGCAAGTGACAGCGCCCCCTGTCGCCGAAGTTCACGCGCCCGACCGAGGCTAACACCGTCCTGCAGTGGCCGAACACTCACCGTTGGCGTCGGGAGAGCTTCCCTCGCTTGCTCGGCGAATACAGCGGCCGTGCACAAAATCAGCCACGACACACCAACGGCAAACCGAGCCAGTCCTTTATATCGACTGTTTTTTTCCCGTGATCGCTGCATGGCATAGCGGCTCGAGAAGGAAGTTCTTATCCCTCAGCCTAAGACCACCCAAGAGTCCGCCGGTCACCCCGGCAGGGCATCAGGAAATCTTTTCCTTAATCCTGGCCGATTTTCCCCGAAGCTCGCGGAGATAGTAGAGTTTGGCTCGGCGCACATCACCACGACGTTTGCGTTCGATCGACACAACCAGTGGGCTGTGCGTCTGAAATACGCGCTCGACACCCTCTCCAGAGGACAGTTTGCGTACTGTGAACGACGAATTAATGCCGCGATTTTTCTTTGCGATCACGACCCCTTCGAAAGCCTGGAGGCGTTCACGAGTCCCTTCCGTGACCTTGATTTGCACGCGAACCGTGTCCCCGGGTCTAAATTCGGGAATATCGGTCTTCAGTTGCTCTTGTTCTAGTTCCTGGATCAGGTTGCCCATCTCAACTCTCCTGCACGTCGCTCTCGCGTCTGTAAAGATCGAGCAATTCGCGCTGCTCATCTGTCAATTCAAGGTCTCTCAACAACTCTGGGCGCTTTTGCCCAGTCCGCCCCAATGCCTGTTTCATTCGCCATCGGCGAATTTCCTCATGGTGCCCACTCAAAAGAACAGACGGGACCTGATGCTCTCCGTACACTTCGGGTCGCGTGTAATGCGGCCAATCGAGCAGCCCCGCACTGAAGGAATCGCTCTTCACCGAATCTTCATTACCAAGCACCCCAGGGAGGTATCTTACCAGAGCCTCGATCAAAACCATTGCCGGCAATTCACCGCCCGACAAAACGTAATCCCCGATAGAGATTTCTTCGTCAATCTCAGCCTCGAGCACGCGTTCGTCTACGCCCTCGTAACGACCGGCCAACAACACCAATCCGGCCTCACTGGCCAGTTCCCTGACCCGTTTCTGCTCCAACCGCCGCCCCTGCGGGGACAAATAAATAACTCGGCCTCGGACGGCTTCCCTGGCACTGCCGATGGCCTGATTAAGCGGCTCTGCCATCATCACCATACCAGGCCCCCCGCCGTAAGGCCGATCATCGACCTGTCGGTGGTTGTCTTCGGTAAAGTCTCGTGGATTTCGAAATTCAAGTTGTAATTGACCTGCCTCAAGCGCCCGGCGTGTCATCCCCTCACACACAAAACTGTCAAACATCTGAGGAAAGATAGTGACGATGGCAATTTGCATAGCCCCCCCAGTTATCCGATAACAACCCGCAACATTTAGTAGTCACGTTCCCAGTGGACTCGAATGTGACGATCTTTGAGATCTACCTGATCGACCGTCACCGTCGTATAGGGAATGAGGAGTTCGGACTCACCTTTAACAACCAACACATCATTAGCGCCGGTTTCTAAAAGATCTGCAACAACGCCCAGAGTCTCACCCGCCATATTCAGCACCGTCAGTCCCTTAAGGTCCTGCCAGTAGAACTCGCCATCCGCTGGGGGCTCTAACTGATCTGATCGAATGGAAATCTCTGAACCGATCAAGGTGCGCGCCGCTTCTCGATCGATGCACCCCTCCAGCTGAGCGACCACGTTATTGGCTTGTAATCGACCAGCAACCAATCGTACCTCGTTCCATTCATTTCCCTGGCGTAGCAACCACGTATCGTAGCCAAGGATATCGCCACGCTGGCGACAATAGTCAAAAATGCGAACCCATCCATGCACACCAAACAGACCGCTGATCCGACCCACGACCACCGTATCAGCTGAAGGCCCTGCCACTATTTTCCCGAAGGCGGCGCCTGCAACTAACCCCTGTCAGGCTGCAGCGGCCTCCCGCCTCACCTGTTTCAAAACACCCGCAACCCGCTCCGATGGCTGGGCTCCCTGACTGATCCAGTAATCAACGCGAGCACTGTCAAGCCGTAGTCGCTCTTCCTGACCCGTCGCCATGGGGTTGTAAAAACCAACCCGCTCAATAAATCGACCGCGCGGCTGTCGCCTCTGATCGGACACCACAATCGAATAAAACGGACGTTTCTTAGAACCGCCGCGCGCAAACCGAATCGTTACCATGAATCTAGCCCCATACTGCTCGTGCGAAAATTTGAGCCGCTAATTTTAACATGAGTTATCGGCCGCAAACGTCGACTATTGCCCAAACGGCGGGAGGCCAGGCATCCCCCCTGCTTTTAGTTGCCCCATCATCTGGCCAAGACCCCCTTTACGCTTTGCTTTCTTCATCATTTTTTGCATTTGCGTAAACTGCTTGAGCAATCTATTCACTTCTTGAACCTGCGTGCCAGACCCCGTGGCAATGCGCTTTTTTCTCGATCCCTTAATCGTGGCGGGGAACACCCGTTCACCGGGTGTCATCGAGTTAATGATGGCCACCAAGCGACGACTTTCCTGATTGTTCGCTCGATCCAACACCGCAGGCGGCAACTGGCCAACCCCCGGCAATTTCTCTATTAAACTTGAGATTCCGCCCATTTTCTCCATCTGTTCCAGCTGGTCTCGAAAGTCGGCTAAATCGAAGCCCTTACCCCGACTAATTTTCTTAGCCACCTTGACTGCCTGTTCGTGGTCTACTTTTCTCTCGACTTCCTCCACCAAACCGACCACATCACCCATTCCGAGAATGCGCGAAGCGATGCGATCAGGGAAAAAAGGCTCGAGCGCATCGAGACCTTCTCCAACACCAATAAACTTAATTGGGCAACCCGTTACATGACGGACTGACAACGCGGCACCCCCGCGCGCATCACTGTCGGCCTTGGTCAACACGACTCCCGTCAAATCAAGCGACTGATTGAAATGATGGGCGCTGGTAACCGCGTCCTGGCCCGTCATGGAATCGATCACGAACAAGGTTTCTACTGGATTAATCGCCTCATGCAGTTGTCGAATCTCGCTCATCATTTGCTCATCGACGTGCAGGCGACCTGCCGTGTCTACCAGGATCACATCGGCCCCCATACGCCGCCCGTGTGCCAATGCATCGATCGCGATCGCTATCGGTTCTTTCTCTTCTCCCTGAAAACAAGCCACATCAGCTTCTTCGGCTAATCTTGCCAACTGTTCCATCGCGGCCGGTCGATAAACGTCCGTGCTGACCACCAGTACCTGACGCGACTCGCGCTGCTTTAATAAACGCGCCAGCTTGGCCACTGTTGTTGTCTTTCCCGCACCCTGCAATCCCACCAACATAACAACTGCTGGCGGCCGAACAGCAAGATTGAGCGCGTCATTCTGTACGCCCATCAGTTCAACCAACTGGTCATGCACAATCTTGATGACCACCTGACCTGGCGTCAGGCTACGGGTCACCTCTTCGCCGACAGCGCGCTCGCGTACTCGATCGACGAACTGCTTAACCACCGGCAATGCAACATCAGCCTCAAGTAAAGCGACACGAATGTCGCGTAAGGCATCCGTAATGTTGGCTTCCGTCAGTCGGGCACTTCCACGGATACCACGAAAGGTCTGTTTTAGGCGTTCGCCGAGTTGATTAAACATTAACGAGTCTCCATTGCCCTGTTGTCCAGTGACATTGCCCCTTCCCTCAGGGTGCGGACGATTTTACACTTCCACGACATGCTGACCACGATCACCACCTTGATGGCTATCGCCGGATATCTGACGGCAACATGGCTGGCCTATGGTCAGCTGAATAACGACCCGCGCTTGAGTCCTCGCCCAAGCGCCTCCCTTGCCTGGGCGATTGGAGTGGCCATCATCTGCCATGCCGGTGCAGTATTTCCGGGCATCAACAATTTCACTGCCCTCAACCTGGCTCTGGGCTCAACCATTTCGATAGCGGCTCTCGTCATCGTGACCCTCTTTCTTGTTAGCGCCATGCGTCAACCGATCCTTGCGCTCGCCTTCTTGGTGTTACCCGTTGCGGCTGCAGCCGTTGCAATCGGTTCTATTTTTCCAGGTGACCCCCACCCACTCCGGCTGACTAGCGGTTTAGCACTCGCACACAGTCTGGTTGCAGGACTGGCATATGCGTTTCTCAGTTTGGCGGTGACACAGGCTATGTTAGTACACGTTCAAGAGCGCTCACTGAGACAAAGACACTCGCTGGGCATGATCCGCTCCCTGCCACCGGTCGAGACCATGGAAACGTTATTGTTTCAGTTAATCACCGTTGGTTTTGTCCTCCTCACTATTACGTTACTGAGCGGTATCGGCTTTAGCAGCCAATTGTTTGGAAAGGCTTTCGTCTTTAATCACCATGTGGTGCTCGCGCTACTAGCTTGGTGCAGTTTCGCAACGTTGCTTGGGGGTCGAGTGTTAGCCGGTTGGCGTGGTCAGTTCGCCGTGCAATGGACGCTGGTCAGTTTTATCCTACTGCTGCTGGCCTATTTTGGGACTCGGTTTGTCCTTGAAGTGCTGCTAGCTCAACCATGAGCGACCCGGCCCATTCGACGGTCCTCGATTTCTGGTTTGATGGGGCGCTGAACAACTCCGACGCGGCCGTCGCGCGCTTGAGTGCATGGTTTAAGCAATCCGACGATTTCGATGCCAAGATTGCACGCCGTTTCGGCGACCTACCCCAAGCCGCACGCCTGGGTCGCCTAAACCACTGGCTGCATTCGAGCGAAGGGACCCTGGCCATGATCTTGGTACTGGATCAGTTCCCGCGGAATCTTTTCCGCGACAACCCTCGCGCCTTTGCCTACGACGCATTCGCGCTTAGTCACGCGGAAAAAGCGATCGAACAACAATATGATCGACAGCTTCATCCGCTCGCGGCTTCCTTCGTGTACCTGCCCTTTGAACATGCCGAGCACCTGCCCACACAAAACCGCTCCGTCGCGCTATATGAAGATTTATTGAAACGCACGCCATCAGACCTGTATCCCCTATTTGAACAATTCGTCGATTACGCTCACAGTCATTGCCAGGTGATCGAACGATTTGGACGGTTCCCACACCGAAACACTGTGCTTGGACGCAGTCCAACCGAAGAAGAGCTCGACTATCTCGCGTCCGGCGGGGAGACCTATGGGGGATCAGGCCCTGCTGCTGACAGCGATGTGTAACAGTCTCCGCCGTTGGGTCTACGCCGCGTACGGATAACGAGCAGCGACCCACCGGTGAAAATGATGCGTCGCTGTATCAAGGACGGGCGAAAACGCACCGCCATCGAATGCCGTTGAAGCACGGCCCCGCTGCATTTCTTCTACCGGTCGAATGTCTTCCTCAAAGACTGCACGCCAACCGTTCAACATCTCCCGCCGAGCCCTCGCGTGCTTGTCATCGGCCACGCTGTCACCAACGTAATAGATCTGAAGGAGTTCCCTCGTTCGGTTATGGGCAAGGGGCTGCACAATCACGCTGTAGAAGTGATCGATGTGGAGTCCAAGCAAGACGTTGGGAAATAGGGCCACGTACTCCGCCTGGGTCGACTTATCCTTCGGCCACTGATCGAAGATCGGCAACTCAATGCCGGCGCGTTCACTGAATGTGAACTTATATGTGCCCTGCCCTGCACCCCATTCACCACCAACGATATGGTAGTGATCATCGATGTGCGAGTAACCATTTAGACCTGGATGCACCCAGGGGAGATGATAACTCTCACAATAGTTCTCAATCGCAAGCTTCCAGTTAGCGTGGAACTCGAGCTCCAGTGATCCGTCCTCACCAACTGCCTCGACGTTATTCAGTCCTCCGACGCCAGTAAAAGAGGACCAGCGTTGTTCGAGGCCAGCAATATGTGTCGAGAACTCCGGCCCGCTCCCATCTAGATTCACGAATACCATGCCCATCCACGTTGCGCTTCGTACTACCCACAAGGAGTGCTCATCGATATCAAAATCAGCACACTGATGTTGACCATGCCCACCGATATGCGGCGTACTATGTAATGAGCCATCCAACCCATAAGTCCAGCTGTGATAGGGGCAACGAATAACTTTTCTCCTCACGCCCTCCTCTGTCACCAATCGGTGTCCACGATGTCTGCAAACATTGTGAAAAACACGTGCGTTACCCGTGTCGTCACGGACAATGACCAGTGGCAATCCGAGCAAATCAACCGGCCGAACCCCACCAAGCGCAAGGTCATGGCAATAACCGACACAAGTCCATGATGAAGCCAGCACTGTCTCACACTCGATTCTCGCCCACTCAGCACTGGTATAGCACTCGCCCGGCAAGCCGGCCGCATGCTCAATCGGCTGATCGATTGCCGCACGCTGTTCTCTCGACAAGCCTCGCGATGCAGTGTGCGACACCTCAATCCGTGTACTTGGATGTCGATTGTTCGTCACCGCCTTCACCTCTCCTGAGATTATCGTGTCTGGCAATACCACCACCGCTATAGTCTACAATCTGCTTAAGACGTGAAACAGCGTACCGTGACATGACGGACAACTAGATATAACGATCGTAAGGATCCTGTGAATGGCAAAACCCACCTATGGCAACAGTGACTTAGGTCACCCGATTGACGAACCTGACATTAATATCTCTGTGCGTCAGCATTTTGGCCTCGACGCGGACCTACAAGTGCCCGCCTTCAGCCAACGAAGCGAACATGTTCCTGATATTGATGATACCTATTGCTTCGACCGCGATACGACACTCGCTATTCTTGCCGGTTTTACCCACAACCGCCGCGTTATGGTGCAAGGTTTCCATGGCACTGGAAAATCGACTCACCTGGAACAGATAGCAGCGCGGCTGAACTGGCCATGTATCCGCATCAATCTGGATAGTCATGTCAGCCGTATGAGTCTTGTTGGTAAAGATGCCATCGTATTGAAAGAAGGTCGTCAAGCAACAGAGTTTCAAGAGGGTTTACTACCTATTGCAGCACAAAATCCGTGCGCACTGGTTTTCGACGAGTACGATGCGGGTCGACCTGACGTGATGTTTGTGATTCAACGCGTGCTAGAAGCAGATGGACGTTTGACCCTACTCGACCAGAACCGGGTCATTCGACCTCATCCGTATTTCCGACTGTTTGCAACCACCAATACGGTTGGCCTTGGCGATGCCACTGGCCTCTATCACGGCACACAACAACTTAATCAAGGTCAGATGGATCGCTGGAATATTGTCGCCACACTTAACTATCTACCGCTGGAAGCAGAGCGACAAATTGTGTTATCCAAAGTGCCAGACTTTGATAACCCGGAAGGTCGCGAAACCGTCAGCGCCATGATTGCAGTGGCCGAACTTACCCGCGCTGGTTTTTCCGCCGGCGACTTATCCACTGTGATGTCTCCACGCACTGTCATTATGTGGGCCGAGAATGCTCGTATTTTCTCGGATCTTGCGCTGGCGTTTCGTCTTACGTTTCTAAACAAGTGCGACGAACTTGAGAGGGCTGTCGTCGCTGAATTCTACCAACGCTGTTTTGGTACCGAACTGGCAGAATCCGGCGTTCAGGTCGCAGAGGCCTAACGGACGATGGACCGGCAACCCCCGGTCGACAACTTCTGCCACGCGACCGCCGGCACGATGCGGGCAATCGCCCAGGATAACCACCTGGCCGTATCTTTCGCTGACGGAAAGGCTGGAATTGCCGGACACGACGCACGACTTCCCGTGCCACCAACAGATCTTGCGCATGATCGAGTGACCCGTGTACGCGGCGAAGCAGACGGCATGGCGCTTCGGCTGCGCCACCACGACGCCATGATTCATAACCGGCACCAACCGGGTACACCGAGTGCACGAGCCGCTTTCGATGCATTAGAAACCGTTAGAGTCGAATCCCTTGGCTCCCGACATCGTATCGGCATCGCTCATAACTTGGCTGCTGTGCGAGACGTCTATTGCCGCGCACAGGGATACGAGGCAGTCGTTGAACGCGCTGACGACCAACTTCCTGATGCACTTGGACTACTCGTTAGAGAAGCATTAACGGGGGAGGCGCCGCCAATCTCTGCCCGAACCATGGCCAACCTGTGGCGACCCTTAATCGAACCCCGCCTGCAAGCGACTCTCGACTCCCTTCGCAGCACGCTTAATGACCAGACACAATTTGCCGAACAGGTACGGAGTTTTCTTTCTGCACTGGATTTTCTCGACGACGAACCTAACGAACTGACCACCACTGATCCCGGTGAAGACGAAATGGAGGATCCAGCTGACCCGGGCCAGTCCGAAGATGAGGGCAACGAGCAAGCACAGGAACAGGCGTTAGAAGATGGAGCGGACAGTGATCTTGGCGATGTCGATGCCGACGAATTAAACATGGAAGCCATCGACGAAGACGAAATTCCCGAAGACGCCTCCTTGATTAATGCATCGCATAACGATTCGCAGCGCCCTTACAACGCCTATACGGATCTCTTCGATGAGATTGTGCGTGCTGAAGACCTGTGCGATACAGAAGAACTGGGACGGCTTCGCGGACGACTGGACGACCGCTTGGCCCAGTTTGCCAGCGTTATTGGACCTCTGGCTAACCGCCTGCAACGCAAACTGCTTGCCCGCCAGCAATTTGCCTGGCGGTTCGAGCTTGAAGAGGGCCAACTCAACACCGCCGTACTCGCCCAGGTCGTCGCCAACCCAACCGATGCACGCCCATTTATGGAGGAGATAGAAACTGATTTCCGTGACACCATCGTCTCACTGCTTATTGACAACTCGGGCTCTATGCGGGGGCGCCCCATTACGGTCGCTGCCATGTCAGCTGACATTCTGGCTCGCACGCTGGAACGATGTGGGGTCAAGGTAGAGATTCTCGGTTTCACTACCGGCGCATGGAAAGGTGGGAAATCAAGAGAAAAATGGTTGTCAGACAACACGCCGACAGCTCCGGGGCGCCTTAACGACTTGCGGCACATCATCTACAAACCCGCATCAGTTCCATGGCGTCGCGCAAAAAACAATCTCGGACTGATGCTGCGCGAAGGTATCCTGAAGGAGAATATCGACGGTGAGGCTGTCCTTTGGGCCCACCAACGACTGCTCCAGAGACCAGAACAAAGGCGTGTTCTGATGGTGATTTCAGATGGAGCCCCCGTCGATGATTCGACCTTATCCGCCAACAGCGATAACTACCTGATCAGGCACCTTAAAGGCGTCATCAAAAACATCGAAGCGGAATCACCAATTGAACTCATCGCCATCGGCATTGGTCATGACGTGACTCATTACTATCAACGAGCCATTACGATCGACGATGCCGAACAACTGGGCGGCACCATTATGGATGAGTTGTCAGCGCTGTTCGACTAACCGTCTTTCAGGCGCTTTCTCCAGAAAAAATAATGACATTGCGCAATGCTTCACCGCGCTTTACCGAATCAATCGCTTTGTTAATGTCTTCCAGTGGATAGCAACCTGACACGAGTTCATCCAATTTCAAAGGTCCACTACGGTAGTGCGCGAGTAAGGTCGGAATATCGGTCTGCAAACGTGCCCCGCCCATTTTGCTTCCGATCAAACGAATCGAATCATTGGCAATATCCAGCGGTTCATACTCCACTTTAAGACCACTGGGAGCCATCCCAACCAGCACTACCGTTCCACCACGGCGCACTAGAAGCGGGGCAACAGCCATGGCCGCGCCACTGCCGGTGGCAACGAAAACGTAGTCGGCACCGCGACCGGCCGTCAGCGTCTTGATCTCATCTACCACATCGGGGTGTGTTGCATTCAATGCGTGAGTCGCCCCGAAGGTCATCGCGGTTTCCAACTTGTTTGGTGACAGATCGACAGCAATGTTAGTTAGCGCACCCATAATAGCTGCGGCTTGTATACAGTTAAGGCCGACTCCACCGGCTCCCAGCGTCACCACACGACTGCCCGGGGGCACTCCAGCCACCCGCGCAACGGCACCGTAGCCCGTGATGACACCACACGCCAGCAATGCCGCACTCGGCGCAGGGATGTCCGCGGGAATCGATGCAATCTGGGACTCGCTCACGACCACCGCCTCGGCAAAACCCGCTGTCCGTAGACCCTGAACGATGGGGCTCCCCTGTGCGTCAGTCAAAGGAGAATGGGTATCCAGCGGCACTTCCCCTTCGCACAAAGGTTCGTCACCACTGCGACAGAACAAGCATTCACCACAAGCCCGCAACAGCGTAACTAAACACTCTCGCCTTCGCGCACCTTAAACACGCCCGCTCCCAACGACTCCACTACACCCACCGCTTCGTGGCCGTAGACTGCCGGCAAATCACCGCCCCACGCGCCACTCATATAGGTGATGTCACTGTGACAGATCGCACAAGCGCTGAGACAAACCCGCACCTCCCCTGGCCCTGGGGAAGCCAACTCAACCCATTCAATGGATAGCGGGCTACCGAACTCTCGACAAACAGCGGCTTTCACTGTGTTTTTCTGCATTAGGTCGACAGGAGCACGGGGGCCTCAGCAGCGACCAGTTCACCCGCGCTGGCTCCACACATCAGCATTCAAAACGATAACCGTATTCGGTCGACGCGGATACCAACGCCTCACAAAGACTGACGGCAAACCCGCGCATCACATGCAACTCAAAGTCATCCCGCCCAGGCACCCTGGCAATGTGTACCGCCATATGATGCATGGTGGTGTTCGCACAAGACCCCACGACAAAGATCTTTGGATGCAGATCTAACGAACATAACTTAGCCAACGCCGACAACACCTGTGGTCCTGAAAGCGACAGAATGCTGCGCGCGTGACTGAGCTCGACCACGGAAGCGACTCCGCCGAGTGGGGTTTCGAGTTCCACAGCTAGTTCGCCCGCTTCGAGTTCTGAAGCGCATACCAACCAACTTCCCGGTCCGTACCAATGCCAATTACGCGCGCCGCGTGCAACGACAGTATTCGTCACCAACGCCGGGCCGATCAGTTCCCCCCACTGTAATTTCATGTTTTGCCGGCGCGTAACCAGCGCCAAAGATCGTCCATGAATTTCCTTAATGACCACGCCTGGAACCGTCTGTCCTGGCAGCAGCACCTGTGCGTCCTCCAGGTGCCGGAGAAGTGGAGAGTCAATAACTGGTTTAAATATCAATTCAGTCACGCAAACGTACCCCCTCGGGGTCGAGAAACAACGGTGACACCAGTTCCACATCCGCTTCCATGCCGCGGAGTCCTTCGATAGCCCGCATCTTCTCGCCGATACGCTCTTCTCCACCGTTGACAAGTGCCAAACCAATCCAGTGACCCAAAGCGGGACTGTAAGTAACCGAGGTAACAAATCCCTCGTCGTTCTTCGCTATCGCAGACTTGCCCGGTCCCACCAGATGAGCACCGGCGAAGAGTCGGGCGCCGGCTCGTTCGGGAACCAGGCCAACAATGCGCTGTCGGTTTGCATCAATCATGCCAGGACGACCTGATAGGAAACGGCCGATGTAATCTTTCTTTTGACTAACCATCCGGCCGAGGCCAAGATCGTGCGGAGTCGTTTGCCCGTTCAACTCCTTGGCAGTCACGTGTCCCTTCTCTATCCGCATGACATCCAACGCCTCACTACCGTACGGTGTAATGCCGAATGCCTCCCCGACTTCCATCAGATGATCAGCAAAAGCACGGGCATAGCCGGCGGGCACGTTAATTTCATAGCCTAATTCTCCGGAAAAACTGATACGAAAAAGCCGAAGCGCCATCCCTTGAAAGGTGAATTCCCCCGCGGCCATATAAGGGAATGCGTCGTTATCAAGTGAAATCTGTGGCAGCACACGAGACAACAACTCGCGGCTTTGCGGCCCCGCAACGGCGAGGCCCGCCCACTGTTCTGTCACCGAACAAAACTGAACGTCGAGTCCAGGCCAGACGCACTGGTGATAAAACTCCATATGCGCCAACACACCAGCTGCATTATGGGTCGTAGTCGTCATCAGATACCGATCAGCTGTCAGTCTCGAGGCAGTGCCATCGTCATAAAGGATGCCATCTTCACGCAACATCAAACCGTATCGTGCCTTACCCACTTGCAGCGTTTTGAACCCGTTGCTGTACAGTAAATTAAGAAATGCGCCTGCGTCGGGGCCCTGGATATCTATCTTTCCCAAAGTTGAGACATCACACACTCCGACGGAACGCCGCGTTGCCAACACCTCACGTTCTGAGGCAACCGCCATGTCCTCACCCGCTTTAGGAAAGTATCGAGACCGGTACCACAGTCCTACCTCAAGAAATTCTGCGCCCAAATCCACAGCCCATTCATGTAACGGGCTGTAACGCACCGGCTGAAAATGCCGACCGCGACTGTCTCCAGCGAATGCACCAATGGCAACCGGTGTGTAAGGTGGGCGAAAGGTCGTGGTCCCCACATCAGCCATCGCTCGCTGCGTTTGTTCACCCAGGATCGCCAAGCCGGTCACATTTGATGTTTTGCCCTGGTCCGTAGCCATTCCAAGCGTGGTGTAGCGTTTCATCAACTCAACTGAATCAAACCCTTCCCTTACCGCCAATGCCAGGTCATCCACGGTCACATCATTCTGTAAATCGACGAAGGCCTTTTCTGTTGCACCGGCAATCTGCCAAAGTGCTTCGCTTGCCGACTCGGCGGACTCCCCTGTCACCTCGGGGATCGGCTGTTCAATAGCCAACGCAAACCCGCAGCGTAAAGCGGCTTCATGCCCCGCATCATGCCCTGTTCGAAGGGCCGTCACCATATCGAACCGCCCAGACGCTCCGCCGACAACCGACACCGATTCGCCCAAGTCACCTGCCAGAAAACAACCCAGTGTGTTGTCAAAGACCGGCTTCACGCCAGTGTGCGAAGTCAAATGAATACGCGGATCATGGCCCCCAGAAAGACACAACAGGTCGCAATCAAGGTCAACTCCCTGACCTCCCCCCCGTGGTGCTATGCGCGCCCCTCGCAACTGAGTTGTGCCATGTGCTCGAAGCACTACACTGTTGTCGAAAACCTGCGTCCCGGTATCTTCAAGTTCTGCACGCACCGCCGAATCAACACCCGATCGCACATCAACGAGAGCGCGGACCGTGAGTCCGACTGACTTGAGGTCCCGGACGGTGCGGACACCACTGTCATTGTTAGCGAAAACAATCGCCGATTCACCCGGCGCAACCGCATAACGGTTGACGTACGATCGAACAGCACTGGCCAACATCACCCCTGGCCGATCGTTGTTCGTAAACGACAGGCCTCTCTCCATTGCACCGCTCGCAAGGACCACCTGACGAGCAATGATGTGCCACAACCGTTGGCGGGGCTGGCCAGGTGGTGGTTCGGCCAAGTGATCATTGACCCGCTCCACTGCGCCCAGAACATTGTGGTCATAGTGACCAAATACGGTGGTTCGCGGTAACAGTGTAACGTTGTCAGACGTCTTCAACTCCTCGATGCAAGCGCGCGCCCACTCGACTCCCGTGACTCCATCAATGACCACGTGTTCATCGAGCAGCGTGCCACCGAAACGGGCCTGCTCATCGGCAATCAGTACACGGGCGCCACTTCGCGCCGCGGCGCGTGCAGCCATCAAACCGGCAGGACCTGCACCAATAACCAATAGGTCGCAATGATGCCAACTGGCTTCGTAGTGATCAGGATCCGCACGAGAAGACGCGCGACCCAATCCCGCCGCCCGTCGAATCTGTGGCTCGTAAACTTTTTCCCAAAAAGACGCGGGCCACATAAATGTTTTGTAGTAAAAACCGGCGGGTAACAACGCCGATATCAAACCGTTGACCGCCCGCCAATCGAAACGCAAACTTGGCCAACGATTCTGACTGCACGCTGACAGTCCCTCAAACAATTCGGTGACGGTGGCCCGTGTGTTAGGTTCCCGTCGAGCTCCTTCTCTCAACTCAACCAACGCGTTCGGCTCTTCCGACCCGCTGGTAAAAATACCTCGCGGCCGGTGGTACTTGAAACTGCGCCCCACCAGGCGAACTCCGTTAGCAAGCAGCGCCGAGGCCAGCGTATCCCCCTCGTAGCCCTCGAAACGCTTACCATCGAATCGAAATTCGATGGGTTGTAATCGGTCAATCAAGCCACCAACGGGCAGGCGAAACTTCTGCCGTGTCATGACCTATGGTCCTCTCCATCTACCCCCGCCGCCAGTGCAACAGCCAGCACTTTGTGCGTCACGGTGTCACGTTTCAGCCGAAACCAGGCGCGACAGCCACTGATGTGGTGCCAAAATTCCCAATGCGGACCATACGGATTGTCCCGTAAATACACGTAGTCAAGCCACGCTGATTCGGAAGATGGCTCGATGGAAGTCGGTCGCGTTACGGTCGCATCACCTCGATAACTGAATTCCTCGAGCCCTCGCTCACCGCAATTTGGACAGGGAATACGCATCGTCGGGGACTTAATGCAGGTTGGGCTGTGGACCCATACCCTTCTCATCAATGATTCGGCCTGTCGAAAACCGATCTAGCCGGTAGGCTGCGTTTAATTGATGCGGCTCGCCACGTGCCAAGGTATACGCAAAAACCCAACCTGATCCCGGCGTTGCCTTGAAACCCCCATAGCACCAGCCGCCATTCAGATAGAGACCGGTCACTGGCGTCAATCCGATGATGGGACTGCCATCCATGGTCATATCCATCACACCACCCCAGTGCCGCACCACGCGGACGCGGCCCAAACACGGCATCATCGCCATTCCCGATTCCATAATATGCTCAGCGGTCGGCAGGTTTCCGCGTTGTGCGTAAGAGTTGTAACCATCCAGGTCTCCACCAAAAACCAGCCCGCCCTTGTCGGATTGAGAAACATAAAAATGCCCGGCGCCAAACGTCACCACCGTGTCGACCAACGGTTTAATGCTTTCCGATACAAAGGCCTGAAGCACGTGACTCTCGATCGGCAGACGCAGCCCCGCCATTGACGCGAGGCGCGAAGAGTTTCCAGCAACTGCCAGCCCCACTTTGCCCGCGCCGATAAATCCCCTAGTGGTGTCCAGGCCCTCGATGGCACCATCCTTTATACGCATGCCAGTCACCTCACAGTTCTGGATAATGTCGACACCCAGTTGGTCCGCGGCTCGAGCAAAACCCCACGCCACGGCGTCGTGGCGTGCGGTCCCCCCGCGAGGCTGACACAAGCCACCCAACACGGGAAACCGCGCGTTATCGAAATCAAGATAGGGCAAGACCTTTTCCAGTTCGTCCCGATCCATCAGCTTCGCATCCGCACCATGCATGAGCATCGCGTTACCGCGGCGAATGAAACCGTCTCGTTGCGAATCCGAATGAAACAAATTGATCACACCACGTTGGCTCATCATCACGTTGTAGTTCAGCGATTGTTCAAGTCCTTCCCATAACTTGAGCGACCACTCGTAGAACGGCTCGTTGCCATCCAGCAAATAATTTGATCGCACGATAGTGGTATTCCGACCCGTATTGCCGCCGCCAATCCATCCCTTTTCAAGCACCGCAACATTGCGAATACCGTGCTCACTGGCAAGGTAAAAGGCCGTCGCCAGGCCGTGGCCACCGCCACCCACAATGACGACGTCATAAGCCGGCTTAGGCTCAGGACTGGACCAGGTACGAGGCCATTTCCGATGACTCGACCATGCCTGACGAAATATCTGGAGCGCGGAGTGCTTCATGCGATGTAACGTTAAGACCTTAAAGTGGTGATGCTACTTGATGTGGCCATCGACCGGAATACCCTACCAGCAAACTATGCACCGCGCATCTCTTAGCGACGACTCCCGACGCGGTTAACTTTGTATCCATTGCAATCTGGTGAGCGGTGGATTCCTAAGGACCGATCGACTTGCGACTAACCCGACCAGACCAATACCCAACGCACCGCCGCCGATACCCACCAACCAGACCGCAATGCCGGGTTCGAATGGCAGATCAAAAACTTCCCGTGCCAGTATGTGTCCGGCAAGCACTGAAAACAAAGCCGCCAGTAGGCCGGCTATACTGCCGAGGATTAAGAATTCTAGAAGTAACCCCCACTCCAACCGTCGCCGGCCCGCACCCAGTGCGCGGAGAATGGCCATTTCTGTAAGACGATCGTGTGCACCCACCTGAACCGCAGCAATCAATACCGTGATCCCCGCTAACAGAGTAAAGACGAACACATATTGGACCACGAGACTGACCTGGTCGATGATCTCCTGAACCTGTTCCAGGAGCATCCCAACATCAAAGACCGTCACACCAGGGAACTGACGGATCAAGCCTGCTAATACCGCGCCACGTGCCGGAGGCAGTGCAAAACTGCCAATATAGGTCGTCGGTCTATCAACCAGCAGTCCTGGCGAGGCAATCACAAAAAAGTTGACCTGAAAAGAATCCCACACCACCCGGCGCAGGCTGGTCACCGCTCCACTGACCTCTTCTCCTGCTATTCGAAACGTCAATACATCGCCTAATACAATTCCCAAAGTCTCGGCAAGTCCTTCTTCCACCGACCACTGACCCGCTCGTCCCTTCGCGGGAGAGAACCAGGATCCCCGAGTGATGGTGTTGCCCTCCGGTAACGCTTCGGCAACCGACAAGTTGAATTCTCGGCTGGCAAGGCGCTGTGCGCGTGGCGAAGAGAAAGCTGCGTGATCAACCCGCATGCCGTTGTGCTTTTCCCAACGCCCTCGCACCATCGGAAACAAACCTTGACTGGCCAGGTTGGCGGTCTCCAACGCGCTTTCAAAAGCTGCCCGCTGAAGCGGCTGTATATTGATCGCAAAATGGTTTGGCGCCTGTGGCGAAATGCTGGTTGACCAACTATCAAGCAGATCCACCCGAATCACCATCAGCAACAACAGCGCCATGATCCCGGCGCCGAATGCACACAGCTGCAATGTCGCTATACCGGATCGACGGCCAAGACTGGACAACACATAACGAGTCGCCGACGGTCCGAAACGGATTTTCCTGAGTCCCGCGAAAAAAAGCCAACCGCCTCCCACTAAACCCAATATCAATACAATCATTACCGCCAACACCCACATCGCCAATACTCCATCCCTTGCCTGCCAGAAAACTAATCCCGTGGTTGCGGCAATTGCCATCAAAGTCAGAGAGACACTTGAGGTCGTCAGCGCTGAGGATTCGCGTCTAATCAGCCGCATCACACTCACCTTGCGTAATGCTACGATAGGCGCGAGACCAAACCCCAAGGTCATCAGCAAACCTGAAATCAGCCCCGCCAATACCGGTCGAACTGACGGCGAAGGCAGCTCCACTGCGAGCGCCCGGCCGGCAAGATAACCAAGTCCACCCTGCCCAAGATAGCCAAACACCAGGCCGATCAACGTCCCGACACAGGCCATCAACATGAGGCCGAGCAAGAATTCCTGCAAAAGGGTCGCCTGAGAAGCCCCAAGTGCACGCATCACTGCCGCCACGTCTGTCTGACGACGCGCATACAACTGCGCGGCCAAAGCAATCGCAGCACCGGCAATGATGACGGCGCTGAGGCTAGCCAGCCCAAGATAACTGGCGGCCCGATCCAGAGCTGACTGCAGCGCCGGACGCTCATCACCGACGCCTTCGATCTCGATGCCTTCAGTCAAGCCTTCTGCCTGTTGACGCGTAAACCAGCGCCGATAGGTGTCCAATGCTTGCGCGCTGCCCGCCAGCAACAGGCGATATCGCACTCGACTGGCCTCTGTCACAAGACCGGTTGCCCCGAGATCTTGAAGACCAATCAAGAGACGCGGTGCAGCCAGATCAAACAAGAACTGGCCCCGATCGGGTTCACGTTTAATCACTTGCGTCAAAGTGAGATCAAGGTGTCCGAGGGTAATAGTCGCACCACGGGCAAGCTGGCTTTGTGCCCATAATCGAGCGTCACCCCAGGCAGTCCCTGCGACAGGACCTGACCCTGGCGAGTAGGACTCGCCCTCAGGTTGATCCGCGATCATTAAAGCCCCGCGTAGCGGATAAGCTGAGCCCGCCGCTTTGACTGAAACGAGTAACGTCATGTCTTCACCAACCACAATGACACTTGGAAATTCGCGCACCTCTGCCACATCGAGACCCAAGATTTTTGCCTTAGTAACGTAGTCAGCCGGAATCAATGATCGCGACCGAAGTACCACGTCGGCCGCCATGACTTCGGCCGACCGAAGGGTCATTGCCCGCCCAACCCGGTCAGTAAAGAAACCAACCGAGGTCACAGCGGTTACCGCGATCGCAACAGCAAGTACCAGAACCCGTAACTCGCTGACCTGCAAATCCCTGTACAGTCGACGCCACACCCAGTAATTACGACTCACGAAGGCGCCACCCAGCCATTAGACATGCGGCAGACGCGATCACACCGAGTCGCCAGCGTCTCGTCATGTGTAACCAAAACCAGGGCAGTCCCCGTGTCACGCCGGAGATTGAACAGCATGTCAGCGACCTGCCGACCACTCTCTTGTTCGAGGTTTCCAGTTGGCTCATCAGCAAACAGTATTTGAGGTGATACGGCAAACGCCCGCGCCAGCGCAACCCTCTGCTGCTCTCCACCCGACAGTTGCCGCGGAAAATGACGCAGCCGATGCGCAAGGCCAACTTCATCCAGTATCTCCCTGGCCCGTTCCTCGGCTTGAACAACGCCGGCGAGTTCCAGCGCCAACACAACGTTTTCAAGCGCCGTGAGAGAAGGCAACAGATGAAAGGACTGAAATACAAACCCCACGTTGCCGGCACGAAGTGCTGCCTTAGCATCTTCGCTAAGCGTCCCAAGATCCTGGCCCAACAAATGTACCGACCCGCGAGTCGGCACATCAAATCCCGCCAACAGTCCAAGCAGGGTCGACTTGCCTGATCCCGATGCCCCGGTCACGGCCACTGCTTCACCGGGAATCACCGAGAAGTCGACATTGTCCAGGATCCTCAGCACACCATCAGGCGCGTTGACTTGCCGTGTTAGTTTGTTGGCAACGACAATTGGGTCCATGTCACGAATTTTCCTTTTCTTGTTGGCCGGTATTATGGCCGCCCCAACCTATGCTGAGACGATTCTCGTTCTTGGCGACAGCCTCAGTGCTGCTTTCGGCATGGCCCCGGAACGAGGATGGGTGCATCTGTTGCGGACGCGACTGAATCCGACAACAGGTCAACACCGTGTCATCAATGCCAGTATTAGCGGAGAAACCACCGCTGGTGGCGCCGCTCGACTTGGTCGTCTATTAGAGCGCCACCGACCCACGGCCGTTATCATTGAACTCGGTGGCAACGATGGTTTGCGCGGAATGGCACTTCGTGACAGCCGTGTCCAGCTTGGATTTATGATCAATCTTGCACTCACACAAAATGCCGACGTTCTTTTGCTGGGCATGCGCCTACCGCCCAATTATGGACCCACCTACACCGCTCAATTTGAAGCGATGTTTAGCACCCTCGCTGAGGAATA
>CAJQRU010000127.1 GCA_905612355.1 uncultured Gammaproteobacteria bacterium
CTCTTTTGATCGAATCAATGCTAGACAGTTAGACGAAGCAATTCGGCTAACGGCGGTCCGTGCCGATGGGAAACGATTTCCCGTTGACGTCCGTTTTAGAAGATTTGAGTCAGGTATTGAGTCCCGGCTGGTGGGGTCAATTCATGACGTGAGCGAAGAGGTAGAGTCGAGAACGCAACTTTACCAAATGGAGCGCTTGGATTATCTGACGCGACTTTCCAATCGCGGTTTTTTTCAAGAGACGGTTGAATCGTATCTGCAGAGTGTTGATGAGAGGCAGCAGCAACTTGCCCTGGTCATGATTGATCTTGATCGTTTTAAGCGGATCAATGAAAGTATTGGCCATAGTGCTGCAGATGAAGTTCTGCGGACTGTCGCACTGCGATTGACCAGTGGTGCGAGCCAGGCGATGCAGAGCTCGGGCCGGGAGCTCACGATCAAGGTCGCCCGGTTAGGTGGTGACGAGTTCGCGGTGGTTGTACTGCGGGTTGGGCAGGACGATGCATTATTGCAGGAGGATGTCCGTACGGCTGTTGATCATTTACTCGCTGAGGTGGCGCGAACCGCGTTTTACGCCGGTGACACGCCAATGTGGATTACCGGTAGCGCAGGTGTTGCCTTACATCCTCGCAACGGCCGCGATTATTCAACATTGCTCAAGAAGGCGGATGCCGCCTTGCGTCAGGCTAAATCAAGTAGTAGCGAGGTCGACTTCTATCGTGACGACATGCAGTTGACACCGTCGTTCTATCTAAAGACGGAAGTCGAACTCTACGCTGCGTTACTGGAAAAACAGTTTGTGCCATATTTCCAACCCCGGTTGAATCTCGAAGACGGTTGTTTGGTTGGAGCAGAAGCCCTAGTTCGTTGGCAACATCCCAACAAAGGCCTGTTGTCACCTGTAGATTTCTTGCCCGTCGCCGAAACAGCCGGATTAATCAGTCGTATCGATTTGCAAATGTTAGAGCTGACCTGCCGGCAGATAGCAGATTGGCGCAATACTGGATCGCCCGACATTGTCTTCTCAATCAACGTATCTGAGCAACTGCTGAAATCGGGCCGCCTGTTTTCGGAGATCGAACGTGCGCTGGGCGCACACGCGCTTGAAGGAAGTTGCCTGGAGATTGAAATTAATGAAGAAGTATTGATGGAAGATGTGGTTAGTGCCATCGACGAACTTCAAGCGGTCAGAGAGCATGGCGTGAAGGTGTCGATTGACGATTTTGGAACAGGACGTACCGCGCTTCGATGGTTGAACGACCTGCCGGTGGATATTATGAAAATTGATCAGTCTTTTATCCGCGATCTCGCGAATCATCCGGAGACACAGGCAGTTGTCAAAAGCGTGATTCAGTTGGGGCAGGGATTGGGGTTAGAGGTGGTGGCTGAGGGCATCGAATCAAGTGAGGATGAGGCTGTGTTGAAAGCATTGCATTGTGTAACAGGTCAAGGCTACTACTACGCGAGACCGATGCCGGCCACGGAATTCACGGAGCGCTTCATGAGACAGGCTTAGGCCCTCGACGCGGAGTTTTTCTTGAACCGGAGTTGTCGAGGACAAACGTTGTAGTGTTCAACGACTGCAGATAGCAAGTACTTGCTTTAAGTCGGTTAGGCCTTCAATGCATTTAACAACACCATCTTGTAGCAACGTTGTCATGCCGCCCGAAACGCCGAGCTCACGTACTTTGGCAGTACCGGATTGTCGCTGGATCGCCTCGCGGATAGTTTCATTGTTGATCAGGAGTTCGTGCAGCGCGACTCGCCCCCGATAACCGGTGTTGTCGCACTCGGCGCATCCCGGTGCACGCCATAGTTTCAACACACCACTATCAGTCAAGCGATCGACCTCTTGGCGGCCAAGATATCGGCAAAACTCCTCGAGTTCTGTGGCACTGGCCGAGTATCGCTCTCGGCAACCGGTGCAAAGTCGCCGCGCGAGCCGTTGGGCTAGCACGCCCAGTAAAGCGTCAGAAAATGCAAAGGGTTCGAGACCCATGTCGACCAAGCGTGTAACAGTTTCGGGTGCACTATTGGTGTGTAAAGTGGAGAACACAAGGTGACCCGTTAGTGATGCCTCTACACCCGTGCTCGCCGTTTCTTCATCGCGCATTTCGCCAACCATGATCACGTCTGGATCGGCGCGAAGAAATGCACGCATTGCCGCTGCAAAAGTAAAGCCTATTTGAGGATGCACTTGCACCTGACGTAGCCCCGGTTGTGTGATCTCCACCGGATCTTCCGCAGTCCAGATCTTTCGATTGACTTCGTTGATTGCAGCGAGCATCCCGTGTAGCGTGGTCGTTTTGCCAGAACCGGTTGGACCTACGCATAGAATGAGTCCATAGGGCTGGTTGATCAGTTGGGTTAGTTCGGTGAGATTACGTTGGCTGAATTCCATTTGATCAAGCGGGGGAGGTTCAGTGTTGGCCAATATGCGGAGAACGACGTCTTCATTTTCTCCGGCGGTCGGCAGAGTAGCCATGCGCAGTTCAATGTTGCGGCTACCAATGCGAAATGGAATCTTTCCGTCCTGAGGTTTACGGCGTTCGGCTATATTCAGCCGGCCCATAATTTTGAGTCGTGCCACCAGTGATTCGCGTAATGCAGGTGGAAGACGGCGGTAGATGTGGCACTGTCCATCGACACGGAAACGAACGAGCACATCATCTTTGTCACCATTCGGTTCTATATGAATGTCGGAAGCTCGTTGCCGGTACCCATCGAGAACGATTCGATTGACCAACTTCACGACATCAGAACTTTGTCCGAGCTCGCTAAGGTCGCCGAGATCCTCTTCGGCCGCCATGGAGGTTGCTCCGACGCCTTGGCCCGCTCCGCTAACACCGGATTGGTCAATGTATTGGTTGATTTGGCTAGGAGCGGCAACAAGTTCCACGATGCGTTTTCTGGTGGAAAACCGAAGTGCATCAAGAGCATCCGCGGATAGCGGATCACTCATGGCTACGGTGATTGAAAAATCATCGGATCTGATAGGGAAGACGGCATAGTCTCGAATCACCTTTTTAGGTATTTCTGAAACCGCAGTGGATTGCAGCGTGAGCGTTCGGAGATCGACAAATTCAAGGCCAATTTTCTGCGCTAGTGTTTGCCCTATGGCGATTTCGCTAACAATGCCCAAATCGACAAGAACCTCGCCCAGGCGCTTGCCGGGTTGGAGTTTCTGCGTTGCCAGGGCGGCGTTGATATCAGCGTCGGTGGCTAGGCCCTCGCTGACCAGGACTTCGCCTAGCCGCATGCGCCGACGGTTCTGAGCCGAGACGACCTGATTCGCAGTAGTTTGAGGAGCAAGGACCATGGTGAAGGCTAGTGACGAGCTGGCGATTAATTGGGCTACGTGAATTTCTTATTGTAACGGCGATTGGTGTGAGGCATGAGTTTCAGAACATTATTGGTGTAATATAAGACACCGAAAAAGTTAAAGAGAATTTCTCAATGGCGCCCGAGATTCCTTACGCTGATTTTGCCACTCGGCTTATTGATGCCATGACAGTAGCTGGCCATGGCGCACACGCCGGGAGTTGGTCCCGAATTCCTGTTGAAATAGAACCGTTACGCCGAGAAGCGGGTGCGAAAAGCCTGACGACTGCTCGTAAATACCTCGAAGGGCTTACGTTCCCTAGACGTCATCGGTTGGAGCGCATTGCCGAGTGGCTCGGCGTCACGGTGGAGTGGCTGGCCAGTGGATCCGGGCCGCGTCACGAAGCGGAGCGTGAGGTTGTGCCCTACGACCTACCGGGCGAAGCGCTTGCGCTGGCCAAGGCGTGGTGGAGTCTTCCAAGACACTACCGTGAACCGATCCGGAGTTGGGTCATCATGGCATCGGTCATGGATAATTTACCTGATGAATCGAAAGTTTTGCCGGTAGCTGCACAGGGATTGGAACGCCGACGTCAACCGCGTACAACAGCGCCGTCAGCAGATAACTGAGTTGTAGCGCGTTTCAAACAAGGTGTCGCACTGAACTCGCGCCAAACGACGCGTGCGTGATTGTATAGGCGCTTTCGTTGGCACCTGTAAGTTTGGATTGTGCGTTAATGTAACTTGTTCGCCCGATTGCCTGTTAGCATCCAGACTAAATCAAGCCCTCGCCAAAACCACCCGCATCTTGAGAACATATACCTAAATAGCCGCGTCGTATTGGAAACGCATTGTGCTCGAGGATGGGTGGTGCATTGTTTGGCTATAGTTTGTTAGCTTCGATATAAATGCATGAATGGACAGTTTTAAGAAAAACATACCAATTTGGCATGCCTTCCATCAAAGCAAAGCCAGCGGCTGATCGGTAACCGCAAAGGGGTAGGTCATGTCGTCTGGCGGGGCTCGTATCGTTTGTTTGTGGGCTAGAGCAGTCAATAATGCGGATCAATGCTAGGTGATGACAGGTCCTATCCAAAGACAAATCGAAATCTTCGGGCGCTGAATCTCGGTGCTGTCGAAAGAGCCTTCGATGTGCTCAGAAAGGCAAGTTCAAATCAGTCCTTTGATTCGTTGCCGGCAATAAGTTTGATAATCCAGTTGATGCAATGGGGCCCAGCGACTGTCCCAGAAGGTCATAGGATGACCTCCATATTTCACTGTAATTCTGTGGGTAAAAAAGTAGAATGCGCATTCCTTTAGGCTATTTGGACAAAATAATGATGAAACTAATGACGGCTTTAGCTTTCTTCGCGCTAATTAGTGTTGGGTCGCCGATATGGGCGGCTGAGGTCTCGGCCGAGATCAAGGCGAAGACCCAGCTCAGCATGGTTGCATTCATGAAGTCGCGATCAGACGCTGATGGTCGTTTCCATTTTGTAGACGACAAAAGCAATAAGGCAGCGTTCGGGTTTTCCGCGAATGTTCATCCCATGGTAGTGCCCTATGGGCAACACATTTTTGTGTGCTCCGAGGTTGTTCTTGAGAACGGTGAGCGTATAACGGCAGACTTTCTAACTGTCAATATTAATGGCACCTATCAGGTGGTTGAAGTCATCATGAACAACCGTGACCGAGTCAAAGGCATGATGAAAGATAAGTAGTGAAATTCACGATCTTTCCCAAGTTCATTTTTCTGATTACATTGTTTGTCGTTGTGCTTAGTGGTGTCACACTTTACGCATTCAGTCATTTCCGAGCGAAGTACTACGAAGGCCACGCGTCCGCTCAACTAGCAACGGCGGTTGTCGGCAGCGGCGGTATGATTGAGACCGCTGCCGCAACAGGACCGCTAGAAGCACGTAATGCACTGTCGTTGTTCTCAATGTTTCCATTCGCGCTGTGTGTCGAGATGACGCTCTCTTCAGGTACGGTTCATCGTTGGCCGCCGATTAACTGCACTATTATTCGAGAAGAGAAATATCCGCTAAATTATCCTGGGGTTTTTTCTAACGGTGGTGATCTCCGTGTTTGGGTGTCGCACAAGTGGGTCAAGGATCAAGTCTTTGGGGAAATAAAGGTCGCACTGATAGCGATGGGGGTTTTCCTGTTGATTTTTGTGTTGGGTAGTGGGTTATTGTTTTATCGAGTGGTGGGGAGATCCGTGCGATTTCTGGTGGCCAATGTGCGTGATGTCGCACAAGATCTGACCAATTTCCAGGAAATACGAAAATTGTCCCGTGACGAAATCGGCGAGTTGACCGATGCGCTTAACAGATTGTTTGAGCGGGTACGCGGATATCAGACGGATCTACTGAAACTAGCTGAGACCGATTCGCTTACTGGTATTTATAACCGCCGAAAGTTTTTTGAAGAAGCAGAGAAGAGCTATGCCAAGCATGGGTCGCAGTTTTTTATGGTGGTGGCTGATCTGGATTTCTTTAAACAATTGAATGACACATATGGCCATACGATAGGCGACCAGGCGCTTCAATTGGTAGCGCGTCTTTTTGGTGCTTCTATTCGCACTACGGCAGGTGATCTTGTGGGGCGGCTCGGTGGTGAGGAATTTGGCATTGCGATCACCTGCGATGATCTGGACACTGCTCGATCAACAATTGAGCGTGTGTGCAACAGCTTATCCGACTCTCCGATAAAAACTCGAAGCGGCCCGATTTCGGTCACAGCGTCTTTTGGCTTGGCGGGTGGTGAAGACGTTAGTGGGGATTCAGTTGAAACCTTGTACAAGTTTGCTGACACCGCGTGCTACCAGGCTAAGGAGACGGGGCGCAATCGAGTGTGTGTGTATGAGGGAGCCTTGATGGATGGCGGTCAGGAATTCACGCGTGTGCCGCCGTCCTGACCAGGATTGACGCCTCAGTTTGTCTATTAGCGCATGACTATTTCGGCTGATCGGAATTATCCGCTGGGTGTTGCCATGTTATTGGCGTCGGGGTTTTTTCTTGGCACTTCGGGTCTTGCCCTTCGCAGTGTTGAGGCGGCCAGTGGTTGGCAAATTCTTTTTTTTCGTTCGGCCTCGTTTGTTCTTCTGGTGTTTCTCGTATTGTTGATTCGACGCAAGGGTCGTGTGACG
>CAJQRU010000128.1 GCA_905612355.1 uncultured Gammaproteobacteria bacterium
GAACCAGTTACGGCAGATTTACGTCGTGCTTGCGCCAAATGAAGGGGGGTTGCGGTCGGCGTTAAGGGAGGTGATGACTGAAGAGCGAATTATATCGGAACCCAACAGCCTGTACCGACCAACTTGCCGCGCCAGGGCCCAGCCCATAACATCGCGGTTTTAGCTAAGCGAACTATTCTTAAAAACAAGTTGACACCACTACTTTTGATCAATGGCCTAACTCCCTAGAGTCAGGCCACGCTACGGACTCTAAACGATGGAAAATATACAGCACCGACGTCTTCTCATTCTTGGCTCCGGCCCAGCTGGCTACACTGCAGCGGTTTATGCCGCCCGGGCCAACCTCAAGCCTGTCCTAATCACCGGCATGGAACAAGGTGGACAGTTGACGACAACCACTGATGTGGATAATTGGCCTGGCGACGTAAGCGGCCTGCAGGGTCCTGATCTCATGGCCCGAATGCAACAACACGCTGAGCGTTTTGATACTGAGATTATCCTCGACCATATCGTATCGACAGATCTTGGCAGACGTCCCTTTCAATTAACGGGTGAACGTGCCACTTACACCTGTGATGCATTGATCATCACCACCGGCGCATCGGCTCGATACCTGGGTCTACCCTCGGAAGAGGCTTTTAAAGGACGTGGCGTCTCCGCTTGCGCAACCTGTGATGGATTCTTTTATCGCGATCAGCCGGTTGCTGTGATCGGTGGTGGCAATACGGCAGTTGAGGAAGCCCTCTATCTGTCCAACATCTGTTCTTCGGTAACACTGGTTCACCGACGGGACCGACTACGGGCTGCTGCCATTCTCCAGGACGCGCTACTTGCACGCTGCGGGGATAAAGGAAACGTCAACGTGCGTTGGGATTCGGTTCTATCCGAAGTACTGGGTGATGAGAGCGGCGTTACTGGCGTGACTCTCAATAGCGCAAGAGGGAACGAAATGAGCCAACTGGATGTGCACGGCGTATTCATTGCGATCGGACACGACCCGAATACAGCCATATTCAATAATCAGCTCGATATGGAAGGGGGCTACATCCGGGTACGGGGTGGACTGAGCGGTAATGCCACCGAGACCAGCGTACCTGGCGTCTTTGCCGCCGGCGATGTGATGGATCATGTGTATCGCCAGGCTGTCACTTCAGCAGGCTCTGGCTGTATGGCTGCCCTCGACGCGGAAAGATATCTGGCGGACTGACTTTATGGCCCATACGCCAAAACCAAAGAAATCACGCGCTATCAAACCTGATGAGCGCGCGCTCTTTCGACAGGCGATGCGCGGAACTACGCCGCTGCGCGAAGAACTAACAGCAGCGGAATCAATTAATGTCACAACACCTTCCAACACAACCGCTCTACACAAACAACAAAAGCGGCAATCAGCGGAGATAGCGACGCAGCCACCTCTCGGAAAAGTCGGACTTGACGGGGACAACTTCTACCGCGCTGGGGTTCAACGCAAAACCTTACAGGCTTTAAAGCGAGGAAATCTGCGAATTGACGACGTCATCGACCTGCATGGCCATGATCGAGGGTCCGCGTTGCAAAGACTTTCTCATTTCGTCGCCCAAAGCATTCTAAGCGGTTGTCGATGCATTCGAGTCATCACCGGCAAAGGCCGACGTTCCCCCGGTCGAGAGTCGGTGATACGCAAAGACACCTGCTACTGGCTTCAGCAACACCCCAAAGTCCTCGCCTATTGTCCTGCTCAACCCCACGATGGCGGTATGGGCGCCTTCTATGTTTTACTCAACGTGCGCATCTGAAATCGATACCACTGCATGTACAGAGATGCCTTCCCCACGGCCGACATAACCCATACCGTCAGTAGTCGTCGCCTTAACATTAATGCAGGTCGGCGGGATCAGCAGCAGGGACGCAAGGATCAAACGCATCTCAGGCAGAAACGGAGCCATCTGAGGTGCTTCGGCAATGATCGTGCAGTCGACATTGACCGGCCGATACCCCGCTTTATCCAAAAGCCCGACCACAACTCGCAGAAATTCCCGGCTATCGCGCCCTGCATGCGCTTGATCGTGACCCGGAAAGTGCTGTCCAATATCGCCAAGACCCGCTGCACCGAGCAAGGCATCGCATAACGCATGAATTAATACATCCGCGTCAGAGTGCCCAGCAAGACCCCTTTCGTAAGGAATGGCGACACCGCCAATGATCAAAGCTCGATCTGACTCAAGGCGATGGGCATCAAAACCATGACCCATTCGAATGATCAAAATCGGCCCTCATTCTTGAGGATGGCGGCGACTCGGTCGAGATCCGCTTCAACCGTTACCTTCAGGTTATCGTCTCGTCCGCGCACCAGTTTGACCGGCCTGCCTGATCTCTCGATGGCCGATGCTTCATCAGCCACGTCCTCGAAGGACCCTGAGCAGGCGTTCAGTGCCTGCGTAAGCGCTCCCAACCGAAACATTTGCGGCGTCATGGCCCGCCACACCCTCTGGCGACACAACGTCTTGCGAACGTTACCATGCCGGTCCGCTACTTTTAGCGTATCCCATACGGGCGCAGCCAGGATTCCACCCACCTCTTCATCGACCACTTCATCAATTAAATACTGCAGGTCGGATACCCGAAGACAAGGCCGGGCCGCGTCATGGACCAATACCCAGTCGTCGGCCTTGGCGTGGGATGTTAGCGCCTCCAGCCCGCGCAACACCGTCTCGCTGCGACTCGCGCCACCAACAAAAACACCAAGGAACTTGGCCGGCGCTTGGCACAACGAATCAAACCATCGATCTATCGCTGAAATGCCAACCACCATCCCGGCAATATCGGGCACCGCATTGAAACAATTGAGACTGAACTGCAGCAACGGAACGTCGCCAACCAATTGGTACTGTTTTGGCGGTTCCTGCCCATACCGCTGCGCAGACCCTGCGGCAACGATCAGTCCCCAACACCGAAAACGCGGTGACTTGCTCCATTTCTCCGGACGATCCATATCCGGGATTATCCCTGATCTTGCCTTCTCGAGGCGTAAGAAACACCATCAGATGCGATAGAATGCGCCCCCTCAAATAACGTCTGCCGCCTAGCTCCCAACCCACCTGTGTTGACAAGTCCCCTCTCTCCTGCCATCCCCACGGGCACCGCTCCTGTGCTGTGCTGGCAGGGGTTACATGGTGCTGCTGAGGGGCTTGCTATTTGCCGTTCGGCTACCCAATTCGAAGGTCTGTTAGTCGTCGTGGTGCAAGACGTCCGTCGCCTGCATATGCTGGAAGCAGAAATTGATTTCTTCCAGGACCCGGCTCAACCCATCCCCGTGCACCGTCTTCTGGATTGGGAATGTCTACCGTACGATCTTTTCTCTCCACATCCTGATATCACATCCCAACGACTACACACCCTTTCACGCCTGCCTGAAGTTAAACGCGGCATCCTTCTATTAACACTAGAAACACTGATTCAACGCCTACCGCCTAAGCATTTTATTCTAGAACAAAGCTTCTCTCTTGATGTGGGAGAGTCTCTGAATATGGAAGCGATGCGCGAGCGACTAAATAACAGCGGTTACCGACTGGTCGGACAGGTAATGGCGCCTGGTGAATTTGCTGTGCGGGGCGGCTTGTTCGACATC
>CAJQRU010000129.1 GCA_905612355.1 uncultured Gammaproteobacteria bacterium
AACTGATTGGCAACACTTTTACCACTGTTACCACCGAACCATAGACGACCATGGTTCGATTACATACCTCAACCTTGATTTTTTCCTCCGACTCGCTAAGACACTACCGGACAATGTCCGACTTTTACTCGCTGAACAAGGGGGCGTATCGATTGCCGCCGCTTTTTTCCTATGCAGCAATGATGCGCTTTACGGACGTTACTGGGGGACCGTACGGCCAATTACCGATCTTCACTTCGAGACTTGCTATTACCAACCCATCGAATACTGCGTCACCCACGGTCTTAGTCACTTTGAAGCGGGTGCGCAAGGAGAACACAAACTGAGTCGGGGCCTGATGCCAAACACAATCCACTCAGCACATTGGCTCCGTCACCCCGATTTCTACGACGCAATCGCTCGCTACACGGAGGAAGAGGCTGAACATGTCAAACGGTATATGAATATGCTGGAGCACCATTCTCCCTTCCGTAAAGTCTGAATAATATGGAAACGACGGGTAGAATTGGCAGACGATGACCACGCGAACAGAACCATATCTATTCCCTCCCCTTGAGGAGGCGACAGTCGACGGACTCCTCGCGATTGGCGGCGACCTGTCAAGTGAACGGTTGCTGGCTGCGTATCGCAAGGGGATTTTTCCCTGGTATAACCCCGGCCAACCTATACTCTGGTGGTCACCCGACCCCCGAACAGTACTTTATCCCAACCAACTCCGCATCAGTCGCAGCCTCCGAAAAACTCTCCGCCATAGACAATTTCACATCACGACTGACAAAGCGTTTGACCGCGTGATTGTAGAATGCGCTGAATCAAAACGGCACAGCACTGTGACCGGCACCTGGATCACGACAGATATGCGCAGCGCCTATCTGAACTTATACCGATTGGGGCATGCCCACTCCGTTGAAACGTGGCAACATAATCGTCTAGTGGGTGGACTCTACGGGGTAGCTATCGGGGGCATATTTTTCGGTGAAAGCATGTTCTCAGTGACTCGCGACGCCTCAAAAGTAGCGTTGGCTGGCCTCGTTTCTCAACTGTTGCAACTCGAATTCCGACTGATCGACTGCCAACTGCCCTCCACCCATTTATCCTCTCTCGGTGCACAAAGTATTCCCCGCATGAAATTTGTTGAAGAACTTCGACTTGGCATCAACAGCAAGCAGATGTCGATTCCTTGGGAGTTAGCTATAGACGCTGGTGATCTGTCATGAATGCTCACAATAACCGCCCTGACCTTTACATGTCCGCATCTCATACCTGCCCTTATCTCCCCGATCGGTCGGCCGCGAATCTACTGGTCGATCCAAGCTTCCCTGTCAGTCCAGCACTTTATGACCAGCTGATTACACAGGGATTCCGCCGCAACGGTACACTCTATTATCGTCCACAATGCGCCGGTTGCCGTGAATGTCGCTCTGTGCGGATTAATGTCAACCACTTTACCCATACTCGATCACAGCGACGAACGCTGAAATACAATCAAGATATCACCCTCAAACTACGACCAGCTGATTACTGTGAAGAACACTTCTCTCTCTATCGCAGATATCAAGCGATGCGTCACAGGGGTGACAGCATGGATGATCCCGATCCGGAGAAGTATCGCCAATTCCTAACTCGATCTGATGTCGAGACATTCATTACGGAATTTAGAGTAGGTCGGAGACTGCTCGCAGTCTCCGTTACCGATCACATCGCCAGTGGCTTGTCGGCCGTGTACACCTTCTTTGAACCCGACGAGAAACGACGCACGCTGGGCACTTACGCCATTCTCCAACAACTCGAACTAGCGAAACGCATCGAGTATGAGTGGCTCTATCTCGGCTATTGGATAAAAACTTGCGAAAAAATGTCTTACAAATCGCGATTCCGACCCCTTGAAGCTTTTGACCACGACACCGGCTGTTGGGCATCGATCAACTGAAATCCTGCGGACAATTACCGATGACCATGATTTTCCACCTCAAAGAACACGAGTTTGTCTATGGCAAACTAGAAAGCGTTGCCCCTGGCATTCGCCGGCTGACGGCTCGAAACCCAAGCGCGTTTACCTTCCACGGAACCGGCACATACGTCATTGGTCAAGGACAAGTGGCAGTCATCGACCCAGGCCCGCTGGATTCGGACCATATTCAGACCCTGGTTGAAGGGCTTTCGGCAGAAACTGTCACCCATATTCTGGTTACCCACTGTCATCTCGACCATTCACCGGCGGCGCGAGAGCTGAAAGCCCATACTGGCGCCCTAACCTACGGATTCGGCCCACATGGCGAAATGACCAAGGGAGAGTCTGAACCCGTTGAGGAAGGAGCTGACCTCGATTTTATGCCCGATGTCCGCTGTGCACATGGCGATGTCATTAACGGACTGGGCTGGCGAGTTGAGTGTGTCCACACACCAGGACACACCAGCAATCACCTGTGCTTTGCCCTGGACGATCCATCCGCACTTTTTACTGGCGATCACATAATGGCCTGGTCAACCACTGTGGTGATTCCGCCCGACGGCAACATGACCGACTACATCACAAGTCTCGAAAAAATAACAAGACGAACCGAACCCACCTATTGGCCAACCCATGGCCCCCCATTACGCGAGCCGCTACCCTACGTGCATTCGTTGATTCGGCATCGACAAGAACGCATACAGCAAATCATTCAACAGTTAACAAAAACACCACAAACAGTGCCAGAACTTGTTGCCGCACTGTATCAGGGGCTTGACACACGATTGACGGGGGCCGCCGGACGCTCAACACTGGCTTCGCTGATTCACCTGCATGATTTGGGACAAGTTAGCTGTGACAGTCAACCTGATCTGAACTCACAGTTCACACTAACCCACCCTTAAACATCAACGCCAGACAACAGACCGCTTGTTTCGACGCCAGGAAAAGACGGGTGCGGGGAACTCAGGAACTGCCCCGACTGTGAGCGCCAAAGCTCTATCGAGCATAAAACGCGTCACGTCAGCCATCTGCAATTCCTGGGTTTCGCATTCGTCGATCCACCGTACGTCATCAAGCTCTCCATCCCCGGCAATCTCGCCCCGTACATTTTCAGCCGAAGTAAGAAAAAACCGCGCGTGATAACGAATTTTTGAAAAGGTTGGCGTAATCGCCCGGCCCACATAGCGGAGCGGCTTAAGACTGGGAAGTAACCCTTCGTCACTAAAACGGCGCCAGGACGAAGAATGGCTACCCGCGGTCCGACCGGGCACCCCCAGCATGAGTCCCGTCTCTTCATAAGTCTCTCGCACCGCGGCCAGAGCCAATCGAGCAGCTCGACACGAAGACCCGCCCACCGCCATAGACCGGACACAGGCACGATCAAGTGGAGTTGCAATAGCCATAGTCCCGTCACCCGATGCCACAGCCCCACCAGGAAACACATAACGACCCGGCATAAACCGAGCTACAACAGAGCGCTGTCCGAACAAGATGGCCCGTTTGGGTGCGTAGCCCCGTACGATGATAAGCGTCGCCGCATCGCGAGCACGGACACCATGCGCCGGTGAATCTGTCATCAATCGAACACCCGCTTATTTTTCCAATCGTCGGAGGCGACGGACGACGTCATCTAGCCTACGGAATCGCGCCACGTTACGCCACCAGTCACGACTGGCCATTTGTGGCATACCAGAAGAATAAGATCCGGGTCTATTAATAGAAGCCGTGACCATGGTCGACACAGTCAAGTGGACATCATCGACAATCGAAACATTGTCAGAGACGCGAGCCGCACCTGCCAAAGTGCAGCGTCGACCAATAACTACGCTGCCGGCAATTCCCACACACCCAGCAATCGCGGTGTGATCACCAATCTGACAGTTGTGAGCAATTTGCACCAGATTGTCGATCACCACGCCATTACCTACTCGCGTGTCCTCAATACTGCCTCGATCAATCGCGGTGTTCACACCGATCTGAACATCATCCCCAATAATCAACGCTCCAAGCTGCGGGATACGGACCCACTGACCTTTATCTTTAGCATTTCCAAATCCGTCGCCGCCCAACACCGCACCCCCTTGGATGACGCAACGACGACCGATCTTGACCCCGTGATATATCGTGACGTTGGCATACAGGCGAGACGACTGACCAATTAGGACATTTTCCCCAATGACACAACCTGGCCCAACGGTAACGCCTGCTTTCAGGCATGCACCCGCCTCAACAACTACGTTTGGTCCGACGTGTGCCGTAGCATCAACCACTGCATCCGAGGCGATTACCGCAGACGAATGACACCCGGCTTGGGGCACCGGTGTCTGATCAAATAACCCAGCCACCTGTGCATACGCGAGGTAAGGATTCTCGCAAATGACTACGGGTCCACCGTACGTGCGTACGTCCTCTTCGCGTAGTATCACCCCTCCCGCGCGGGTCGATTGGAGGCAATCTCTTAGCCGAGAATTAACAAAAAAAGAAAGCTGATGAGGTTCGGCATTAGCGAGGGTCGCTAACCCGGTAATCTCAACTCCTCCCTCATCGGGGCAATACCCGTTGACCCGCCTTGCGATTTCCTGCAGTTTCATCCGTTCTCACACCACGCGTCAACCGACGCTAGGGTACACCAAGAGCGTACCCACATCATCGAAACCAGTTCAATTGCAATCAACCACCGATCCATGCGACTGACGATTACACTATGCTTTGACCGAATTCCCGCACTGCATCCACCATCACAGCCATATGATCTGGGTCGATATCGGGGGTAATCCCGTGGCCTAGATTGAATATGTGGCCCGGGCCAGGGCCATAATCGGCCAGCACACGCTTAACTTCTCTTCGAATCGTGTCCGGCGGAGCTCGGAGAACCGCCGGATCCAGATTGCCCTGCAAGGCAACACGATCGGACACCAGTTGACGTGCCCTGAACAATGACTGCGTCCAGTCGATGCCAATGGCATCACAGCCCGAATCAGCAATCTCAGACAGCCACTGGCCACCACCTTTCGTGAAAAGAATAATCGGTACCGCATCGACTCCAAGCCCAGCCTGAAGTGCTGCGACAATTCGACTCAAATAGGCCAATGAAAACTCTTGATACTCCGCGTGTGCCAGTGTTCCACCCCAAGTGTCAAAAATCATCACGGCCTGAACACCAGCCACTATCTGTGCATGAAGGTAGCCACTCACCGCTTCGGTCAAAACCTCAAGCAGCTGGTGCATGCGGCCTGGCTCTGCGTGAAGCAAACCTTTGCTGTGGCGAAAATCCCGGCTACTTTCCCCTTCGATCATATAGGTGGCCAGCGTCCACGGACTCCCTGCGAAACCAATCAGAGGAACTGTCCCGGCAAGCTTCTGTCGAATCAAACGGACCGCTTCCAATACATAACCAATATCAGTTTCTGTATCGGGTGCTGTTAATAAATCGATCTGGCTAACGCGTCGAATCGGCCTGGCAAAGCGTGGCCCTTCTCCCTCGTTAACAGTTAGACCCAAACCCATAGCATCCGGGATAGTCAAAATATCGGAAAAGAGAATAGCCCCATCAAGACCGAACCGACGTAACGGCTGGAGTGTCACCTCGCAAGCAAGTTCTGGGTTCTGACACAAGTTGAGAAAACTGCCCGCCTGCTCACGCACCGCACGGTATTCAGGCAAGTACCGCCCTGCTTGGCGCATTACCCACACCGGCGTACGATCGACGGGTTGACGCTTTAACGCGCGCAGTAGTCGATCTTTCACGATGGACGTGCCGACATTAGCGTGCTGGCTATCTCCCGCTGTATCGTCTCGGCAACTTTGCGTGGATTGTCAGCATCCCGGATCGGTCGCCCCACCACGATGTAATCTGCTCCGTGAGAAAAGGCGTCCTGGACCGTAACCGTTCTCTTTTGATCATCGGTGTTCTCGACTGGCCGAATACCTGGAATAACAATCATTAACCGATCACCCAATTCGTCCCGCAGTCGGGCCGCTTCATGGCCCGATGCGACCACACCATCACACCCACAGTGGATAGCGCGCCGCGCTCGTGACAGAACCAACTCGTCGACATCACACTGAAACCCAAGGTCATCAAGATCCCCTCGATCAAGGCTAGTTAAAACCGTTACCGCCAGAATCTTAAGATCTCCCTTAGAAGCCGCGGCCGCCTGCATAATACCGTCATTGCCGTGCACCGTAACAAAGCTAATGTTGCGATGTTGTAGCCGTTCCACGGCGCGACCCACCGTCGCTGGCACATCGAAAAACTTTAGATCGACAAAGACCTGTTTGCCGGCTGCCGCGAGTTCATCAACAAATTCGAAATATCCACCGGCCATGAAAAGTTCCAGGCCAACTTTGTAAAAATTGACACTATTATCGAGTTGCGCTACTAATCGTCGCGCATCATCAGTCGATGGAAAATCTAATGCAACGATGAGTCGTTGGTTGTCCACGATCGCTTTCACGCCGCATCACCTTGGGCACCGCTCAAATATCGATCAACGGCGCTTGCAGCGTTGCGCCCTTCATTAATTGCCCACACCACCAGAGACTGTCCTCGACGGCAATCTCCCGCAGCAAAGACACCGGAACGGGCGGTAAGAAATTGACCATACGGTGCATCGTAATTGCCCCGCTCATCGTGCCCCACTCGCAACAGATTTGAAATCGACTTCTCAGGCCCAACAAATCCCATTGATAAGAGAACCAGGTCACATGGCCACACTTTTTCCGTACCTGGAATTTCGCTAAAAGGTGTATCTGGCCCTGGCACCGACCAGTCAAGTTCGACTGTCTGTATTCCACTGACGCACCCAGCGCCATCGTCTATGAGCTTCTTTGTCAGTACAGCATAAACTCTTGGGTCTTCACCAAATCGATGCGCGAACTCCGCATGAGAATAGTCCACGCGAAAAATCAATGGCCATTGCGGCCACGGGTTACTGAGACTTCGTTTTTCGGGAGGACAATTAAGCAACTCGAAATTGACTAGACTCTTGCACCGGTGGCGCAATGCAGTACCGATACAGTCCGCACCAGTATCGCCACCTCCGATGACCGCCACATGCTTGTTCTCTGCACTGATAAATTTACCGTCTTGCAGGTTCGAATCCAGAAGACTTTTCGTGTTTCGAGTCAGAAAATCCATTGCCAAATGAATACCTGACAGCCCCCTACCCGGCACCGACAAATCGCGGGGCATCGTCGCTCCAGTCGCAAGTAACAAGGCGTCGTGAGATTCCAGTAATTTCTCGGGATCCTGATACCGGAGCAACTCCCCATCCGCCTCCATAATTTGTCCAATGTGTCCGTCGGCAAATGGCTCTTGCGGACCCACTTGGGTACGTGTTTCAAACACAATTCCTTCTTCTCGCAGCAATGCAACCCGACGATCGACCACCTGCTTTTCAAGTTTCATGTTGGGGATGCCATACATCAACAATCCTCCAATGCGATCCGCACGCTCATAAACCGTGACCTGATGTCCTACGGTATTGAGCTGTGCCGCTGCTGCGAGACCAGCTGGCCCGGATCCAATAATGGCAACCTTGTAACGACTGCGAACCAACGGGGGCACCGCCTTGATCCAGCCTTCAGCGAACCCCCGGTCAACAATTGCGTTTTCTATGTTCTTGATTGTGACCGCTGGCTCGATAATACCGAGCACACACGCCCCCTCGCAGGGTGCCGGACAAGTTCGTCCTGTGAATTCGGGGAAATTGTTGGTTTGATGCAATCGCTCAAGTGCATCGCGCCAGCGACCCCGGTAAACCAGATCATTCCATTCCGGAATGAGGTTGTCGATTGGACAGCCCGTCTCCGATTGGCAAAAAGGGACACCACAGTCCATACACCGGTTACCCTGACTCTGCAGTTGATCCACCAATCCCTCGGTATGAATCTCATCATAGTCCGTGACGCGTATGCCAGCATCTCGGTAAGGAACAATCACCCGAGGGGTCTCTTTGAATCCAGTTGGCGCTCCCATTCAGTTAACTGTCCTGATTACTGCGGAGATCCAGCGGCCTGCTTAGCCAGCGCGTGCTTGTAGTCAACCGGTATCACTTTGACAAACTCACTACAGAGGATTTCCTCGCCCTGTTCGATCAGATTAAGTGCGACGGGTGAATCCGTATAGTCGGCATGCAGCGACAACAACGTGGACAACTCGGCGATATCCTTACCGTCGTGAACGCGTTCGAGCTCTATCATCTCCAGATTGCAACGAGACCGGAAAACATTCAGTTCAGGCGCCCACACGTAAGCAATTCCACCGGACATGCCTGCGGCAAAATTACGACCCGTCGGACCAAGAATAACCACCCGACCGCCAGTCATGTATTCACAGCCATGATCACCCACACCTTCAACCACAGCCGATGCACCGCTGTTTCGAATACAGAAGCGCTCAGCGGCACGCCCTCGAAAAAAGGCTTGGCCACCCGTTGCGCCGTACAACACGACATTGCCGACGAGTATATTGTCCTGCGCCAAAAATGTGCTGATTTTAGGAGGGTAAGTCACAATGCGCCCACCCGATAGTCCCTTACCTACATAATCATTGGCATCACCTTCAAGCACTGCCGTCACACCTGTGGGCAACCACGCACAGAAACTCTGCCCTGCAGAACCCTGAAATCGCAAATGAATCGTGTTGTCCGGCAAGCCTGGCTCACCCCATCGCTTCATGATCTCGTGTCCCAACGTGGTGCCCACCGCTCGGTCGGTATTTTTTATTGGCAAATCAAGGCACACTTTCTCGCCCTGTTCGAGCGCAGGACGACAGCGTTCCAGCAACACGACCTGATCCAGGCTGTGCTGCAACCCGTGGTCCTGGTCAATCTGACAGTGCTGGATGGCCGTCGCATTAAGTTCAGCCGCCGGCAGCAATAATGGCGACAGATCGATGCCATCTGCCTTCCAATGCTTTGTCGCGGTGCTGGAATCCAGCACATCAGCTCGGCCCACCATTTCATCAAAAGTGCGAAACCCCAACTGTGCCATCAGACTGCGTGTATCCTCTGCAACCAAAAACAGATAATTAACAACGTCTTCAGGTTGGCCGGCAAACTTCGCACGTAACTCGGGATCCTGAGTCGCAATCCCCACAGGGCAGGTATTGAGATGACATTTTCTCATCATGATGCACCCAAGGGCGATTAACGGTGCGGTAGAAAAACCAATCTCCTCTGCCCCTAGGAGCGCACCAACCACCACATCACGACCTGTCTTCATGCCACCGTCGGTCTGCAGCACAACCCGGCTGCGTAGGTCATTCATCACCAAGGTCTGGTGAGCCTCCGCAATTCCCAGCTCCCAGGGAAGACCGGCATGCTTAATGCTGGTGAGTGGTGATGCGCCTGTTCCGCCGCTATCACCTGAAATCAAAATATGGTCGGCGTGCGCCTTGGCAACACCAGCTGCAATCGTGCCCACTCCAACCTCCGCAACCAACTTAACGCTAATACGCGCCGACGGGTTCGCATTCTTGAGATCATAAATCAGTTGCGCGAGATCTTCGATTGAATAAATGTCATGATGGGGCGGTGGACTGATCAACCCGACCCCGGGTGTTGAATAGCGAATACGGGAAATCGTGCCATCCACTTTCGATCCTGGCAGTTCCCCACCCTCCCCGGGCTTTGCCCCCTGCGCAATCTTGATCTGAAGTTCATTGGCATTGGTCAGGTACCAGGCGGTCACGCCGAACCGGCCCGATGCTACCTGCTTGATAGCTGATCGCCTGGAATCACCATTGGGCAATGGCCTAAAGCGCTCAGAGTCTTCACCGCCTTCCCCAGTGTTACTACGCCCCCCCATTCGATTCATCGCGATCGCAAGTGTTTCGTGCGCTTCACTCGAAATCGAGCCAAAACTCATCGCTCCAGTACAAAAGCGCTTGACTATTGAACTTGCGTTTTCTACCTCTTCAATATCGATGGGTCCGCCATTCCGCTCCGGACACAGCTCGAATAAACCTCGCAACGTACGCTGCTTCCTGGCCTCTTCATTCACCGCCGCCGAAAACTGCTGATAAGTCTCCCTGCTATTCGTCCGGGCAGCTGTCTGCAGGTCAGCGATTACATGCGGTGACCAACCGTGCCGTTCACCACCGGCGCGCCAATGAAATTCGCCAGGATTATGCAGTCCGCTCCCGTTACTAACCTCGTTATTGGGGAACCCGAGTGTGTGCCGACGCAACAACTCCTGCGCCAGCACCTCAAAGCCTGCCCCCTGCAGTCGACTCGGGGTCATATGAAAACAAAGATCAATCACCTCATCGCGCAACCCCAACGCCTCAAAAACCTGCCCTCCTTTGTACGATTGCAGCATGGAGATTCCCATTTTCCCCATCACTTTCAAGATGCCTTTCACCACACTGGCCCGGTAGACATCTATTACCGAACGATGATCAAATTCCATCGCGTCGAGCAAACCATCATGCAGAGCGTGCCGAAGAACTTCGTAAACGAGATAGGGGTTAATTCCATCCGCACCAAATCCGATCAGCAAACAATGATGATGCACATCACGACATTCAGCAGACTCGATAATGATAGCGACCCGCGTCCGTTTCGCTGTCCGCACCAGGTGATGATGCACCGCACCGCAAGCCATCAAAGCACTGACTGGAACTCGTCGCGAACTGGTCTTTCGGTCTGACAACAGCAAAGTACTGGCGCCCGCATCAACCGCTGCCTCTGCCTCGCGACAAATGCGGTGCAAAGTGGTAACGAGACCCGATTCCCCTTCGTCTTTTTGGAAAGTGATATCGAGTGTGGTGGCCTGCCAGCCTTCCTGCTTCATTTCTCGTATTGCGATTAATTCCTCATTCAATAAAATTGGGTTGGTAACCTTGAGCCGGCGACAGTGCTCTTCTGTGGGACACAGGAGGTTCTTTTCCGGCCCGATATAACACTCAAGTGACATGATCAAATCTTCTCTGATCGAGTCGATGGCCGGGTTTGTGACCTGCGCGAACAACTGCTTAAAATAATCATAGATCAGCCGCGGTTGATCACTCAGACAAGCCAAGGTCGAATCATTTCCCATTGACCCGATTGGGTCCCGCTTTTCCTGCACCAGCGGTAACAACATGAATTGTAATGTCTCAACTGTGTATCCAAATGTACGCATGCGCGCCAAAAGCGTCTCTTTATGATCCGGCGGCGCTGACGCTTTTGGGACCAGGTCGGTCAGATTGATACGGTGACGATCAAGCCATTTCGCATATGGATGCCGACTTGAAAACTGCTGTTTCAGTTCCTCGTCAGGGATCATTCTTCCCTGTTCAAAGTCGATCAGAAACATCTTACCCGGCTGCAGACGTCCCTTTTCTTTCACCATTTCAGGAGCGACCGGTAACACGCCCACTTCACTAGCCATAATGACCCGGTTGTCGGTCGTCAGATAATAGCGACTCGGTCGGAGTCCGTTACGGTCCAATACAGCCCCGATGTAGCGCCCATCGGTGAAAGCAATGGAGGCCGGCCCGTCCCACGGCTCCATCAGGCACGAGTAGTACTCATAAAACGCGCGTCGTGCCTCATTCATTTCAGTGTGCTTCTGCCAAGCCTCGGGAATCAACATCATGATCGATTCCTGAAGCGTACGCCCGGTCATGAGTAAGAATTCCAAGACATTGTCAAAGTTCCCAGAATCAGAGCCGTGCGGCTCAACTACTGGAAAAAGCAAACTCAGTTGTTCCTTGAAGAACGGGGATGACATGACCCCTTCCCGGGCTCGCATCCAATTGACATTGCCCAACAGCGTGTTGATCTCACCATTGTGGGCCATGAAACGATTCGGCTGGGCTCGATCCCAACTGGGAAACGTATTGGTTGAAAAACGCGAATGCACCATCGCGAGATGCGTGGTAAAGGTAGGGTCTGCTAAGTCCGGGAAATAACAGAGCAACTGTTCTGGTCGTAACATCCCTTTATAAATAATCACTTGAGTCGACAACGAACAAATATAGAAAAAATCCGCCTGTTCAAGTGACGCATCATCTCGGACACGGCGAGTGCACTGTTTGCGAATCAGATAAAGTTCGCGCTCAAATGCATCCTCTGTAAGATCTGGCGCGGCAGCTATGAAGAGTTGTTCCACAACCGGCTCTGCTCTACGTGCGGCAGGCCCAATGTCAGCACCGTCCGCATCGGTCGGCACGCTACGCCATCCGATCAACCGCTGACCCTGGTCTTTGACCACGCTCTCAACCACTCGTCGGCAGTGGGCACGTTCAGCATCCTTGGTTGGCATAAACACCATACCAACACCAAATTTACTGGGCCCCGGTAACTTTTCGCCGATTTCTCTCTCCACAACCTGGCAAAGGAACTCCTGGGGTAACGCAGTCAACATACCCGCACCATCGCCCGTATTTTCTTCGCTACCACGAGCGCCGCGGTGATCCATGTTAATCAGGACGGTATTCGCATCTTCCACAATCTGATGACTGTGCTTACCCTGAATGTGGGCTACGAAACCAACCCCGCAACTGTCGTGCTCAAACCGAGGATCATAGAGGCTCTGTGGCAGCGCTGGGGCTCCGTCGGTATCTGATAATCGGTGCTCTTTCATCAATGGCTCAATCATTTCTCGATACACGTCCTGAACCGGGAGCGGCGTCGCCTAACCACAGAGTCCCCACACGGGTCTCGTTGAATGAGTCGGGAAAAATACCGGAAGTGTCCAGCAGTGAACCGCGGGTAGGCTGACCCGTTTCAGACGCGAGTCTGAAGAAAGAGTATATACAGAACCATCGGAATATTAATGAATATGGTGTAAATCATTGAATTTATTGCAATAGAAAGACAGACTTTGGCTCAGACAAGCCACTCGCTCGCTAACCACTGCAATAGGATTCCAGCACATCGCGCAACACTTGATCCGGATAATCCATCACCAACCGAGCACGACCGATGGTTTCAGGCAAAACCAACTGAATTCGGCCATTCATTACTTTTTTATCCATCATCATCTGGCGCAGGAACGTATCAGTAGAAAACCCGCCACCCAGAGAGATCGGAAGATGGGCCCGTGTCAGCAGCTCACCGATACGACGGACCTCCTCGCTACTCATCCAACCCAACTGTCTCGACATGTCGGCGGCCATAACTATCCCTACAGCGACCGCTTCCCCATGCAGCCATTGCCCATAACCCGCTATGGACTCAATCGCATGACCAAAGGTATGGCCCAGATTAAGCAATGCCCGCTCACGCGTTTCTCGTTCATCGCCTGCAACGAATCGGGCTTTGTGTCGACAACTGGCCAGGATTACTTCTTCCATCGTGTCCGGCACACCGGACACGATATCGTCAACATGCTGTTCAAGCCACGAGAAAAACTCCACGTCACCAATGACGGCGTACTTAACAACTTCTGCGAAGCCAGCGGACAACTCACGCTGATTAAGCGTCGCAAGAGTATCGGTATCAGCAATGACACAGCGGGGCTGATGAAACGCACCGATCATGTTCTTGCCGCGTGGATGATTGATCGCCGTCTTTCCCCCGACAGCTGAATCCACCTGCGCCAACAGGGTAGTGGGTATTTGAATGCAATCGATGCCACGCTGGTAAGAAGCCGCTGCAAACCCCGCGATATCTCCGACCACACCGCCACCGAGTGCAATCACTGTTGTCTGACGGCTGCATGGCTTTTCCAGCATTTCGTCATACAACTTATTCAACTGCTCTGAATTTTTTTGTCTTTCTCCATCGGGAAGAGTCGCAATGCTGAGGTCATATTCTGGAAGCGCCGACACGACGCGTTCGAGATAAAGCGGTGCAACAACCTCGTTTGTCACCAGCATTACCTCCGACGCCCGAATATGGCGTCGCAACAACTCCGGTTGCTGCAGTAAACCAGCACCAACGTAGATGGGATAACTTCGCTCACCCAACTCAACAGTCATCACGGCCATACCTTCATGAGCTCCCGCGCTATATGCCGTGCGACCGTCTGCGGGCTTTGCCCATCGGTCGCGATCACATGATCGGCCTCTCTCCTATAGAAGGGGTCACGCTCCGCCATAAGGGATTCAAGAATGGCACGCCTATCGTCTCCCCGATTAAGCAGTGGACGATCCTTGTTATTCCGCGTTCGTTCAAATTGCAGATCAACTGAGGCGTGCAGGTAAACTACCGTGCCACTCTTGCGCAGATTATTTCGATTTCCTTCATCTAGTATCACGCCACCACCGGTAGCCAAGACAATCCCGCGGCGAGTCGTAAGCTTCCCGATCATCGCTTTTTCTCGAACGCGGAACGCTTCTTCCCCCTCAATATCGAAGATGGTGGCGATGCTGACCCCAGTGTGTTTTTCAATCTCCTGATCGGCATCAACAAACTCTAAGCGCAGTTGGCGGGCAAGAGACTTACCGATGGTAGTCTTACCGACTCCCATCGGACCAATTAGGTAAACATTTTGTTCTGTGCTCATCGTTATAACGTCCGCGCAGGAGGGTTGACTCCATAGTGTCTACTAAAACACAACCCTGGCCCCAGCCACCATCCTCCAACGCACCCTCGAGCTATTTTGATGAGTTGATAGGTTTGATGATACGGGGGGTGAGGAAAACAAGAAGTTCGGTACGCGAATCATTCATTGTCTTTGTCCTGAACAAACTGCCCAAAATTGGCAGATCACCCAATAAAGGTACTTTCTCTACTGATTCACTTACGTTCTGGTTGTAGATGCCCCCAATGATGACCGTCTCGCCATTATGGAGCAGCACCTGTGTTGTGATCTGATTGGTATTCATATTCTGCGCCGTTCCCGATGCCCAACTATCCTGGCTAACAAAAACATCGAGTATGACTCGATCGTCCGGCGTAATCTGGGGCGTGACCGTTAAGCCGAGGACCGCTCTCGCGGTCGTTGTGGTCGAAGCACCGGCTGACGTGGTCACGAACACACGCTCTTCACCTTGTTCAATCTTAGCCTCTTTCTTGTCAGCGGTGAGCAGCCTCGGGTTTGCGATCACCTTGCCCCGATTTTCTGACTCCAGAGCCGAAATCTCGAGATCAATAAGATTCGCATAATTCACCCCCGCCTTGGCAAGCGTGAAGGCATAACTGGCAGTATTGCCTATGCTATTAGCTGGAGATGTCGCTGGTAGGTCGACAGACATTGCCCTGCCTGTCGCATTGATCCCTGCGGAGCGAATACTCTCTGTGCCCACCAACGATCCAGAACCGATGACCGTCCCCAGATCAGAACCATTGTTCAGTGCGTTGAAACCGAGTCTGACCCCAATGTTACGGCTGAAGCTATCTGTTGCCTGTACGATCCGGGTCTCTATCAAAACCTGTTTTACTGGTTTATCAAGTGCGGAAATCAACTTTCGAATCTCATGAATCTTAAACGCGGTATCCTGTATGAGGAGCGCATTGGTTCGCTTGTCTACCGACACACTGCCTCGTTCGGACA
>CAJQRU010000130.1 GCA_905612355.1 uncultured Gammaproteobacteria bacterium
AAAATGACTTCTATATATATGTTGTACCCACACAGCGGAGGGGAAAAATAGGGTTTACATCTTCACTGAAAACATTACCCAATTGATCAGTGACTTAACTCTAAAAAGTAGCGTTTTAGAGTTTACATTTCAGCGTGACTTAAAACTTTACTAGTCAAGGTGTAGGCATCTAGTAACCAAGCCAAATCTGGCTAATAAAAACTTTACCTGGTGCGAATAACCTCGTGGTTGTTTAAGTGTTGAGGAAGAGGGTATCAGGGTTGGTTATAGACGTGTCTCCACACCCACACATCATTCCCTGAGTCTCTGGAGTGGAATATAGTGATGGTATGAAGTTCCTTGTAATTCCTCAGAGAACCACAATGAAAAAACTTATTGGTGTTAGCTATTTGTTGTTGATGGGGTTGTCTTTGCAAGTTGGTGCGTATGATGAAAATGACTTGAAGAAACTTTTGGAAACCAAATCTTGTGTGGAGTGTGATTTGACTAAGGCAAATCTGACTGCGGCAAACCTGCAAAGTGCAAATCTGACTAAGGCAGATCTGGAACGGGCAAAACTGAGAGATGTAAATCTGGAAGGGGCAAATCTGGAAAGGGCAAATCTGACTGCGGCAAATCTGAGTTGGGCGAATCTATATGGGGCAAATCTGTCTGGGGCAAATCTGACTAGGGCAAGACTGACTGAGGCAACTCTGACTGAGGCAAATCTGGAAGGGGCAAATCTGAAAGAGGCAAATCTGTTTAAGGCAAATCTGCAAAGTGCAAATCTGACTAAGGCAAATCTGACAGAGGCAAACTTAAAATGGGCAGAAGATTTCAATACTGCCCACACGACAGGTGCAAAGTTTTGTAAGACGATAATGCCTGATGAGTCAACGAATAACTCAGGGTGTCAATCAACCGGGGAAAGTCCTTCAAGCGCTGATTTCAATAAGGGAGTTGCTGCTGCCGAAAGTGGTGATTTCGCAACTGCTCTGCGTGAATGGAGACCCCTTGCCGAACAGGGGAATGCCGATGCCCAGAACAAACTGGGTGATATGTACAGCAATGGACAAGGTGTTCGAAAGGACGATAAGACTGCAGTGAAGTGGTGGACCCTTGCTGCTGAACAGGGGAATGTCGATGCCCAAATCATTCTGGGTTTGATGTACGGACTAGGGTTTAATGGTGTTCCACCGGATGATAAGACTGCGGCGAAGTGGTACACCCTTGCTGCTGAACAAGGGGATGTCTATGCCCAGATCAATCTGGGTTTGATGTACCACAAAGGACAAGGTGTTCCAAAGGACTATAAGACGGCAGTGAAGTGGTACACCCTTTCTGCCGAACAGGGGCATGCCGATGCCCAACGCCAACTTAGTTGGATGTACCAGTCCGGACTAGGTGTGCCACAGGACAATGTCTATGCCTATATGTGGTTACATATTGCCGCAGCATCTGGGGACACGTACGCATCTACAAAGAGAGACATCATTGCCAAAGAAATGACCCCTGCCGAAATCGCAAAGGCAGAGAAACTTGCCCGTCAATGTGTTGCTAAGAAATACAAAGGGTGTTGAGTAGATCTCTAAGCACACAACCTAAGCACACTAATGAAAAGCCTTCTTCCAATTCTGTTACTGGTGTTTTCTATAGGGGTAGTCACCCCCTTTTCAAATTCGAACTAACTCGAATGTCCACCCCACGCTGCGGTGGACAAAAAAGGGCAAAAAAAGCTAAAAAACGAAATGCGTTTTACGCCCTTTAAAATCAATGACTTAACCCCTAAAAGCTTAGATAGATAGGAAAGGAAAATTTGGGGGATTGGCGATCTTTTCGTCCCCCAAAGACTTCCTTAATCACCTAGCCCGTTTGGGCGCTTAACCCGCCGGATTTCGAGGCTGAAATGCCCCAGATGTTACCTACTTCATCACCAATGGAGTGGTTTCCTATGGGGTTGAAAAAGGGGCCACTAAGACAGATGAATGAGACCGACCGATATCTTTTTACAAAAAAGAAGTGCGCAGAGGCATTAAGCCTATCCGAGCGATCTATATCGCGACTTATCAACAATGGAGACCTACAAAAACTTGCTGGAACTAGAAAAGTACTTATCCCTAGGAGAGAGGTTGAGGCGTTCATTAATGAGCATACTCAATATAATGGTCAATGCGTGGGAAGGGCAGCGCAGTATCCGAAAGGAGAAAGCGAATGGCCTATAAACGCAAAGACAGTCGGCACTGGTGGGGGCAATACAAAGACCCCGTCAGTGGAAAGTGGATTAGACGATCTACTAGAACGACGAAAAAGAGGGAAGCAGATGCGATAGAGCGTCGTTGGCAGGTTGAAGCTGAGGATGCCAAAAGTCGTAAAGCAGTCCCTATTGGGAGTATTGGACACATGATCGAAGTGTATTTCGAAGCGACCGAGGATAAGAAGTCAGCAGACCGTGATGCCTATGCGGCCGAACGTCTTCTCGAATATTTTGGTCGAGATGTTGCTGTCGATACGATCAAGCCGTCCGATATAACCCGTTATGAGAAGCAGCGACTCCAATCAGTAAAGCCCGGCACTGTGAACAAGGAAGTAGGTTTGTTTTCGGTGGCATTCAATCATGTGTTGCGAGAGGAGGATTGGATCCTGGGGCGTAACCCCTGTGAGGGGAAACGGTTGTCAGAACCTAAAACTCGCCTTGCATCGCTTAGTTATGAGAACGCAGGCAAGCTGATTGCTGCAGTTGATGAGCAAGCCCGCATACCGTTGACCTGATTGAACTTGGGGTGCAAACGGGCTGTCGGAAAAATGAGTTGTTGGGGCTTACATGGGATCGTGTCGATCTCAAAAAGAATGAAATTATTCTTCGCGAGGAAGACACAAAATCTGCCAAGGCCCGAGCGGTACCGTTGAACAAGACCGCAAGGAAAGTGTTAATCGGGCGGATGAGTTTACGGGCTGAGGTTTGTCCCAGTACCCCATGGGTGTTCTTTCAGCTCAGAAAGGTACGCAATAAGGCGATTGGTGATCGAATTGGTGATGTAAGACGAAGCATCAAATCGGCTGCAAAGCGTGCTGGCCTGAGTGACGTGACTTTTCACCTGCTACGGCATACCTGCGCTTCGTGGTTGGCGGAGCAAGGCGTCGCTTCGGTGGCAATTAGAGATATTCTTGGTCACTCGACGATCAAGATGACTGATCGCTATCTGCATTCTCAAGAATCACATTTGCAGGACGCTGTTTCAGTGTTAAAGGCAGTACCCAGATGAACGTAATCGCGGGATTCTTATCACGTTCTTGTCACGTTTTGACAATTGAGGAGTTGGCACGCGAGGCCATTGGTACTCAAAAGTCGCATAAACACTGGGTGTATATGGTGGGCGCGACTGGGATTGAACCAGTGACCCCCGCCGTGTGAAGGCAGTGCTCTCCCGCTGAGCAACAAATACTGCTTGATTCATAAGACCTCGGGTTCCCGTAGGTCACCCTCGTCTACCCATATTCTACTGCTTACTGTGCCACTAGTGTGCCAACACTAGCCCCTGCCATATCCTCCTAAACCGTTCCCCTAGTAATGGAGAAGGCCCCCCTCTAGAGTTACCTGAGGATAGGACTGGCCTTATGGATAACTTACAGAATTCCCGACCTTTAGATGTACATCGTCTAAGTGAGTTTCCAGAAGTACAGCGTGTTATTTCTTATCTCTTATCTGAGTTGAGTGATGCTGGGCTTGTTAAGAATTCTCCTAGAAAGAAGATTCTGAAGCACCTCAAGGTTGTCGTTCTTGATCTCTATATTTGTTATTTGGCAAATCCTCGTATTTATGTGGCCTATCCTCGAGGTTCTAGCGCATACAGTCCCGGCACCCGTTTGAACAAGTTGTATCTCGGCCTTGATTCTATGAAGAGAGTAGTTAATGGTCTTTCGAGCCTTGGTTATCTTGAAGGTCATCTGGGTATTTACAATCGGGTCACGGAAACTGGCTTTCAGTCTCGAATGAGGGCGACTTCTAGGCTGATTGATCTAATCCAGAACTACGAAGTTGTTCCTTCCATGATCTCAAGGGAAGAGTCTGATGTCATCGTTCTTCGATACCAAGGAACTAAGAAAGAGATTCCCTTTGATGACACTGAAGAGATTGTGCGAATGCGCGAGGAGTTGGGTTCGTACAACACCTTTCTGCAGGGTCATAAACTTGGTTTATCGATGCCGCCTGACGAGATTCGTGACATTCTTATCGAGAGACGTTGTGCAGCGATTGACTACACTCGAAACAGTCTCTATCGCATCTTTAATGGTGATTTCACCTCGGGTGGTCGCTTCTATAGAGGCTGGTGGCAGAACATTCCACGGGATATACGTAAACACCTCACAATTGACGGCGGGCCTTGTTCCGAACTTGATTACAGTGGACAGCATCTGTTGCTGCTTTACGCTCGAGGGGGCGATGAATACCGCTGGCTTAAAGGATTAGATGATGATCCTTATGCTTTAGAGGGCTACGGAGATGAGGTTCGCGACCTTCTTAAAGTGGCCACCTTGATCCTTGTGAATGAGCCGGATCGTCGTAAGGCTATTCAGGCTATAAGGAAGAAGATCAACTACGACTTTCGCGATTTAGAAAGCACGAACGCCTTTATCAATCCCTTGATTGACGGGATGATGGAGAAACACCCAATGGTGCGCCAACATTTCTTCAGTGGTAGTGGGGGCGCTTTACAGTTTCAGGATTCCCAGATAGCCGCGTATGTGCTTACGCATATGCAGGCGCATGGTTATCTTGCGCTTCCAGTACACGACAGTTTCGTCGTTCAAGATCGATATCTTGGCCAACTTTATTCTCTGATGAAAGAAGCCTACAGAATGCTTGGTGTTGAATCGATTCCAGAGATTAAGATTAAGAAAGGTGCCCACACGACTTTTGCTGAACCTTATTTCAAGTCGTTATGGCAGGAAATCGATAAAGACAAACTCCTAAAAAAGAATGAAATAGAAGCAATCAAAGCCTTGGAAGACATCGAAACCTTGGGGTAATGGTTAATCAGGCTTAGGAGAGGGTACCCACCCCCTTTCAAAAACGATGTCTATATAGATGTTGTACCCACACAGCGGAAGGGAAAAATAGAGTTTACATATTCACTGAAATCTACCGCAGTATCATCAACAACTTAGTCCAAAAAAGTAGCAGTTTAGAGTTTACATTTCAGCGTTACTTCAAACTTTACTTTGCAGTTATTCTAGGAGTGACTCACATCCTATAAGATTTCATTTGGTTTGTTCGGTTTGGTGTTGATCAGGTGACTTACCTTTAATTTGGCTGGCAATATTGATCAGTAATCAATTGCGTCGAGTGTCCGCCCCAAAATCATGTCTGCCGCCTTCTCAGCAATCATCATTGTCGGCGCGTTGGTGTTTCCTGACGGCATGCATGGCATGATCGAGGCGTCAGCGACACGTAGGCGATCAAACCCCCGAACCTGAAGCTGGTTATTGACGACGGCTTGCGGGTCACTCTCTGGCCCCATCCGCGCAGTACCGGTCATGTGGTAAGCCGTGGTGCCTTCGCGTCGGGCCCAATCCAGTAATTCACCGTCCGTCTGCAATGCCTTCTGAGGATTAGTATTTCCCTCGAGATAGGGTTGTAGTGGCGTGGTCGACATTAATTTTCGTCCCAGATGAATTGAGCGCAGAAGAACATCCTGATCGTATGTATCTGAAAGATAGTTTGGGTTGATTGTTGGCGGTTCGAAAATATCAGTTGAAATCGCTTTCACATACCCCTTGCTCTCGGGTCGGGTTTGCCAGACACCCACGGTCATTCCCGGCACGGTGTCAAGCAAACCCACGGTCCCTTCCCGAAAACTTGCGGGCGTCATTACGAATTCGAGATCCGGCACATCTAACGCCGGTGAAGACTTCCAGAACAGATGCACCAGTGACGGACTCACAGAAAGCAAACTGGGTTTCCCCAGAAGCCATTTCGCGATCTCAAGGCCAAGCGGAAGACCGCTCGCTATCGAATTGAATGTCCGCACACCTTTAAGCTGCGCCACCATGCGCACCCCGTAATGATCCCGTAAATTGCTGCCGACGCCCGGCACGTTGGCCCGGACATTGAGTCCCAGATCATTCAGAATATCTACCGGTCCAATTCCCGACAGTTGCAGCAATTTGGGTGTATTCAGTGCACCGGCGCAAAGGATGACTTCTCGGCGCGCCCTAATTTCAGTCATTGATCCGATTCGATTGTCTCGGACATAGCGCACGCCTACGGCGCGCTGTCCGTCAAAGATAATCGAGGCGGCCTGTGCGCTGGTTCGCACCTCAACATTTTGTCGGCGCTGTGCAGGGCGCAAGAATGCCTTAGCGGCGCTGTAGCGATACCCTTTGTGGACGGTGCGCTGGAAATAACCCGATCCGGCTTGATTGCCGCTGTTGTAATCAGGATTGCGTGGAATACCTAGAGTCTCGGCACCTTCAATGAAGGTTTCACAGATCGGATGGATCAAGTCGAGATCAGTAATTGGAAGCTCCCCATCTCGACCTCGCACCTTATCGTCACCTGGTCCAATCCTCCGCTCGGAGCGCTTGAAATAGGGGAGAACTTCGGGGTAACTCCACCCCTTGTTGCCGAGTTCGGCCCATCCGTCATAGTCGGAGCGCTGGCCGCGAACATGGTTAAGTCCATTGATCGAACTCGACCCGCCCAGTACGCGCCCTTGAGGCAGCATAAAGCTGCGATTTGACGTATGCGGCGTCGGCTTGGACATGAAGTTCCAAGTCAGTTTGCGGGAGTAAATGTTCTTGATGTAACCGGCAGGTATATGAATAAAAGGATGACGATCTACGGGGCCAGCTTCGAGTAAACAGACCCGAGCACCGCCCGCGCTCAGCCTGTTCGTAAGGATTGATCCGGCGGTTCCGCCACCAACAACCACATAGTCAAACGTATCTGCGTTACTTGCCAATTCTTATCCCTCCACCAATACCTAACAACCTTCGGGGCCTTTTATATGTCTTGTCCTGTGGGATCTGCATGGCCGGGTTGCTCGGGTCATTGTTGTTCACGTACCCAGTTGGGTTTCCATGTCTTTGCGTAGCCTGAAGGCGTCACTGGTTGGATCAATGTTGATATCGTCCCAGGTGATTGCAGCATCTGCGTTTACCGGCCTGATTAGAGGAACATTACTAAAACCTCGCGGGGTATAGAAAACAGCAGATGTAAGAAGTAATCGTCGCTCTAAGCACCCTGGTATGAGTCATAATTGCAGTCGCCTATATATACGGGGCAACACCGCTCGATATTAGACATCTGTCTAACGACAGAATAACGGGTTAGAGGAAGATTAAGATTAAGATTAAAAAATGTTGGGATTGGAAAATAAACTTTATCCGTAAGTATCCAGTATGGTGTGCTTGGGCCGCATGGCTTGAAGGATTAATCATTGGCTTACTGGTATACCATTTTTTCTTATTATCATCATCATCAACATAATTCCTCAATATTAGGAATTCGTCTAACGACAGAATAATAGCCATCATTCCTTTATCGCCTTTAGCCGATTTGCGGTGGAATCCAGAATCAACTGCTCGACGTTCCCCGCCTTTTCGAGCGCATCGGTCTGCCCTTTCCATACATGCGTATCGCCGATCTATTTCTCTTCTCGGTCGCTACAAGCGGTCACCAACGCCATTGATAGCAAGGCGGGTATTAGATGTTTCATACCGCTATCCTACCTCCAACACCACCAAAACTGGAGCGTATGATCAAGAAATTACTAGTGTTATTTGTTTGCTTGATATTAACAACGATCTCAAATCTGTCGCAGTGCCATCCACAACATTAGCCAA
>CAJQRU010000131.1 GCA_905612355.1 uncultured Gammaproteobacteria bacterium
CGCAAGGGCACCAAACGGCCCGCCGTCGACATTGTCGGCAGCGCCTGCATCGACCTGAGTGCCGTTGGATTGCAAAAGCACGGTGGCCTGGTCGACCGATTCACGTGTCCAGTCTGACATGGCACGACCCACGATGAGCACCCGATGGACGCCATTGTCGGCAATGGCACCGAGTGGCCCCACTGCTGGCCACGTGCTGAAGCGACTTTCGACCACTTCGATGGCAGGCATCACTTGAGCAACATGCTCGGCCGCGTCCTGCGTATTCCACGGCGTGGTTTTAGCGGGCATGTCTGCACTCATGCGCAGGGCAATTTCTGGCTCGATGCCAGTCATGTGCATTTCTGATGCCTGGATCTGGGCCGGTGAATTGACAATACCGTTTTGAAAGCAACGCCCCATAAATGGGTGGTCGACCTGCAGCAGTGCCCGGGCACCCGCGTTGGTACAACCAATCTTGTAACCGGCCGGTTCACCGTGCGTGGTGGCAAGTAAAGTCACTAATGCATCCTGAACCGCATAAGCCTCCAGAACAGTAGTGGGCGATATGTGGTCCGGCATGCCTGCAAGTGCATCGCCGGGGCGACGGGCTGACAAAAGTCGCTCAGCCATTGGTTGGGGATCAAACATAAGCATCTCAATTAGGATAGGGTTAAGCAAAAGGTACGTGAGCGATAGCTGACGCGCAAGGCCAACGTCGCGTGGAAGACGGCAGTTTCGGCCTGGGTGTTATGATCCCAACGCGCCAAAAAACGCAAACGATGGTTTGTTGGAAACATTTACCCGTGTATCCATACCTTTAGCCAGAATGAGCCTAACCCAATGTTGATGTCCTCCCAAGATTATCGTGAATCCCTGCGAGCATTTAATCCGACGGTGTTTGTTCGTGGACAGCGCGTGGAAAGTGTTGCTGATGAACCGCTGTTGATGGCGGGTATCAACGCGGTGGGCGTAACCTATGACTACGCACGATCACCCACACACCGTCCCCTCGCGTGTGCAACGCAAGAGACAAGCGGAAAAGTCGTTAACCGATTCTTACACATCAATTCGTCGACCGACGACTTGTTGCATAAACTGGAATACACCCGTCTTGTTTGCCAGGAGACCGGTTGTGCGATGCGCTATTTGAGTATGGATGGCTTTAACGCGGTGTACCAATCTAGCGCGTTAGTTGATCAGGCTGAGGGAACTGAATACCACGCGCGGTTTCTCGAGTATCTGCATCAATCGCAGGATGCTGATCTCACTGTTGGTATAGCCATGACTGATGCCAAGGGTGATCGCAGCTTGCGCCCGCATCAGCAGCCCAACCCTGACAGTTATTTGCATGTGATCGAACGGCGCACCGATGGCATTGTCATCTCTGGAACCAAGGCGATCGTGACTGCTGCACCTTATGTGCACCATTTGCTGGTTTTGCCAGGGCGCAATATGGTTCAGGAAGATACCGATTTCGCCGTGGCTTGTGCGGTGCCGATTGACACGCCGGGACTTACTATTGTGGCCCGACCGGCCGGTAGACCGGGTGAGAGTGGGGCACTATTCAGCGCTCGTTACGGTCAGACGACTGGCCTATGTCACTTTGATAAGGTCTTTGTGCCGTGGAAGCACGTTTTCCTGTGTGGTGAATGGATGCACGTTGATCACCTAACCAAGAGCTATGCCACGCATCATCGGCATACCTGTATTGGTGCTCGGGCGGGTTTTGGTGATCTTTTGATTGGTGCTGGTGCGTTAATGATTGAGGCGAACGGTCTTAGCATGACGGGCAACGCGAACCTTCGAGATACCATGGTTGAATTAATTAAAGTAGTCGAGGGTTTTTATGCCTGCGGAGTTGCGGCATCGGTTTATGGCACCGAGGAATCAGCTGGAAATACAATGCCCGAACCGGTTTATGCCAATATCGGGAAGTTGCTGCTGGCTAATCAGATTTACGACATGCATCGATTAGCACACACGGTGTCCGGCGGATTGATCGTCACTTTGCCTTTGCCAGAGGACGATCACAATCCGGAAACAGGGCCTAATCTTGCCTTAGTGCTGCAGGGGCGGCCAGATGTGCCTTACGAGCGTCGGGCCTCTGTGGCGCGATTTATAGAGGACATCACAGCGACCGATGCCGGTGGCTGGATGTCTGTGATTAGTTTGCATGGAGGTGGGTCACCGGAGGCGATGAAGAGTGAGATTCACCGTCGCTATCCTATTCCGGAGCGAAGAAAGTTGGTGGAGCGACTGATTGACCGGGGAGTTGCGAGTGAATCGTTCAATCGTTCAACGGCACAACAGCCCGGACAATGTTGTGACACCGGTTGTACTAAAGAATGAATGAGACGGGGGATGCGATGTCAAAGACAGTGGTCAATTCCTGGAATGACTTTGATTCGTTGCGTCATGTGATCGTCGGTCGCGCAGATTTCACCTGTATTCCGCCTACTGAACCGGCGACTGAAGCCAAAATTCCAGAGGACAGTGATATGCGTGGCCTCTGGGGACCACGACCGTTGCACACGGTAGAAGCGGCCAACCGGCAACTGGATACACTGACGCAGGCGCTCGAGGCAAAGGGAGTACGGGTCGATCGGCCAACGCCCATTCAATGGAATCAGGCCGTGACAACACCGGACTTTATGACGGGCACGATGTTTGGCTGTATGCCACCACGCGATGTGTTGTTGACAGTGGGTAAGGAGATTCTCTCGGCACCGATGTCATTTCGTTGTCGCTACTGGGAATATCTTGCCTACCATGACTTGATGCAGCGTTACTTCGATGAAGACCCGGAGTTTCGCTGGGAGCAGGCACCGCGACCCCGCCTGACCGATGACGCTTACCAGGTGGGTTATTTTGATGAAATCACCTTGGAAGAGAGGTTGCGGCGTACAGCAGCGCTAGATTTCGTCACCACTGAGCACGAACCGCTTTTTGACGCCGCTGATGTACTTCGCATTGGTAAGGATCTCTTCTGTCAACATGGACTGACCACGAACCGGCGTGGAATAGAATGGTTGAAACGCCATTACCCAGATCACCGAGTGCATGCGGTCAATTTCCCAGGTGATCCATACCCGATTCATATCGATGCGACATTTGTGCCGCTGCGACCTGGTTTGGTAATGAATAATCCCAAACGACCATTGCCAGCGGAGCAGAGAAGAATCTTCGAAACCAATGACTGGGAGATCATCGATGCAGCGAAGCCAGCGAACGACAAGCCGCCTCCGTTATGTTATTCGAGTGTCTGGTTGTCGATGAATGTGTTGGTAGTGAACCACCAAACAGTGATCGTTGAAGCCAGTGAAGTGCACCAGATGGATCAACTGGATAAACTCCAGTTTGAAGTCATTCCAATGCCATTCCGGGATGCCTATCCCTTTGGTGGGGGGCTGCACTGTGCGACAGCTGATGTATTTCGTGAAGGGAAGTGCGAGGATTACTTCCCCAAACAGGTTCCCGGCACGCAGATCTGATGATTGAGCGCCTATTGGGTTCTCGCATGGATGAATGGTAGATAGGACGTATTATTACGGTATCTGTTCGCGTGGAAACAATAAATTTTTCTGATGTCGATATAGCGCCACTAGCCAGCAGACTGGGTCGTACGCTCGAGACAATTTATCGCCCGGCAATCGGGCGGGTGATACCGAGTGAAACCCAGGTAACTTCCATATTGCCGGAGGAAGGTGTCGGCGCGGAGGCTTTACCAGGTCTGTGGCAAGAGATTGTTGAGCGCAGCACTCGGCTTGCTGAGCCAACCATGTTGGGACACATGGATACTGCACCGCATCCGGTTGCAGCGCTGACAGATTGCGTGGTTTCCGCGCTCAATAACAATTTACTCTTTCGTGAGTTGTCGCCCTTTGCGAGCCAAATTGAAGAGGGGTTGATTGAGGCATTCGCTCAGCGGTTGGGCTTGCCTGTCAGTAGTACGGGTACCTTCTGCAGTGGCGGGTCGATAGCAAATCTGACTGCGCTGTTTGTTGCCTGCGGCGGATTCGAGAATATCGAGAGCCGCGATCGGGTACGGCTGCATGTGTCGGAATGCCACCATGCTTCGGTCATGAAAGCGGCGGCGGTGCTCGGCATCCCTAAGGCACATATTGTGGTGATGCCAGGAGATGACACAGGCCGTTGTCAGCCATCCGCACTGGATGAACAACTTTCCCGTCATGCCGGGCTGCACAATATTGTCGCTGTGGTGGCCGGTTCAACGATCCACGGGGCGATTGATCCATTAGAGGAGATTGGGGCGATTTGTCGCCGTCATCATGCCTGGTTTCATGTGGACGCCATTTACGGTGGTGCTTTGTGTCTCAGTGAGCGGCATCGACACCATTTGGCGGGGATTGATGTTGCCGATTCGGTGGTGATCGGGCCACAGAAGTGGATGTATGTTCCTAGAGTGTGTGCGGTGGTGTTGTTTCGAGCGGGCGCTAAGCATGACGCACGTTTCGGTGTCTCGTTACCTTATTCGGTGACAGGGGCTGCACATCGGGGGCAGTGGGGATTGCAGGGGTCACGCCGTGCAGATGCCCTCACTTTGTGGACCTTGCTTCAGGTGATCGGTACTCGTGCACTCGGGCTGCAGATCGATAGTGCCATAGCGTTGACTGAGGCGTTTCATGGGAGGTTGGTGGATCGAACGATGACTGAGCCGGCACACCGACCTGAACTTAATCTGCAATGTTTTTCTTTGAACGGCGTGACAGCAGAAGACAAGATCACTGCCAGGCATCGTCGCATGACGATCGATGCACCGGGTTGGTTCAGTTTATCCCGATGGAGAGATCGTTTGTATTTCCGTGCAGTCTTGCTGCCGCCCGCGACAACACTAACGCAGCTCGATGAGTTATTGACCGCGTTAGGCGATTCGTGATTTGGATCAGGCCCTCTGGCTCCGTTGCTGATGGATCAACAAGACACTGCGGATGGTAACTGCGCCGAGCACCAAGGCACCACCAATTAAGCCTGTCGTGCCGGGCGCTTCGCTGTACACCAGCCAAACCCAAAGCGGGCCTAGCATGAATTCGATCAGGGAGATCAGCATGATCTCTGCCCCCGCGACAAAACGCGATGCGAGCGTAAACAAGGTATGGACCGCGGTCATCAGTAATCCACCCCATGCAAAACATAGCCACAGGTCCTGGTTTGACATGTGAAAATCAAATTGACAGCCAATTGCTCCGATGGCGACACCGAGAAGTGCACCGATGACGCTGGTGGGCAGCATGTCACGGTCTTTCCCGATACGAAGACAAATAACGAACAGCGAAAAAAATAACGCACAGGCGAGGGCAATGAAATTGCCAATGACGCCACCTCCCATGACGCCTCCACCGACCATGATGCCGATGCCCGTCATGGCGACGAGCGTTGCGATTAGCGTGGCTGGTGTGAGACGCTCCTTCAAGATTATCCGGGCAAGGACTGCGGTGATCAGTGGGCAGGCACCTAACGTGAAAAGCGTATTTGCAATCGTTGTATAAGTCATTGCCAAGATCATGCAGGTGTTGGCAATGGCGATGGCGGCAGCGCCGAAAAGCCCAGGAAGGCCAATGTTGATAAACACAGGGACGATATTTTTTCGGTAACGAAGTAGTAGAATCAGTATCAGCGTTGGGGCAAAGAAACTCTGACGAACGAAAATCAGTTGCCAAGGATTTGTGCTTTCAATACTGCGGATTGCAAGGCCATTGACTGAAACCAGCAGGCTACTGAGTGCGATCATGGCAACCGCATGGCGTCGAATGGCATCAGACCACATCAAGGTGTTCCTTCTAAAATGGGGAGCAATACGGGTCCCGACGTCATTCGTGGGGGGTGTTGTATCGCTGCGGGATAGGAGTTCATTCTACGGCAGTGCATGCGGTAGCGGCACTCGGTTGGGTCGCTTACCTGAATGGGTATCGAGGCATCGTGCGACAGGTCATTGGATGATCAGCGGGCAAGCGCTGCAATAGGCTTACTTTTTAATTTTACCGATCAAGGAGTCTTAGTATGTATATCCCACCATTTTTTGTGCAGCCTTCGGTAAGCAAAATGCACGATTTGATGTGGGCGCGCCCGTTTGCTGTATTGATTTCTTCTGATTCAACGGGCTCCATCGACGCGCAGCATTTACCAGTGACATTGCATACCGGGAAGAATGCTTACGGAATCCTGTTTCTCCATGTTGCAGCTGCAAATCCGGTTGTACAACGACTTTGCTCTGATCGGCCAGTCACCGTGGTGTTCACCGGAGCACATGCCTACATTTCCCCCGACTGGTACGAAAGCGCCGGCAAAGTACCCACGTGGAACTTCATGGCAGTTCACGCCCAGGGTTGTCCGCAGCGGGTGGATGATCAGAGGCTAATGGGTGGCCTTGAAGACTTAACCGCTCATAGCGAGGCGGATCTTGAAAAAGCGCCGTGGCGGGTGGAAGGGCTCGACCCTGTGGCTTACGAGAAAATGCGCGGGGGCATCGTGGGTTTTTCGATAGAGATCGAACGGTTAGAGGGCAAATGGAAGGTTGGACAGAACCACTCTGTAGCCGATCGGCGGAGTGCAGCCGCTGGTTTAAGGAGCGTTGGCGGATCATCACGTCTAGAAATTGCAGAGGAAATGATCGCCACCGTTGACAAAGAGAGTCAGAGTAATAGAAAGTAATGCAACGTTAAGTGCGGTCTTTTTACACCTAGACGGACCGTGTGGTGATTCAGATTTTGTTGCTGACACTCAAAATTAGAAAAGACCGGTTTGATAATCTCGCATGGCTTGCTGAACTTCGTCCTGGGTGTTCATTACAAAGGGCCCATAGCGTGCCACGGGCTCGCCAATCGGCCTCCCTGCCACCAGTAAGAATCGGGCGGCGACATCACTCGTATGGGCAACCAGTCGATCCCCCTCGCCAAGCACTGCCAGTTGCCGGCGTGTAACGGGCTGTGCTGAATTCGAGTGATGACTCTCGATCAGCAACGTGCCGTCAATCATAAAAATAAACCCATTGTGGGTCTCTGGGATGGGTTCTTCGAAAGTGCTTTGTTTGTTCACAGTGACATCCAGGTATAACGGGTCTGTCACGATGTCATGCACTGGCCCGGTCGTACCTAAACCGGTTTGTCCGGTAATAACCCTAATGGTGGCTTCATTAGCGCGAACTTCTTGTGGAACTTGATGCGCGGGGAATTCCTGATAGGCAGGTGACATCATTTTCTGAGATGCGGGTAAGTTCACCCAGAGCTGGAATCCCGCCAGTCGGCCGGATTCCTGTTCCGGCATTTCTGAGTGAATAATCCCGCGACCCGCGGTCATCCATTGAATGCCCCCGGCTTCAATCACACCGGTGTGTCCAACGCTGTCTTCGTGCCGAACGCGTCCCGCCAGCATATACGTTACTGTCTCGAAACCCCGGTGGGGGTGGGATGGAAAGCCGGCGATGTAATCATCGGGGTCATCGGATTCAAAAAAATCCAACATCAAAAAAGGGTCGAACGTATCGAGTTGTGGTGACCCAATGTAGCGGGTCAAGCGAACCCCGGCTCCATCCGATGTGGGCATTCCAGGGAGAATAGAGCTGATAGTACGGGAGGAGTTCGACATGGTTAGCAAGGGCAAGACAACGAGCGACGAATGGATAAGTATTGTAATGGCAGAGGCAGTGCTAGAGCCCATTAAGAACAAATACGGGTGATAATCGGTGCTTTATTTAGACGTGTTGTCGCATTGATGGAGTTCCTGGGTGGAGCGAGCGACCATCGTAGGTTAAGTCGTGGACGGCACCGGTGGATTGTGGCCATATTGGTGTTAATTCTTCCAATCGAAGAAAAAAAGTGATGGGAACTTAACAGTTCAGCCTTTTGGCTATCGGAGTTCACGTGAATTACGAGAAAGCAGTCATCAAGATGGTTGTCATCATTCTCTGGTTTGTTTGCTCGGTTTTTTTGATTGCTTTCTTCCCCATTGAGTGGGGTCGGGTACTGGTCTATGTACTGGCAGATAACTTCGGTTATGACGCGGTAAGGGTTAATCAAACCATCGAGTTAGATCCCATTATCAAACAGTTCCCTTACGTTTTGTCTTTGGGATCGTTAGTTGTCTCGATAATGATTTTCAATTATCGATATGTCTGCGCTGGGACCAGGAAATTTGGCCGGGATGCTCGAGCAGCATGGGGTTTTGTTTTGCGTTGTGGTCACGAGCATGTTGCGAATAACAGAACTGTCATGATGGGCTTGGGTGTGGTAACTCTCGTCGGTTTGAGCTTGCGTCTGATATACCTCAATGAGCCAATTAGAGGTGATGAAGCCTATACCTTTACACAATATGCGCAGCGGCCCCTCTTTCTTGGCCTAACGCAATATTACATTCCTAATAACCATTTTCTAAATACAATATTGATGCGTTTTAGTTACCTTATATTTGGGAACGAACCATGGGCATTGAGGATTCCCGTGTTATGCGCTGGTGTATTACTTATTCCAGTAACTTACTTGGTTGGTGTTCGATTATATGGCTCAGGTGCCGCGCTCGTAGCAAGCGCTTTGGTTAGTGGTTGTTCGGTATTGATCGAATTTTCCACAAATGCTCGGGGTTATACACTTTTAAGTTTGTTATTTTTGTGTTTATTTGGACTTGCGACATATCTCTATCATTCGAAGAATAGCGCGGCCTGGATTGCATATATTGCGTTGTCGGTTGCAGGGTTTTTCACTCTGCCGACTATGGTCTATGGCTATAGCATTGTGGTGCTTTGGTTTTTGACTATTTTAATATTTGACAGAACGAGGATAGGAAACGGTCAGTTATTGACCTATCTCTTGTCGTCATCAGTAGCCATTGTATGCATCACGCTGCTCTTGTATTGGCCGGTCTGGGTTATCAGTGATGCGTTTTCTGATGTGTTGTTTAGGCATGGCGCTATGGAACGCGGGAGATTTTTCAGCTTGTTTCCCAATTATGTGTGGCGTGTTTATCTTCACTGGACTAGAGATCTTCCAGAGGTGTTTATCTGGGGAACATTAGGGCTATTTTGTCTGGGCACTATCGGTAGTCGAGTTACCGATAGGGGGAGAGTGCCAATCGCGTTGGTGACGGCGATTGCTATTCTTGCGTTATTAATTGTGAGGCCGGTGTTGCCATTCTACAGAGTTTGGCTTTTTCTTTTGCCGCTATACTTTTTGGTTGTGAGTGCTGGTATCTTGAACTTGATTGGTGTTTTCAAAAAAGGAAATATTTCTGGTTGTGCCCCGTTATGGCTGGTGTTGGCAATGATGATTGTTATCTCGCAAGGCAGTGTGACGTTGGCTAAAGACAGTGTTAGAACCTCAAAGGCTACAGGGACATTTCTTGGCGGCGAGCAGGCCATTTCTTATATAGCATCAAGGATGAATCAGAATGATGTAGTAACAACTAGCAATTATACGAGTGCTAATGTACGGTACTATCTTGATCGTAATCGGTCTTCGGCCAAGTTGACGTGGTCTGTGGAAGAAATGGTGGGGAGTCGGCGTGTCTTTATCATTGTTAATACACTTTATGATGAAACCGCGTCTGAACTGGTTGAATATTCCACTCTCCGTCAGGCGGGATTTGACGAGCCCGCACTGTTCGCTATTTTTCCGCACACTAAGGTTCTGATGATGACAAAGACTAGTCCCTAGCTGATGGATGGTGTTGTGTTATGGATTATGCGACGAGAATCAATACATCGCTTTTTATTCTAGTCGACCAGATTCGTAATGGTTTATCTAGAATTATCAAACGATTAGTAATGAGCTGTGATTAGGGAACCATTTCATATTGTTTGCGCGAAAGCGCGCCTTCGGCTTTTACGAATGCACTATGAAGCTGGTGTTGGCCATATCGGCGGGAATTTGTCCGCACTCGATGCCATGTTGTATTTGCATCATTACGTGATGTCCGCCGAGGATCAGTTTGTCTTGTCAAAAGGTCATGCGGCAGGCGCGTTGTACGTTACCTTGTGGAGTCGCGGGATATTGCAGGAGTCGGACCTTTGTTCATTTCATGACGAGGGTACGCTGCTCTCAGGGCATCCACCGCCGGGCCGTCTTGAGGGTATTCCGGTGGCAACCGGCAGTTTGGGGCATGGTTTGCCTATGGCTTGTGGGATGGCGTTGGCCCGGAAGCTGAAAAGTCAGCCTGGACAAATTTTCTGTCTTTGTTCTGATGGAGAATGGCAGGAAGGTTCTAACTGGGAAGCGCTTATTTTTGCCCGTCACCATAATCTCTCAAATCTTGTCGTGTTGGTTGATGTCAATGGCTTGCAGGGATTTGGGAGTACGCAGGCAGTAGCATCGATGAAAGATCTTGGAAAACATCTGGAGGCCTTTGGCCTTCGAACGCGTGAATTGGATGGGCATGTCGAAGCGTCACTTGAGCAGTTAAACACTCGATCCGTCGAAGATCGATGGTGTTATCTACTGCAGACAGTTAAAGGTAAAGGCATTTCCTTTATGGAAAATCGTCTTGAGTGGCACTACCTTCCATTAGATGAAGTGTCTTATCGTCAAGCGTTAGCCGAGCTGAATTCGTGAGATCGGCTGCTTGCAACGCATGGGTCAATTGCGTAACCGATGGGGAGTTCTTATTCTTAACAGGTGATCTTGGCTATAACGCGCTTGAGCCTCTGCGAGAGCGATTGGGAGATCGATTCATTAACGCCGGGGTGGCCGAGCAGAATATGGTGTCGGTTGGCGCAGGTCTTGCGATAGAAGGTATGAATGTCTGGATCTACAGTATTGCGCCTTTCTGTTATGCAAGGCCCTTTGAACAGATTCGAAACGATATCTGCCAACACCGGTTGCCCGTTAAATTGGTCGGCAACGGGGGCGGTTATGGTTATGGGGCCCAGGGCGCTAGCCACCATGCCTTGGAAGATTATGGCGCTTTGTTGACGTTACCCGGAATGAGGGCGTTTGTCCCTGCGTTTTCTGTTGATGTAGAAGAGGTCGTTGATAGAATGCATCAAATTGATCATCCCGGTTATCTGCGACTCGGTCGCTGCGAACAGCCACCAGATCAGGAAGTTGAGGCATTCTCTCCCTGGAGGCGGTTGGTGCGTGGTGGGGGAATTTCGGTGATTGTGGTGGGTCCATTGGCTGGACCGTTTTGGCAACACATGTTGTCTATGACTGAATCTACGCGGCCGGATCTTTGGGTGTTGGGGGAACTGCCCGTGACTGATATATCCAATATGCCCCCGGATCTCTTGAACAATATAGTGGCCAACGGATTATGTGTTGTTGAGGAGCACGGATTGCAGGGTAGCGTCGGCCAGCAGCTTGCTGCCTTACTGATGGGTGGCGGCTTTGCTCCACGTTTGTTCTTGCATTGTTATGCCAAGGGATATCCATCTGGCACTTATGGATCACAATCATTTCATCGGCGTGAGTCTGGTCTTGAGCCTGGCCAGGTGATGGAGGCTTTGGGTATCGCACCGTGACACTGTTGTCGAACAAGATTGCGATGCTGCCTGGACCTATATTGGTACTCGGTGCCAGTGGGTTTATTGGTGCCAATCTATTTCGACATTTAATTGAAAGTCGAGACGATGTCTTTGGGACAACCAGCAGAGCGAATGCTTGGCGATTACAAGGTGTTAATAGCAACGCAATAAAGATTGTTAATCTGCTTGCTGATTTTGAAGTCAAACAGCTGCTGGATAGCGTGAAGCCTCGCACCATTTTTAATTGCGTAGCGTATGGCGCTTATTCTTTTGAGACCAACGTTGAGCAGATCTATCGGACCAATTTTGACTTGGTAGTCAAATTGCTGGAGCAGTTTGCTACTTTTGATATCGCTAGTTTTGTACATGCAGGCACGTCATCAGAATATGGCCGGATGTCGGCAGGGCCTAGCGAAGAAACACCATTGGTCCCCAATAGCCACTACGCCGTCTCTAAAGCCTCGGCGGCTGCGGCCATTGCTTATATGGGGGCAGAGCGTGGTTTGCCGTGTGTCAATCTCAGGTTGTATTCCGTCTATGGTCCGATGGAGGATTCATCAAGATTGATTCCCCAGGTCGTTATCCATGGTGCTCGAGGCCAACTCCCTGAGTTTGTTGATGCAGAGGTTTCGCGTGACTTTGTGTATGTTGATGATGCGGTTGAAGCCTTCGTTGATGCGGCAAGGCAGATGTCTCCAGCACTTTATGGGCAAGCGTTCAATATTGGGACGGGTCGAAGGACTTCGATTTTGGATGTCGCTAAGTTGGCACAAGAGTTGTTTCAGACCAATGAGGGGCCTGTATTTAGCATGGAAAGTCGTCATTGGGATCGTCATGACTGGTATGCCGACCCGAGTCGCGCTGCGGAGTTCTTGGATTGGCAGGCAAAAATCGACTTTAGGTCAGGCTTAACAGCGACTTCACAGTGGTATCTGGAGCTGGATGAGGGAGAGCAGAAACGATTTCGGGATGAAACCAAACAAGCAGTCCAACCAGATACACGATATAGCGTCAGCGCGGTTGTCGCTTGTTACAAGGATGGCGAAGCCATTCCCATTCTTTATGAACGGTTGAGTGAGACCTTCCGGAAGCTCAGTCTCGATTATGAGATTATTTTTGTGAACGATGCCAGTCCAGATTTGTCTGAGGCAGTGATTCAGGCATTGACCGCAACAAATCATCGAGTAGTGGGCATTAGTCATTCTCGAAACTTTGGTTCTCAGGCGGCATTTCGAAGTGGCATGGAAATAGCTACTAAAAATGCTGTGGTGTTGTTAGATGGTGACTTGCAGGACCCACCGGAATTGATCATCGAATTTGTTCAGCAATGGCGCGCTGGCTACGATGTGGTTTACGGGCGGCGTGTGAAGCGGGTGGCACCGTGGTATATGCAGTGGGCCTATAAGGCGTTTTACCGAGTATTTGACCGATTTTCATATATCGATATTCCGCATGATGCGGGCGATTTCTCATTATTGGATATCCGTGTAGTAAGGCAATTGCTAAATTTCCCGGAACGCGACATGTTTTTACGAGGCGCCCGAGCATTTGTTGGTTTTTCTCAAACAGGTGTGGATTATGTTCGCCCGGAGCGATTGTTCGGCAGCACGACCAATAGCTTTTTCAAGAATATTGGTTGGGCAAAGAAAGGAATTTTCTCGTTCAGTTATGTGCCGCTGACTATATTGACGGCATTTAGCACGGTGGCATTTCTGATGTCACTATTATTAATCGTGTACCAGGTCGTCGCGAAATTGCTCTTCCCTGAGAGCGCACCCAAAGGTATTACCACCTTGTTGTTGGTTAATCTGGCATTCGGATCGCTGATTCTTTTGTCTGTTAGTTTATTGGGCGAGTACATCGCGAGAATATTTGAGGAAGTCAAACAGCGACCCCGATTTATTCGCCGCGCACTTTTGCGTGATGGGGAAAAACGAGATCTTTGACTGAGTTTCCAAATGATCCAATGAAGCTCGAACCCCGTACTTGCCCGCTTTGCGGGTCGAGTCGCATTACCAGTGTGCTGATTGACGAAGATATACGGATGGCAGCACTGACCGGGTTATCTTTTGCATCACGAAAGGTGCCGGAAGGAATGCACTATCAAATGGTCGTATGCGAGTCGTGTGATATCGCGTATGCCAACCCCGCGCCCGATATTCAATGGTTACACGATCAGTACGTGAAGGCTGATTTTGACGCCGTTGCCGAATCACGGGATGCGGCACAGAATCATGGGCGACTGATTTGGTCGATGCTGAGCAAATTGCCTGATATTGAGCGTGTTTTGGATATTGGGGCAGGGGATGGTGCGTTATTAGACGTATTGCGTGGGATGGGGTTTAGCCAGGTTGAAGGCGTTGAGCCGTCAGAAGGTCCTTTGCGGGCTGCATCAGATGAAAATCAGGCGGCTATCCATCAGGGTTTCTTTTCAGAGATAGATTTGGCTGTCGGGAAGTATTCGTTAGTCACTTGTTTCCAGACAGTGGAGCACGTTGAGGATGTAAAAGCACTAACCAGGAGTGTTTTTCGTTTATTGAAACCGGGAGGATTATTTTTGATTGTGTGCCATAACTTTCGTGCTTTAACTGCGCGCTTGCTCAAACAGAGATCGCCAATATTTGACATTGAGCATCTGCAGATTTTTTCGTCGGCTAGTTTGCGTTATCTACTCGACGACGCGGGCTATGAGGATATTACAATCGCGCCGTTTAGTAACCGTTATCCACTGGATTATTGGTTCAAGTTGGCGCCTATGCCGACTAAACTGAAAGACCTAGGGCAACGACTGTTGTGTGTTACGAAACTCTCTCAACTATACGTCTCGCTTAGGGCTGGCAATCTCTATGGTTGTGGTATTGCAAGAAGCTAGGTGCCTGGATAGGCTAAGCGATGATTTTTCTCGTTTGATAAAGTAGACGCACTGTTGGGGGTCATAACATTGCGAGTCATCGGTAAAGTTCTGAGCCTAATTCTCGCGACGGCAGCAGTTATCGGTCTGTGGCAGGTCAGTAGGATTACTGTACTGCAGCAACAGGAAAAATTGTTGAGCGCGGATATGCTCTATATCCCCGATCTTGTTCAGGATGTGTTGTTGGGATCTGGACGACTGTCGGATTGGTTCTTTTCTCCATCCCCAGAGCTTTTTACGGAAATACCCTTTTACCTACCGTTCGTGCTGTTTTGGTCATCGATACAGGGTTCGGTTTTTTCCTATGCCGCGAGCCAAGCTATCTACACGGCGGTATTGTGCTGGATATTGCTATGGCTTTTTGTCGGAAAGCGTGCCTATACAGGGGTATCCATAGCGTCGGTTGCTGGTCTCGCGACAGCTTCCCTTTTTGTTATCGACCAGGCTATTTTGATTCCGTTTTATCATTATGCGACCTTCCTGGACGGGTTGATATTGATTGTTGGGATCCTGTTTGTTCGGGGACGCTATTCACGGTCGTCGTTGTCGACGCTTGTTGTATTGACTGTCATTACAGGTGGTTTGGTCATTTCTTCTGGGTTCATATTTGTGGCTTGGTTTGTTTTGCCGCTTATTGGGTTGCTTTTGCTGGAGACCTTGTATCGACCGCGTGAGTGGCATCGGTTGATGTCAGTGTGTTTTGCCTTAGTGGCAGCGACAGTATTGGGGCGGTATTGGTGGGCTCAGCTGGAATTCAAGGTAGACCCTAGAGTGATGTCTCGTACCAGTGATAAAACGTTGCTTGATCGTTTGTCTGATCCATTAGAACTTTTCACTCAGATTATGGACTATATGCCTGAATTCATAATGCTGCAGTTTTCAAACCCAATCCGTGGAACAATGTTTGTGATATTTATCGTTGGTTCTTTCCTTGTTCTGACTAGACAAACATGGGTTCAGCGGTATCTCGGGGTGGTTCAGGAATGGAGTCGCTTACAGTATTTTTCTCTGATCGCATTGGTCATTGTGTTTTCCAACGTAGGGCTTTTCTCGTTGCATGATCAACAGCCGGTACGGTATATGATCACTGCAAATTATTTGTCGATGGTGTATTCGATTGTCTTGATCAGTATCGTTTTCATTTCGGTAAAGGCAAAGGCACTATCGTTTTTGTTTGTGTCTTGCGTGCTAATTACTGCGAGCGCTCGCGCCGGCATTACTGACGCAGTACGAGTTGATTATGACGAGATCAAACCTGCGACTGTCGATTGCATCATCGATGTGGCGGAAAGTCATCAACTAACCCGAGGTGTAGCTCAGTATTGGCAGGCACGTCCGTTAACATTGTTATCGGGCAAGCGTTTGAAAGTCATACCAATTCATGGGACGACGCTGAAGCCTTATTTCTGGGCAAGCTCGAGACGCCAATTTTCTGGCCAATATGATTTTGCGGTTGTTGATCATTCAGTTGACGCTGCGACTTCTTGGACTACCAAAGCGTGGTATTTGGTTGATCGATCGAAAATCATCCGGTTAAATGGACAGCCGATAGAGATTATGTGGTGCGATCAGTCCGAAATCTTAATTTATCCCACGGCCACAATGCGTGTAGCCAAGAAGATGACGACGTTGCCGCGGTTACCGATTGCTGTTTCATCCCAGATTTATTGGGCAGAAAAGGACGATGCGTTTACCGAGAAACATTCCAACAAGACTATTTATGAAGCAGAGTTGGGTAAAGCAGGCTTTTATCAAGTGGATGTAGACGTGACCCACGATATATCAATCATTGGTGGGCATCTGTTTAGGTTGAGACTCGATCCGGGTGACAGGCCAGGTTATGTGGTGATCACTGACTTAGAAGTCGTATTACGGGACTTGCAGGGCCAAGAAACTGTGGTGATGTCAGCGATTTCAAACAAAGAATTAGCGACGATGATAAAACGGTCAAACGATGTATTAGTGGCGCATAAGGCGAGCCACTTGTGGCGAGTCAACCGATTCGACCCATGGATTGAATTTAAGTCAATTGACGCAGGTCAAGTATTGTCTGGGAATGTAGTCAGCGTGCGATACCATTTGATGTGGAGAGAAATGCCGGACACTGAAAGCCTGACGCTGTTGCGTTAGATCTGCCATGTAGTCGATGTTTCTAACCCACTCAACAGGTCAAATGACC
>CAJQRU010000132.1 GCA_905612355.1 uncultured Gammaproteobacteria bacterium
CTACCAAGTCACGCTTCTCGATTCGACAACAGATATTCTGCGACATCTTCCCGCGCGATCCTAACCTGACTGCCCCGATCACGCAGCGGCTTGATCGTGACATGCGAATCGCGGAGCTCTTCCTCTCCGATCACGGCCGCAAACCGCGCATCGCTGCGGTCTGCGCGTCGCAACTGCTGCGAAATACTGCCGCCCCCACAGTTGCAGATTGCTCGCAAGCCTCGGTCACGCAATGATTCAGCCAGGGTGAATCCCGCAGATTCAGCATCGGCACTCAAGAGAACTAGCCAAACATCCGCCACCTTCGCCTTAAAATCCAACCCACCCTGTACCACTAGCTCCAGCAATCTTTCCATGCCACAGGCAAAACCCGCGGCGGGAACATCGCGACCCCCAAGTTCAGCAAACAAGCCGTCGTATCGCCCACCCGCGCAAATGGCGTTTTGCGCACCCAAACGATCAGTCACCCACTCAAAAACGGGCCCGGTATAGTAATCGAGGCCACGAACCAATCGGTTATTGATCTTCAGCGTGACTCCACCAGCGTCTAGGAGCTCTACCAGGCGTTGGAAGTTATCGATTTCCGGTGGCGCGAGATAACTCATTAGGTCCGGGGCGTTCTGCAGAATCACTTGTGTCTGCGGGTCTTTACTGTCAAGCACGCGCAATGGATTACTCTCCAGGCGGCGCTGACTGTTTTCATCCAAATCTTGTCTATGCCCAATCAGAAATGCCTGCAACGCCTCACGGTAGCTCGCCCTGGAACGACTCGAACCGAGCGTATTGATTTCCAACTGAACGTCATCAAGGCCCAATTGTTTCCATAACCGATCCCCTAGAAGAATCACCTCGGCATCAACGTCCGGACCGTTCCAGCCTTGCGCCTCAATACCGAACTGGTGGAATTGCCGATACCGACCCTTCTGCGGTCGCTCATGACGAAACATCGGCCCCAGATACCATAATCGTTCACTACGATTATGGACCAATCCACTGTGGATGGCGGCTCGCACACAACTCGCAGTCGCTTCAGGCCGCAAAGTCAGGCTGTCGCCGTTGCGGTCAGCAAAGGTATACATCTCTTTCTCGACGATATCCGTTTCCTCGCCAATCGATCGATAAAAAAGTTCACTCCGCTCCACAATGGGTGTTCGAATCTCACGATACCCATAACTGGCAGTCACATCACGGATCGCGGCCTCTACCCACTGCCATTGAGCGACCTGCTCTGGAAGAAGGTCGTTCATTCCTCGCACCGATTGAATCGTTTTTGACATCTGGACTACCTTGCGTCTCGTGTCTGTTGACTACAGTCGTGCGCCCTCAGGACTGCGAACCCCCGACCATCAGCCGAACGAATTGACGGCCCTGTTTCGGCTCCGGCCGAAGATACTGTGAGCGGTAACGCAAACGAACCGACGTTGCTGTACCAATAAAAACACTGAACGGTGGATCCCCCATCAGCCTGACAAGGACATCAGACTCGACCCTTCTCCCAATGAGTTGTTTCGCGTCCCGATCCCGAACCTCAATCCACGATGCACCCAGAAAGTACAGTTCTAGCTCCCGCGTGCCGAGGACTTTAACTCGGCTGTTATCAGCCGCAGCATACAGCCGTGTGCCAGGATCGAATACCGGCAAGGCTGCATCAATAACTAGACGATCAACTCCCAAACCGTCAATAGTCGAGGCATCCGCTGCACCAGCGGCCCCCTCGACTGCCCCGCTCAAGGTGGCACCCGATTGGGAAATACCCGTCGCTAACTGGTTATCCATTTTTCCGACTTCCAAGGTTTGCGCCGTACCTGACTGTTTCGCACCGGATACGCTTTTGCTCAACAAACCATCCGTTGTAATCGATCCTGTCAAGGCGATTTTTTCACTTTGTTCGGCCCTGTTCAGGTAAGTGACACCGATGCCCACCACCACAGCCAATGCGACCAACGTCGATACGACCCAGCTCACTGGCACCGGCATAGCCGACAGCAAACTGGGCCCGTTGGTCAGTGGCGTGGCTCTCGAGCGTCGAGGTGCAATCAGTTCATTATGTGCAGACAACGCCTCTTCAATCGTCACACCAACAAGACGTGCGTAATTCCGTATATACCCCACCGCATAGGTATGCCCCGCAACCACACTGTAGTCATCGTTCTCTAACCCCTCGATAACATGCGGTAACAAATTAAGTTCTTCGGCAATATCCTCAACACTCCAACCGTAACGGCGTCTGGCCGCACGCAAAAGGTGTCCCGGTGTAGCCATCGTGGGGGGCTGTTGGTCAGTCATTGGCATTCGCCATCAGCCGCACGATATCACTCGCTTCCCTGGACTGTGGGAACTCAGCCCTTAGGCGATTGGCGTACTGTTGTGCCAAATCCGACGCTTTCAGTTTGAGTTCGTTTCGCAAAGCGAGCGACAGACTGGCAGCAGACCCCGCCCCGGTATCAAAAAAGCGTTGCAGGTAAGCCCTGGTTCTGAGGTTATCAGCCTGGGCAAACGTGACCTCCGCCATTCGGTAAAGCGCCAGCGCAAATTTCGGCCGACCCGCGAGCGCGAACGAAAAAAAGCGTTCGGCCGCCTTCCAATTCAGGGTCCGGACGTAGCAGGCTCCCACGCCGAGCTGCGAGATATATAACGCATCGTTGTAAGGATTGCGCAATGCATTATCGAATTGTGCTAATCCCTCCTCTATCCGTCCCGATTGGCAAAGATAACCGCCGAAATCGTTGCGTGCAGAGAAATTGTTATCATCTGCATCTACTGCCTGGAGAAAGTACGGTTCGGCCGCGGTTCGATCACTGATACGTAATTGGAGAAGCGCCATCGCGTGATTGGCCCTCGAGTCACCGGGCGACAGCGCCAACGCCCGCCCTAACGCCTGGGTAGCAGGCTCAAGACGCCCAATTTGCATATAGCTCAGTCCAAGGCGAGTCTGTATATCAACCCGGGAGTCAATAGTCCATTTACTAGCGGATGGAATAACGCTCACACACCCGGTCGTGAGAACGACACAGGCCGCCAATGCCAGCCACCCCCTCATCAGGAAGCGCCTTGAGCCAGCACGCGCAGTTGGCCCGGACTTCGCCTGACACGATCCATCACGTTACCGACTAATTGACCACAAGCCGCACTGATATCGGAACCACGGGTCTTACGCGTCATACACAGAATTCCAGCAGTCACTAGAACATTCTGAAATGTCGCAATCTGCGCCTCGTGAGAACACCGAAACGGCAACCCTTCCACATGGTTGTAAGGGATCAGGTTAACTTTAGCGGGCATATCACCTAATAGCCGCACTAAATTAACGGCCTGATCGCTTGAATCATTTACTCCGTCTAACATCGTATATTCGAACGTTATTCGGCGCCGAGGATCATCATCAATATAACGGCGACAGGCGTCCATTAACATGGCAATCGGATACTTTTTATTCAATGGAACAAGACGAGTTCTCAGTTCATCATCAGGCGCATGTAATGAAACCGCCAAACTGACCGGACAATCTATCCGCAGGCGATCGAGAGCCGGTACCACGCCTGCCGTACTTAACGTCACCCGCCGTCGCGATAATCCAAACGACCGGTCATCCAACATAAGGCGTAGTGCGGGCACCACGGCATCATAATTCAACAACGGTTCGCCCATTCCCATCAGGACAATATTGGTCACCGGGCGAACACCAAGACCCTTATCCTGGAGAATCTGTCGAGCTATCCACACCTGTCCGATAATCTCACTGGTCGATAAATTTCGACTGAATCCTTGTTGCGCTGTGGCGCAAAACTTGCAATTCAAGGCACAGCCTGCCTGCGATGAAACACACAACGTACCCCGTTCAGACTCCGGGATAAACACGGTCTCAATCTGATTTCCATCTGGCAAAGTGAGTTGCCATTTAATGGTGCCATCTGATGAACTCTGCTCGGCCGCAACCTTAGGAAACTCAAGCACCGCTGTCCCGTCCAATGACTCCCTCAGCGCTTTGCTGAGGTTGGTCATATCCTCGAAACGCGTCACACGATGGTGATAAACCCATTGCAAAACCTGATCCGCCCTAAAGGCCTTCTCTCCGATGCTAGTGAAATAGTCCTGCATTGCAGTCCTATCCAAACCAACGAGATTAATGAGGGGAGTGGACATGCATCACTCAATCAGTGCGATCGCATAGATCATCAGCCGAAAAAAAGAATGCAATCTCCTGGGCAGCAGTTTCCTTGGCATCGGACCCGTGAACAGCATTGGCTTGAACCGATTGAGCAAAGTCAGCACGGATGGTTCCCGGGGCCGCATCGGCGGGATCTGTTGCCCCCATCACTTGTCGATTGATGGCGATCGCATCCTCTCCTTCCAGTACCTGCACGACGACAGGTCCCGACACCATATAGTCGACCAGCTCCCGGTAAAACGGTCGTTCCCGGTGGACCTCATAAAACGCTTCTGCCTGACCCCTGGTCAATCGCAACATCTTGCAAGCAATGATATGAAGACCGACAGACTCAAAACGTTCGTATATCTTGCCGATGACATTGTTTGCCACCGCGTCAGGCTTGACGATCGAAAACGTGCGCTCTACAGCCATACTTGAATGCTCCGAAGTAAGAATGAATACCAAACAGACGCGAACCCATCATGCGTCTACCTTGGCAAAAGTTATAGTATTCCCCTCGTAAGGGGTTCACCAATCAAGTGGTCTGGTTTTGCTCCAATAATACGCACCGGCAACCGTTGCCCCACCATACGCTCCCCAACTTCGACCCGCACGGGCAGATAGTTTGTCAAGCGGCCGTTATAGCGATCTAAACCGCCCGATCGCTCGACCAGGACACTGGAAACTGAGCCAATGTAACGCGCAAACACCCTCTCTCGAATCCTGTGCCCCAGCGCTCGGGCCGACGCCCCCCGCCGTTTCCGCGTGGCCACGTCTACCTGTCGGGGAATACGAGCCGCCGGCGTCCCACCACGTGCCGAATACGGGAAAACATGGGGGTAAGAAATCTCCAGGTTTTCTATTGCCTGCAATGTGTCAGAAAAATATTCTTGGGTTTCTGTAGGAAAACCCACCATCACGTCAGCACCTAGCACTAAATCCGGCATTAGGTGCCGCGCCATCGCTACCCGCTCATCCACCCACACCCTCGTATAGCGTCGTTTCATCCGCTTCAAAATCATCGCATTGCCACTTTGAAGCGATAAATGCAGGTAAGGGCAAAACCGATCACTTTGGGCAACGAGTTCAAGCAATGCATCACTCAGGTGAATAGGGTCAATCGAACTCAGCCGAATACGGAAATCACCTTCTAGTGAAGCCAACTCCGCCAACAACTGTTCCAACGGCCCCGGCGCGGGTCGCGGTGATAAATCAGTGCCGTAGTCACCCAGATCAACGCCGCAAATCACTACCTCCTTATAGCCTGAAGCCACCCAATGCCTGACTTGCTTCACAATGTCTCCCAGGGGAAACGATTGACTGAGGCCTCGGGCGGTATGAATGACACAAAATGTGCATGCCTGATCGCAGCCTTGCTGAATCTGCACACTCGCGCGAGTCCGTGTCTCGTAACCGTACAGCAGCGGCGTCGGCCGTTCCATAATCTCCGCGAGGTGACTCCCCACACTCCCGGCGCTAAATCTACCCTCGAGTAACTGTGTCGCCAAAGCAGGGATATTGAACTTGTTCGCATTTCCAACAACAAGATCGACGCCTGAAACCTCTCCACACGTTTCTGGCTGCATCTCGGCATAACAGCCAGTGATCACGATTTTGGCGCCAGGGTTGTGCCGCGCCAACCGCCGAACCTGCTGGCGACTCTGGCGATCTGCCTCAGCCGTCACAGTGCAGGAATTAATCACATAAACGTCTGCGACCTCGCTCGCATCCACCACCGACCAATTGGCATCACGGAACCCTTGGGCAATCGCATTTGATTCATGGTTGTTGACCCTGCAGCCGAGGGTTGCGATGGCCACTCGGCCGATCAGGTCGGGGGACCCATCGCTCCGTGCTCCTCGCTCCTGCTGCCGGCGGTATTGTTGATGCAAATCAGAGATTCTCAGGACCCCTATCAAAAAAGGGCGCTAAAGCGCCCCTCATTCGACTCGTGCCCCATTAAAGCTGCCTCACGCTACCGTGAAGCTCTCCCCGCAACCGCATTCATCAGCCGCGTTCGGGTTCTTAAACTTAAATGATGAGGACAACCCATCGCTTTGAAAATCAATTTCAGTACCTTCTAGATAACCCAGGCTGTCTACGTCAATCATCACCTTAACGCCTAGGCTCGTATAAACCGTGTCGCCGGTTAAGGCTTCGTCCGCATACTCAACCACGTATGCCATCCCTGAGCAGCCGGTCGTTTTAACTCCCAGTCGCAACCCCTCTCCGCAACCTCTTAAGGACAAGCTGGACCGCACTTGTTCAGCGGCAGTTTCAGTCAGTGTGATAGCCATCGTCGTACGCTTACCCGTAGTAGCCTTTGTCATACCCTAGTCGCCAGCATTCTACCATGCCTAATGCTGCTTATCGCACTGTTTAGCGGTTATTCGAAGCCCCGTCTATTCGTTTTTCAATAGCGCTCAACACTCCCCGAAGTATGTTGACGTCATCCTCCTCAAGCGCACGGCGGGTAAAAATACGTCGTATTTTTCGAAATAGCTTGTCCGAGGACTGTTCCAGAAAGCCCACAGCGTGCAACACCCGCTCGAAATGCTCGACAAATCCCTCGACCCTGTCCGATGTGGCAAGGAGGTCCTTGCCAGTAGTAGGCCTATCCGATACCGCCGAGTCATCCCGCAACAACGCGCTCTTACGCAACTCATAAGCCAACAAAAGCACTGCGCTGGCAAGATTTAACGAGGCATGATTCGCATCCACCGGTGCGGTGACAAACAATTGGCAGCGGTCCAACTGTTTGTTTGTCAATCCCCGAGACTCCCGCCCGAACAGGATAGCCGTCCTTTGTTTACGGGACGAATCCAGGACCACCGGGGCCATTTCTGAGGGGCTCATCACCGGCCATGACACGGAGCGAGCGCGAGCAGTGCTGCCCACAATGAGGCCACAATCAGCAATCGCATCATCCAGACTCGAAAAGACCCGCGCCGCCGACAGTAGCGTCTCGCCGCTCGCCGCTCGGGCCTCAGCATCCGGCGAGGGAAACACCTGCGGCCTCACTAACCGCAAGTCGCTGAGCCCCATATTCGCCAGTGCTCGGGCTGCCGCACCGATGTTTCCGGGATGTGTTGTTTCTACCAGTACGATACAAATGGACCCCAACATCGTATTCAACGGGGTACTCGTTGCTATATCCATAACAAAATTTTCCCCACCGCACGTTACAATCCAAACGCCAAGCCTTGACTATCCTGTCCGCCATCCAGCCTATGATGCCTCGATGGCGGATCAACCCCCAGTTATCCTAACCGATTCATTATAAAAACATGTCCTCACACCCCATGGTGAACACGGCCGTCCGCGCAGCAAGACAGGCCGGAAAAATCATTCTCAGTTACCTTGGTCGCCTTGACAGTCACGATATTTCTAGCAAAGGGCAACGGGACTTTGTGACCCGAGCCGACCAGGACGCCGAAGCGGCAATACTAGATATTGTCTGTAGCGCGTATCCCGAACATGGTGTCATCGCGGAGGAAAGTGGTGAAAAGCCGGGTGGCGAATATACCTGGGTCATTGATCCGCTCGACGGTACGACCAACTTCATTCACGGCAACCCGCATTTTGCCGTTTCCATCGCGGTTCTGCGTAACGGGCAGCCTGAGCATGGTGTGATATTTGATCCCCACCGAGGGGATTTATTCTGCGCTAGTCGTGGTGACGGTGCACAACTCAATGATCGGCGTATTCGGACCAGTCGTCATAAGCGCTTGAACGAGGCCCTGCTGGTGACGGGGTTTCCTATCCGACGATCTGACCTGATCGATCCGTGGATGAGAACCTTTCGTGCCTTGCTGCCCCAAGCGGGTGGCATTCGACGTTCCGGCTCGGCAGCTCTCGATCTCGCCTATGTGGCTGCCGGTCGATTTGATGGCTTCTGGGAATTCGGTCTACACCCGTGGGATATAGCGGCCGGCGCCTTATTAGTCCGTGAGGCCGGCGGCCTGATTGCAGACCTCGACGGTGGCCAGGACTTTCTAAGCACAGGAAATGTAGTCAGTGCCAACCCTTACCTATTTAATGATCTTTTGAGCCGAATCAACGACCGTTTCAACAAAACCTGACAGCATGGACGCAACCTCGTCCTCCACAGCCCACACGCCGATGATGCGACAGTACCTGTCCATCAAGGCACAGCACCCCGACGATCTATTGTTCTACCGTATGGGTGATTTCTACGAACTCTTCTATGATGACGCGGAGAAAGCCGCGGCATTACTGGACATCACACTCACTAGCCGAGGCCAATCAGCGGGTACGCCGGTACCCATGGCCGGTGTACCGGCGCACAGCGCTAACGAATACCTCGCTCGGTTGGTAAAAGCCCAACAAACCGTCGCCATCTGTGAACAACTCGGTTCCGCGACCGGAAACAAAGGCTTAGTCCAGCGCAAAGTTGTCCGAGTGATTACACCCGGAACGCTAACAGACGAAGGGTTGCTTTACTCCGAGAGTGAAAATGTTCTTGCCGCCTTATGGTGCGATTCACCGCGCTGGGCGATTGCCACGCTCGAACTATCCAGTGGTCGCTTTTCCGCACAAGAATTTGACCATGCCGATGCCGCCCTCGATGACTTGGCTCGCCTGCAGCCAGCCGAATTAATTATCGGAGATAGCGTGGCTGCACAGGCACTAGGTCTGACCGACACCACGACGCATCGCTCGGTCCCAGACTGGCATTTTAATCATGAACAAGCAGTGGCCCGTCTTTGCTCTTTGTTCGGAACTCGAGACCTAGCTGCATTTGGTTGTGAGGGATTCCCTCTCGCAACCGCCACAGCAGGCGCACTGATTGGGTACGTACACAACCTCAATAACGAGGCCATGCCGCACGTAAGAGATCTCGTTATGCGCCAACCTGGCGATTACCTGTTGGTTGACCCGGCCACACGCCGGCACCTGGAGATTGAACAGGTCATCGCGGGATCCGGTGGAGTAAGCCTCGTCCATCTTTTCGACCAATGCTCCACCGCCATGGGCAGTCGGCAGTTGGGGCGATGGTTACGCGATCCAGTGCGCAGCCAAAACGAACTGAAACAACGACATGATGCCATCGACGACCTTAGCCACGACACGATAGGCGAAACCTTACGCGCTGACTTACGACAAAT
>CAJQRU010000133.1 GCA_905612355.1 uncultured Gammaproteobacteria bacterium
GCGCGGGTGTTGTTGCAGCCGGGTGGTGACTCCTTCCAATCGATGTACGACGAACTGCGCGGAGACATCCTGGCCCACGGTGGGGATCGTCGCGCAGCGCAGATTGCCTATGACGCTGCTCTGGTCGCTCTCCCAGGGCGCAGCGGGGTTCGTGATTTATTGCAGGTTAAGCGTGACCGTATTGCAACTGATTAAGTTTTGTATGATGCAGTGGCGCGGCTTAATCGTTGGGTTCGGGGTGCTCCTTGTGGGTTGTTCTAGCCCGCCAGTACATTTCATGCGCGAGGGTGTTGAAGCCACGAAGCTGGGTGGGGTCGAACAGCAGTGGGTTTTGGAGCGGGTGTGGCGAGGGGATATGGGCGGAGATTATCGGCAGGCCGATTCTATTTTGCATGTCTCAGTGGATGGCGAATATATCTACGTTGCGCACCCCTCGGGTGTCGTGGTGGCCTGGGTCGGGGAAACGGGGAAAGAGCTTTGGCGCCGGCAATTGTCCCGCCGAATCATGGCCGGCACGGGGGTGGGTTCACAAAACGTGGTCGTGGTCGATGATGAGGGTGTTGTCCGCGCGATGCGTACGGCTGATGGTGTCGATCAATGGCGGCGACCCGCGGGTGCCCAGGTGTTGACACGCCCAGTGGTGTCCGGTGGAGTTGTACTGTTGCGTACTGGCGGCGGTCAGATGTTGGCGATCGAGGCTGCCGACGGATCGGTTCGATGGCGTAGTCGGCACCGAGTGCCGGAGTTGACGCTGCGCGGGGTTTCTGAGCCGTTGGTGCACCGCGGACGTGCTTTGGCGGGATTGGCGAATGGTCGGTTATCGTCTATTGATCTGGCCACTGGACAGACGGTTTGGAACGTCGCGGTAGATCGGGCACGAGGTAGTAATGAAGTGGCGCGTTTGATTGATCTGGATTCGAGGCCGGCGATCGTCGGTGATGTGCTCTTTGCCGGTGCCTATCAGGGGCGCATGGTGGCGCTGGATGTTGCGACCGGGAAGAGTCGGTGGTCGCGCAAGGTTTCTGTGCTACGGGACCTGGGTGCGGATGACAGTAGTATCTACGCGGTCACATCAAAAGGTGAAGTGGTCGCTTTGGGGCTGAACGATGGCGCGGAGTTGTGGCGCCAGTTGGCTCTTCGGGGGAGGGGGTTAACCGCACCGGGGGTGTTGCCCGGCGTCATCGCGGTGGGCGATTACAAGGGTTATTTGCACTTACTTGATGCTGAAAATGGTCAATTTCTTGGGCGCATCAGGCTCGATACGGAGGCGATCATTTCAATCACACCGGCTAAGCCAAATTGGTTATACGTTTCTTCTGAAAGCGGCCGTGTTACTGCTGTGCGTCTGGCCAGTGCTGAGCAGGGATAACACGGGTTGCTTGGGTTAGGTTAGTAGGTTCGGACCATGCGAGCGGAAGGACCTGGAAAATTACCCGTTGTGGCGATCATCGGGCGGCCCAACGTGGGTAAATCGACGCTCTTCAATCGGTTAACTCATTCACGCCGTGCGCTCGTTCATGACCAGCCTGGGGTAACCAGAGATCGATTGTATGGATTCGCTTATTCGAGTGCCAGGCAGTTTCTGATGATTGATACGGGTGGTTTGACCGATAGTGCGGGGACTATCGAGCAAGCGGTCCGTCTGCAGGTTGAGGCGGCGTTGTTAGAAGCCGATATCGTGCTGTGGATCCTTGATGCGAAGGATGGTCTCACCGCTGCAGATATAGAACTGGCTAGGGGATTGCGTTTGATCGAGCAGTCGGTGTTTCTGGTGGTCAACAAAGCCGAGGGTCTGGAGCCTGACGTAGCTCGACTTGATTTCCACGAGTTAGGGATGGGATCACCGGTGGTCATTTCCGCCAGAACGGGATCGGGTATTGATGGTCTGTGGCAGATCATCCTCGGTTGTGTCCCTGTGGTGCCGTGGATGACCGATAAGGACACGGGAGTGCGAATTGCAGTTGCCGGTCGACCGAACGTTGGCAAATCGACGTTGGTCAATGCCTGTGTTGGTGATGATCGGGTCGTTGTAGCGGATGAACCGGGAACGACACGGGACAGTGTGGCAGTGCCGATGGCATTTCGTGCTCAGTCCTTGGTGTTGGTGGATACCGCCGGGGTCAGGCGTAAATCCAAGGTCCTTGATTCATTGGAGAAATTTTCAGTGGCCAAGACACTTCAGGCCGTGGCGGAGTCGGATGTCGCGGTGTTGGTCATCGATGCTTGCGAAGGGTTGACGGAGCAAGACGCGACCATTGCCGGATTAATTTGTGATCAAGGCCGAGCGATATGTTTGGTAATTAATAAGATGGATTCGCCGGATGCCGGTCGACGCGATGATCTGGAACGGCAAATTGCCCGCATTCTGCCATTTCTTCCACCGCATCGAACACGCTTTATTTCCGCTCACAGGCGTCAGGGCGTTAAACGCATATTGGCGGATGCGTTGGAAGCTGTCGAATCGGCAGGACGCTCCTTATCGACCGCTAAGATCAACAAAACCCTCAATGAGGCGATTGAGCGGCATGCACCGCCGCGTCACGGCGGCCGGCTGGTGCGGATCAAGTACGGTCACCAAGGGGGCAGAAACCCGCCGATGCTGGTGCTTCACGGTAATTTGCTCGAACATCTGTCGGCCAGTTACCGTCGTTATCTGGCCAACTTTTTTATCAAAGCGTTCGGTTTGGTCGGGACTCCACTTCGTATCGAGGTTCGAGTAGCGAATAACCCCTATCGGCCCTGATGCGGGGCTAAATCGCGGAATTATTCAGTCGATGACTCTGGTGTGCTGTCCGACTCGAATTGGCTTACGGTGGCTTCAAACCAGCCGCGACTAATCTCAGCACGCACGCGCGCCCCCCGATGAAGTTGTGATACGTCGGTCACAACGGTGCCGGTGACCGGGTCACGAACGATCGCATAGCCGCGTGCGACAGTTTCCCGAGGGCTAAGCGTCGTTAACTGATTCGTAAGGGATTGGAGATGATTGCGTTGCTTTTGGGTCAGTTGAAATCCGAGGTAGCGAAGTTGTCGATTGAGTGCATTACATTCGATTCGTGTGTGTTCTATAAAAGTCAGCGGCGAGCAGGTTTGCAGTCGATGTGCGTTGGAAACTAAGGAGAACTGCAGGTTACGTTGGTGCGTCAATACGGCCGCAGACAAGCGTGAATGCAGGGTGTCAAGGCGTTGAGTGTGTTGTTTGATAACCGTCGCGGGATGACGAACTCTGGCGGACAGTGAATCGTGCCGTTGCGCGCAACGCTCAAGAGCACGCAACCCGCACCGGTAAATTCGTTGGCGGATTGCTAATAGTAGTTGCCCCAGTTGTTCAGCATCCGGCGCGGCGGCCGCGGCGGCCGCTGTCGGCGTCGCGGCATACTGGTCGGCGGCAAGGTCAGACAGCGTCAGGTCGGTTTGGTGGCCGATGCCGGTAATGATCGGGACTCGGCATTGGTGTACGGCTCGAACCACTGACTCATCATTAAACGCCCACAGGTCTTCAAGTGTTCCGCCGCCTCGCCCCATGACGACCACGTCGCAGTGATCATCGCGTTGCACGAGTTGTAAGGCTTTAACGAGACTGGCCGGTGCGGTACTGCCTTGTACGATGGCAGGGTACAGACGGAGCCCGACCACAGGATACTGGTGATGGAGAGTGGTCAGCATGTCTCTTAGGGCGGCCCCGGTCTGTGATGTCACTAGCGCGATGTTGGCGGGATACTGGGGAATCACTTGTTTTAAATCAGGATCGAAGAGTCCTTCGTCATCGAGTTGCCGTTTGAGTGCTTCGAAACGCCGGCGCAATTCCCCTTCGCCAGCGGCCTCCATCTGGTTGACGATCAGTTGGAAGTCGCCGCGACTTTCGTACAGCGAGACCTGGGCATGAACAATCACCGCTAGGCCGTTTTTTAAGGTTAGGCGAGTGCGTAGGCGACGATTTTTGAAAAACGCGCATCGCACCTGCGCATTGGCGTCTTTGAGACTGAAATAGGCGTGCCCCGAGGTGGGTGTCGCCAGGTTAGAAATCTCGCCTTCGAGCCAAATCTCGGAATAACGACTTTCGAGCAGATTCCGTACTTCGCGAGAGAATGCAGAGACGGAATAGACGGTCCGACTCATTCGATGGCTACGTGGGCGCCTAATGCAGAGCGAAGTTCAACGAAACCCGGGTTCCCTGGATTCTCTGAATCCTGCGCCGCGGACACCCGATATGATGTCAGTAGATGGGTTTCGCGCTTGCTTGGGAATTGGCTTGTGTCAGTCCCATACCAGCCGCCCAGGCAACCTTGGTCGCAATTCGACACGCTTCGTCGGTCTCGCCGGCCTTGAGTTTCTTCTTGGCGGCTTTAAGCAGCTTGCTGATGGGTTGGGAAGCGGAGCCGGTGCTTTTGTCGATCAAACGCCATTCACCGCCGGCTTTCTTTGCTGCCAAGAGCGCTTTAGTTGCCGTAGCGATGCTTGCTGTTGCATCGCAGGTTCCGGCCTGAACCTGTCCCATGGTCAGAGCAAGGACAGCGCCCGTTAACAGCAGTGTGAGTCCGGTTTTGCGCGTCTTATTCATTCTTTAGGCCTCGATTCTGGGTTGTCACTACAGTAATGATACCGCTAATCGTGGAACGGAGATTATCGAATTAGTTTACCGGGGTAAAGCCTGATCCTATAATCCTTCGATGGAACGGTTTGAAATGGCACTGACCTTCGATGATGTCCTGCTAAAACCAGGCTATTCCGAAGTCCTGCCTCGTGACGTTAGCCTGTCGACGTGGTTTTCTCGTTCTATCTCCTTGAATATCCCGTTGGTGTCCGCTGCGATGGATAGCGTGACAGAGTCGTCTACGGCTATTTGTCTGGCCCAACTTGGAGGGTTGGGAGTCATCCATCGAAATCTTTCTCCGGCGTTGCAAGCCGCGAAAGTGTTGCGAGTGAAAAAATTTGAGAGCGGGGTGATTAGCGATCCAATCTGCGCGACAGAAACAACGACCGTCCGCGAGGTCATTGAGTTAACAAGGCGTGAGAACATCTCAGGCGTTCCTGTGTTGACCGGCGACGGCAAGTTGTGTGGCATTGTTACCCGCCGAGATCTTAGGTTCGAAACGGGTTATGACAAGGGCTTGTCAGAGGTGATGACGCCACGTGATCGTCTTGTAACCGTGCGAGAGGGTGCGTCGAGGGAGGAGATTAAGACTTTGCTTCACCGTCATCGCATAGAGAAACTGCCGGTAGTTGATCAGGAGTTTTACCTGAAGGGCTTGGTGACGGTTAAGGATCTAGAGAAGGAGAGCGAGTATCCCCAGGCAAGCAAAGATGAGTTGGGGCGTTTGCGGGTAGCCGCTGCGGTTGGTACAGGGGCTGACACTGAAGAGCGTGTAGAACGCCTGGTCCAGGCAGGAGTTGATGCTGTTGTGGTCGATACGGCACATGGTCATTCCAAGGCCGTGATTGACATGGTGCGTATGCTGAAACAACGCCATACCACGATTGATCTAGTGGCGGGAAACATCGCCACAGCCGCTGCCGCCGATGCATTGGTGAACGTGGGCGTCGACGCGGTTAAGGTGGGCATCGGCCCGGGTTCTATCTGTACGACGCGCGTGGTCGCTGGAGTGGGTGTGCCACAGATCACCGCCGTGCACGATGTTGCGACCGTGACGCGGGCCGCGGGTGTGCCGCTGATTGCCGACGGGGGCGTACGTTTTTCTGGCGACATTGCGAAAGCGATTGCCGCGGGTGCCTGGTCTATTATGGTGGGAGGCCTGTTGGCGGGTACGGATGAGGCGCCTGGGGAGATCGAGATTTACGAGGGCCGATCGTACAAGAGTTACCGTGGAATGGGCTCGTTGGGCGCCATGCAAAGCGGTTCGCGCGATCGCTATTTTCAAGAGCAGGAGAAGGATGCGGCAAAACTGGTGCCGGAGGGCATCGAAGGCCGGGTACCGTACAAAGGGGCAATGCCAAATATTGTGCACCAGTTGATGGGCGGGTTACGGGCGAGTATGGGATACACAGGCTGTGCTGATCTTGCCACCATGAGGACCTCCTGCGAATTTGTTCAGATCACACAGTCCGGTATTCGCGAGAGCCACGTGCATGATGTTTCAGTGGTCAAGGAAGCGCCCAATTACCAACGCGGCGGTTAGGGTGTATCGTTTAGATCGCGGGGGCATTGGGGTATGAGTCATGCGATGTCACCGGATCAAGATCGTATATTGATACTGGATTATGGCTCCCAATACACGCAGCTGATTGCGAGATCGATCCGAGACCTGGGGGTCTATTGCGAAATTTTCGCCCCTGAAATCGATACAGATGAGATCAACGCCTTTGCGCCCAGCGGGGTGATTCTTTCTGGCGGCCCCGCCAGTGTCAACGATCTGGACACACCTACCATTCCAGCAGAGATTTTCGGCGGGGACTGCCCGGTACTGGGTATTTGTTATGGAATGCAGGCACTCGCTTCGTATCTTGGTGGCGAGGTGGAAACGGCTGTAGAACGCGAGTACGGACCGGCACCGTTAACGCTGACGAGCCAGAGTGTTTTGTTGGAGGGGTTGGAACAAATCACGAACGGCGTTGATGACCCATTGCAGGTCTGGATGAGCCACGGTGATCGAGTGTCCGTGTTGCCGCCGGGGTTTGTCACGATTGCAACGAGTCCGAATGCACCCCATGCCGCCATCGCACATCATGAGAGCCGCATTTTTGGACTGCAGTTTCATCCGGAGGTAACCCACTCAGTCAACGGCCGCGAGATATTGAGTCGATTTCTTTTCGACATTTGTTCATGCCAATCCCACTGGAAAGCGAGCAATATCATTGACCAAATGGTCGGGAACATTCGTGGGAAGGTGGGCAGTGACCGGGTTCTGCTGGGTTTGTCGGGCGGCGTAGATTCAGCAGTAGTGGCCGCGTTACTCCACAGAGCCATTGGTGACCAATTAATCTGTGTTTTCGTTGACAATGGATTGCTCAGAAAAGATGAACAGAAAGAAGTGCGGGCCATGTTCGCTGATCATCTTGGCGTTAACGTCATGGCGATTAATGCGCAAGACCAATTCCTCGATGCTTTAAGTGGGGTGAGCGATCCGGAAGAGAAGAGAAGAATTATCGGACATGTGTTTATCGATGTGTTTCAGGAGGCGGCAAGTAATGTGGGTAGGGTAGATTGGCTTGCCCAAGGAACGATCTACCCAGATGTAATCGAGTCCGCTGGTATAGCCAGCGGAAAGGCGAAGGTAATCAAGTCACACCATAATGTAGGTGGGTTGCCTGAGCACCTCGATCTTAATCTGCTGGAGCCCATACGGAACCTATTCAAGGACGAAGTTCGTCAAATTGGTCTCGAGTTGGGATTGGCCCGCTCGGTCGTATTTCGCCACCCGTTTCCAGGGCCGGGATTGGGTGTCCGAGTGTTAGGCGAGGTGCGGCCAGAGTATCTTGAGATCGTTCGTGATGCCGATGCTATATTTTTACAGGAACTAAGAAAGGCGGAGCTTTACGACTCGGTCAGTCAAGCCTTTGCGGTGTTTCTCCCGGTCAAGTCTGTCGGGGTGGTTGGGGACAACCGGGCTTATGAGTATGTAATTGCCCTGCGGGCAGTCGAAACCGTTGATTTCATGACCGCGGATTGGAAGCGCCTCCCGGCCGAACTACTGACTACGGTCGCGAGTCGTATTATCAATGAGGTTCGTGGCGTTAGCCGAGTGACCTATGATATTTCGGCGAAGCCACCGGCGACGATTGAGTGGGAATAAAAACTGAACGAGCCTCTATATTATGAAACCTGCTAAATTGCATTACTTCAAAGGGCGTGGGAGGGCGGAAACGACAAGATGGATGCTGGCGATCAACAACATCGACTTCATTAATATATCTCTCGAAGACCATAATGATTTCGACAACCTAAAAGCCTCAGGGAAACTCCCATTCAATCAACTTCCTCTGCTCGAGCTTGATGATCTGAGGCTATCCCAAAGCAGCGCGATGATTTCGTTCTTAGCTCGACGAGGTGATCTCTACGGTACAACAGATGCGGAGGCTGTAAGGTGTGACATGCTGGTGGGGGCGGTTGGAGATTTCAATGTTTCAGCGATGCAGTTTGCTTTCAAAGCCGACAAAGATGAAGCATCCAGAGACCTTGATGCCTCATTAATGAAGTTTGGAAAGCATTTTGAGTTTATTCTGACCCAAAATGAAGGTGAGTTTTTAGTTGGGCAAAAACTAAGTGTAGCCGACATTATTATGGGAGAATCATTGACGTCTTTTATCGAATTCTCTCCAACTTGTCTCAACAATTACCCTCAGTTGAAGCAGTTACAGGAGGAGGTGGTTTCTGAGCACAATATAAACGCGTACCTGAATTCAGGCAATCGATGGCGCCTGCCTGATGACCAATATGTCATCGATATTGCTAGAGTATTGTGTCGTCCACTTCCTTCACATATGTACGAACCCAACAGGTTTCTTGAAGGTTAAATGTTATGCCTGTCCCCAAGCACTATTGAGTGGGAGTGACCCAGACACCCACGATATCGTTTCCCCTAAAATAAGTCAGATCTGACTTATTTTGTACTTGACCCTTTGGACGGTTGATCCTAGTTCTGGTGGATCTGGAGTTTCATATTGGGCCTTTTAACTCCGAAAATTCTCGCCGTAGGCTGTCGATAGGATTATGGGAAATACTGGGTATGAGAACGACAACAAACTCAATAGTGATTGTTACAAAGTCTCAAAATTACTTCTAATAATTGATGACTGACGATTTCCGACCACAGGAATCCGACAAACTGGAGTCGATCACTCTAGATCGATCGGTTACTGCAAACTTTCTAACAACTATTTTGGGATGGGTAGTGAATTGGCGAGCAAACGTCTATGAGATAGACAGTAATCCACATTTCCTGGGTCTCATTTTTATTTGGACTACAGAACTTTCTATATCGGGTCTGAACGGTCGGCAAAGACTTCTTTGGCGATGGTGGCGGCCGTTATGGCCGTCGGGAAACCAGAATAGAAGGCCAAGTGGGTAATCGTCTCAATAATTTCGTCATGGGTTAAGCCGTTGTCTACGGCCCGATTCAGATGACCAATTAGTTGTCGTTCGCGGCCCATGGCAATCAGTGCCGCGAGCGTGATTAGACTACGGTCACGTTTCGACAACTCTTCTCTCTCCCACATATCACCGTAGATTACTTCTTCAGTCAGTTCGATCAACTTTGGTGCGGTGGCACGTATGTTGTCACGCACGTTCGGTGTTGGTGTCTTACTCATGATTTACCCTCGTTTATAGAACTGTTTGTATCAAGTCTGATTGTGCCAAACGATCATCAGAACAAGTCATATTCATCTATTGACTATGAATAAGCTGAAGTGTTCCAATTTATATGACGACGGACAGCTCGAGAAAAGTGTGGCGCTGAGATCGTCCTGCGTCTGTCGGTACCGCCGCGTCGAGATAGGTTTCCGCTTTTTCCAAGCTATCAGGCGAGTTGGCGAGGTGGTTGTTCGGTGCCCAGATCATGCCGCCGGAAATTGCAGTGGTTCCGCCGACCTGGGCAGCTTTTTCGAGCACCAGCACTTTCAGTCCCTCTGTCGCTGCCACCGCCGCGGCTGTCAAGCCCCCGGCCCCGGCACCAAGTATAATGAGGTCTATATTTTTCGACTTGCTGTCCATTGCGACCATCATAGACGATCGCAAATTCTCGTCCAGGGATGGGCAAGTTTTACTAAATTGGCATTGCGCTTATAAGCTGGTAACAATTACAAAACTGATAAATAACTGTGTAAGCATCCCCCGCACAATGGGTAATTGACGTTTGCGAAAGCCATTGATCTGCAGGATGGGCAGTGGGTCGTGGTGGTAAGGGCTAAGAGAAAGTGTCCCACACGAAAGTTACACGGTACTATTTAGGGGATATAACTTCTTTGAAGAAAATTGGGTTAAAAAAACCATGTCACTACTGGCCGGGCGTGAATCATCGCCATAAGACATTGATAACATGAGGGCGAAAATTGTTACCCAGTTCCCCCAACGTTATTGAGCCGAAGCCGTAAACTTCGGCATCATAGATCGTTGCACTATCAACAAAAACTAAACGAGTTCGCCGATGAAATACCAAACTCCCAGCACAAGCAAAGAGGCCGCCGTCCTCATACAGGGTGAACGTGGCCAGGCATTTGTTCTCGCAGGCGGCACTGATCTGATGGTGCGCATGAAAGGTCGGTTTGTCGAGCCTGACCTGTTGGTCGACATCAAACAGATCCCAGCTATGCAGTCGATCAAGAAATTGGCGACAGGGTTTCGAATTGGCGCTGCGGTCTCTGCTGCTGAGATGGGTGAAAACACTTCGCTGAAAAAGACTTGGCCCGGCGTCGTGGAATCTGCCAACTTGATAGGGTCTGATCAGATTCAAAACCGATGCACCATCGCCGGCAACCTGTGTAACGCGTCTCCCGCGGCAGATGCAGTACCGGCCTTGATAGCCGCAGGGGCAAAGGTCAATGTGGTCGGGCCGCAACGTCGACGGACGGTTGCGGTGGAAAAAGTAATAACCGGCCCCGGCACGACCTCGTTGCGTAAAGGCGAGGTGGTCGAGGCGATTACTCTACCGAAACGGCCGCCCAAGTCCGGTGATGCCTACCTTCGTTTTACACCGCGCTCAGAGATGGATATTGCCGTGGTCGGCGCAGGTGTTAGCCTGACACTGGACAGTAACTTGGTTATTAAAAGTGCACGAGTCGCCCTAGGAGCCGTTGCTCCCACACCTTTATTGGTACCCGCGGCGGCGCAGGCTATCGTTGGAACAAAACTGAACAAAGCTGCACTCAATCTACTGGCGCAAGCGTGTTGCGCCGCCTGTAACCCGATCGATGACAAACGCGGCACTATTGAATTTAGAACCGAAGTCGCGGGAGTCCTTGCCCAGCGGGCGGCTAAAATGGCTTACCAGCGCGCGAGGGGCAAATGATGGCAGGAACACTGGTATCAACGATGATCAATGGCGATGCGACGGAGTTCGTCTGCCAGACTGGCGAGACGCTACTCGAAGTACTGCGTAATCGGCTCGGTCTGACCGGCTCTAAAGAAGGGTGTGGCACCGGGGACTGCGGTGCTTGTAGCGTTACGCTAGACGGTCGTTTGGTCTGTTCCTGCCTCGTGTTGGGTGTAGAGGCCCAGGGCCGCGAAGTGGGTACCGTGGAAGGTCTTGCAGACGGTGATTCTTTGCATCCGTTGCAATCCAACTTTATTAAACATGCAGCGCTACAGTGCGGTATTTGCACGCCTGGTTTTCTGATAGCAAGTAAGGCCTTGCTCGATCGAAATTCGAACCCGACTGATGAGGAAATACGATTTGCCTTGGCGGGGAATCTCTGTCGTTGCACGGGGTACGATAAGATCGTACGCGCTGTTAGGGCGACGGCAACTGAACTCAGAAAGAAATAACCTCTGTTACCGGATGAACCGATCACCGCGATCAGGACATTACCCAAACTCATTTGCAGGAGATGCCTGAGATGGCAGATGACCCAAAGTTCAAAAATAGAAAGTTCAAAGCGGTAGGCACCCGTCCACCGCGACCCGACGGCCTTGATAAAGTAACCGGCCGGGCGAAATACGGTGCAGATACATTTGCCCCGGGGCAGCTTGTTGCCCTGGTGTTGCGCTCCCCCCATGCCCATGCGCAAATCAAACGCATTGATACCTCTAAAGCGGAAAAGCTAAAAGGCGTTAAGGCCGTAATCACTAGCAAAGATTTGCCCGATGTGACCAACGGTGACCGCGATCTGTACGATACGCTTGAAAATTGCCTGGCGCGCGACAGAGCGCTCTATGATGGCCACGCCGTTGCAGCTGTCGCGGCCATCGATGAGCTAACGGCCCGGAAGGCTTTGAAGCTGATCCGTGTGACTTACAAGGTTCTGCCGCACGTAACGGATGTGGACGCGGCAATGAAACCTGGCGCACCGATCGTACAACCACGCGTGTATACACGCGGCGTATCACCCAAGCCAAAATCTCCATCGAATGTGGCAAAGGTCAGTGAATTTGGCCATGGCGATGTCGAAGCCGGCTTCAAAGCGGCTGATGTGGTTGTCGAGAAAAGCTATAAAACTGAGCAGACTCACCAGGGCTACATTGAGCCACATGCCTGCCTCGCCAGTGTGGGACCTGACGGCCATGGCGAGCTTTGGGTAACCACTCAGGGGCATTTTGTTTATCGAAACACGTGCGCGGCGCTGCTCGGTATGGATGTCGCCAAACTCAAGGTGACCGCTTCAGAGATCGGCGGTGGGTTTGGCGGTAAAACTCATGTATGGATGGAGCCCATTGCGTTGGCGTTGTCTCGCAAGGCCAATCGCCCGGTGAAACTGGAGATGACTCGGGACGAAGTGTTTCGAAGCACCGGTCCGACCTCATCGACTTCAATCGATGTCAAGATCGGTGTCAAAAAGAACGGTACGATCACTGCTGCGAGCGCGGAATTGCGCTACCAGGACGGTGCGTTTCCAGGCATTTGGGCGATGCTGGGCGCGATGACAGCTTATGCTTGTTACGACCTGAAAAACGTGAAAACGATCGGCTACGATGTTCTGGTTAACCGACCCAAAGTGGCTGCCTATAGAGCACCTTCTGCACCGATGGCTGCATTTGCAGTGGAAAGCACGATCAATGAAGTGGCGGCTAAGATCGGAATGGATCCCGTTGATTTTCGAATCAAGAACGCCGCCAAAGAAGGGACCAAGTCATCCTATGGTCCAACTTACGGCCCCATTGGCATCGGCCCCACGCTGGCTGCTGTCAAGAAACACCCGCACATGCGGGGAAAGCTTGGAAAGAACCAAGGTCGGGGCATGGCCTGCGGTTTCTGGTTTAATTTTGGCGGTGAGACGTGTACCGATCTTAATATTGGAGTCGATGGGACGGTCACACTGACCGTTGGCACAGTCGATGTCGGTGGCGCACGAGCGTCACTGTCACTGATCGCGGCCGAAGAACTTGGCATTCCCTATGAGCGCGTGAAGTGCAATATCGCCGATACCGGATCCCTCGGACACAACCACATGACAGATGGCAGCCGGGGAACTTTCTCCTCGGGCATGTCGACTATTTTCGCCGCGCGTCATGCCATCGAAGAGTTATGCCAACGTGCAGCCAATACGTGGGAGATACCCGTTAAAGATGTTGTCTGGCATGAGGGTAACGCGATTGCAAAGGGCAAGAAGCACAAGCAGCTTCAACCCCTGAGTCTGGGTGACTTGGCTGCCGGATCAGAGAACACTGGCGGACCCATCGCCGGTCACAGTCAGATTGTCGCTGATGGTGCAGGGGTTTCGTTCGCGAGTCACATCTGCGATATCGAGGTGGATCCAGAGACCAGCGCCACAAAAGTTGTACGCTATACCGTCATTCAAGATGCGGGCAAGGCAATCCATCCCGACTACGTCGAGGGACAGTTCCAGGGCGGCGCTGCCCAAGGCATTGGCTGGGCGCTGAATGAGGAATATATCTACGGCGATGATGGCCGCCTACAGAACCCTGGTTTTCTGGATTACCGAATACCGGTCTGCTCCGATTTACCGTTCATCGACACCCAGATTCTTGAGATTCCGAACCCCAACCATCCGTATGGGATTCGCGGTGTTGGAGAGACATCTATCGTACCGCCACTAGCGGCAATCGGAAACGCGCTATCTGATATCACTGGCGTTCGTATGACCCATGTGCCGATGTCACCACCCCGGATCCGCAAAGCCATTAAGGAAAAACAGGCCTGAATTTCGCGACTATGCTGAAAGTCTGCTTATCTGGCCCACTGAAATCAGCGGCTGACGGCGCTGCGTCGGTTTTGATCAGTGCAGCGACCATACGGGAATTGCTGCGCGAACTGGTCAAACAATATCCGCAAATGCAGATTCAGCTCGACGATGGGATTGCAGTATCGGTCAACGGAGACATTTTTCGTGATAACTGGTCGCAGGAGATTCCCGAAGGTGCTGAGGTCTTTTTGTTGCCGCGTATTCAAGGTGGATAAAGAAAATTAGCTAGTCAATACAGGCGTAACATGCATTGGTTGAACTACTGGATAAATAACTGGCTTCGAAGGTGGTGGTTGGCACGACTCGTGTTAACTGGACAAATACCCATCGTTTCTGTTGCGTTAACGGTTTGTCAACGTCAACTCATCAATGCTCACGAGGACACGGCTTCAATTGGCTTTCCTTCAATTGCTCGGGATCTTGAACCATCTATCCCCGTAGGAACCGCTCCCAATAGCGTGACGCGGTAAAACTGCCGGTCAAAATCTGTCTGATAAATATCACTGGGTGCTAGGTGGGCTGTTGCGCGATTGTCCCAGAAAGCAATGTCGCCTTTTCCCCACCTGAATCGTACTGTGAACTCTGGGCGCACCGCATGTTCCCAGAGTAGCTCCATGATTTGTTGACTTTCTCGGGGATTCAAGCCGGTAATGGATTTGATATAACTCGGGCTACAGTACAGCACCCGCTCGCCAGTTTCAGGATGAACAGTCACCAGTGGATGCTCGCTGACTATCAATCGCTCTTTTACACGTGTCGCAAACTCTTTAACGCTCTCGCCGTCGGCGCTGACTTTAACTTCGAACCGATGAACGCCACGCAACTTATCAAGCATCTCCTGGAATGTGGGCGACAAACTTGCGTAGGCCGTGACTAGATTGGTCCACTGAGTGTCGCCACCATAGGGCGGCACGACATCGCCGCGAAGAATAGATGCTGCCGGTGGGTTGATCGCGGCAGTAATGTCAGTATGCCAACCTGACCATGGTCGGCTCGCGGGTGGAGCGGTATTTAGGGTTGCTGTTCTGAATTTCCCCACCGAATAGATTTCAGGATAGGTCTCGTCATGGCCGAAGACGACGTGGCCCGGTGTTAAAGCGCCGAAATGCCGCGCGAACCGAACATGCTGGGCATGATCAAGATGTTGATCTCGAAAAAACACGACTTTCCATTTCAGAAGTGCCTGGCGGATATCGCTGACTATTTCCGTTGAGAGCGGTTGGGTAAGGTCAACGCCTTCAATCTCGGCACCAATGTGTACAGACATCGGTCGAACAGTAATCTTCGAACGGATTGCTGGCATAGAATGTACCTGGGCCGATCGTGATCCGTCAGGGGCTCACCGAATCGCTACAAACATCCAGTGTGGCACCGGTCATAACAGGGGTCTGACGAGCATCTGATAATTTTCATCGGTAAACGGCATGGACTGTCCTGTTTCGGCGTCAAAAAGCTCACGTGAAACGGTGCTCAATCGACCCAGGTAAATATGTAAGCCAAGGCTTGGCATTGTATTCTCGGTATGCACTGCGTGTATGCCATCACCACCGATTGCCATCGTATCGCCAGGATTGAGAACCCGGCGTTTGGTCAGTTCCAATGGGCCTGATTCCACCTGTCGGTAAAGGAGATTGACCTCGGTCCCTTCATAGACGCCTAGAAAGGCGGGTATCCGATGATTGTGGGGAGGCACCAGCTCGTCTGGTGCGAAACGCACCGTGTAAACCGAGACCTCGTCATCCTCGTGCAGGCATTCATCGGCCGCAATAAAAGAACCGACCGCCTTGGCGATGGCCTGGGGATCTGCGAATGTCTGTGACATAAGCGTTTGAACAGCGGCCACAGGCCGAGCGTCAGCTGCCGCAGAGCGTGCGGATTGTACAAACCCAGTCAAAGAAAAAGACATGTCGATCTCTTGAATCCCAAGCTACGATGATCCTGCCATGGTATAGCATTTTCCGAAGGCACAAGCGCCAGGATGATAACAACGAACCAAAGGTGGGTGAACGTTATGATGGTCCGCGCCACAGACCTGCTTTTCATGAGAATTTTGCGAGGTCATTTGACTAAGGCAACAACTGGTGTGGGCAGTATTGCTGCTTCGAAGTTTACCGATCATGGGCCGACTGAGATGGAAGATCTTC
>CAJQRU010000134.1 GCA_905612355.1 uncultured Gammaproteobacteria bacterium
TCAAGAAGGGAATTGGGATGCCCTTGAAAAGGTGCTCAACGACAGTCGGCGAAGCAAGCTGTTGGGGCCAGAACAAACGAAAGCGCTAACGCGGGAATTAGGTGTCGCCCGATTGATGACGGAAGCCCAAGGACCAGGGGGTGGTGTGAGCGCTGCGTGGCGACGGCTGAGTCGAAAAGAACGCAATGATGCGGGGTATGTCGCTACCTATGCGCGGGTGTTAATCAGTGAGCGTCGAATGAACCAGGCTGAACAGTTACTGCGGCGTGCGATCTATCGCCAGTGGAATACGGAATTGGTTAGTCTGTATGGTCTGGCCCATTCTGATCGCTTGGAAGAGCAGATTCGGATGGCCGAGACTTGGGCGACGGTTCAACAGCGGAGCCCAGAGCTTTTGATGACGCTCGCCCGGCTGTATCTTGAAAAAGGGGAAAAAGAAAAAGCGATTGCTTTGCTAATGGAAACCTCACGGCAGGACGAAAGCCAGCGTTACGCTATGGACTTGGGTTTGTTACTGGAGTCGATTGGGCAGAGTGCCAACGCATTACAGTGTTATCGTCGTGGCGTCGAAGGGTTAATGGCAGATTCCGTCTCAACGCTAGACAATCCGGATTTGTTGTCGCTCGAAGCATCTGCCAACGCGAACTTTGGCAGCCAATTTCTAGCGCTTGGTCGTCACACCAATGTGTCAGCCCCGAATTCGAAGGAATCGTAGAAGAAATGTTCGTCAGATAAGCCATGCTGGAAGAAAATGGACTTAGCCGCTTCAATCATAGGTGGTGGGCCACTGGTGTAGAGTGCCACATTGGATAGATCAGGAAATCTGCGCAAGACGGCTTCGTGCACCCAGCCCGTCTCTCCGTCCCACGGGAGTTCTGTTTGGGGCTCAGACAAAACCGGGGTATAGATTAGGTTGTGGTGTTTCTCTGACCAAGCCTGTAGTTGGCTGTGCTGATAAAGATCCTGCTGTGAACGCACTCCCCAGAAAAGATGGAAAGGGCGTTCGTCATTTTGTTGGAATGCCGCTTGCAGCATCGCGTTAATGGGGGCAAGGCCGGTACCGCCGGCCATCAGAACGGCAGGCCGATCCAATTCGTCATGAAGGAAAAAGGTCCCAAAAGGCCCCTGAAAGCGGAGCAAGTCCCGCTCGCGTAGACCGTCAAACACGTGGCCTGTAAAGCGGCCGTCCGGAACACGTCGGATATGCAGTGAGATGCCGGCTTCGGGATCGGGCGGGTTGGCGATCGAAAAACTGCGGCGGCGTCCATCGCGCAGAAGGATATCGATGTATTGCCCAGCCAGATACTCCAAGGATTGGTTCTGTGGAAGTTTTAGGGAGAGTTCGATGACGTCGTGGGATAAATGTGTAATTTGAACGACGCGGCAAGGCAATGTCCTAATAGGGATGGGTGGGCCAGACGCGAGCTCTCTTGCATCAATCTCAAGGTCACTCTGTGCTTTAGCCTGACATAGAAGAATATATCCAGCGGATTTCTCGGCCGCACTCAATGCTGTTTCACCAAATGGGCCTGAAGTAATTTCCCCTGAGATGAGTTTTGCTTTACAGGTACCGCAGGATCCACCGCGGCAGCTATAGGGAAACGCTCGGCCAGCGCTGAGCGCAGCATCGAGTATTGATGCTGCGCCATCGGAGGGAAAAGATTGTCCGGTATGACTATTCTTAATAGTAAACGGCATGCTCACATACAGCCTTTTGATTGAGTAGTAATAAAACCCATTGTGACATGGCCCTGTCAATTATCGAAGGCGAGTGGCAGTTATGATGAGGCCAACAAAACCGACCTGATTTGTATAAAGTCTGCACATGCCAGAATTGCCTGAAGTTGAAACGACGCTGCGTGGTATCAGGCCGCATCTTATTGGTCAGTCGGTCAAAGCGGTCGTTGTTCGCCAACGGCAATTGAGGGTGCCTGTTAGCCGTGGACTGAAGTCAAAATTGAAAGATCAAGTCGTACGTGATATTGAACGACGCGCGAAATATCTCCTGTTTCATTTTGACTGCGGGACCTTGGCGATTCACTTGGGAATGTCAGGGAGATTGCGGGTGATCGGTGCATCAGTACCAATCGACAAACATGATCATGTCGATTTACTATTCAAGAATGGGGCACAGCTCAGATTTCGAGATCCAAGACGGTTCGGACTGGTGGTATGGCTCGGTAAACACCCCCTAACCTCAAGATGGCTGGCGCACCTGGGTCCCGAGCCGTTGAGTGATAACTTTAACGGTGATTATCTTTATTCCCGAGCTGCCAATCGTCGTGGGGCTGTAAAGAATTTCATCATGGACGGCCGTATTGTGGTGGGTGTCGGCAATATTTATGCTAGTGAGGCGCTCCACCACGCTCATATCCATCCTGCAAGAGGTGCGGGGCGTATTTCACGGCACCGCTACGGTGACTTGTGCGTGGCTATCAAACGTGTCCTGGCGCGAGCGATCGATGCCGGTGGAACAACGC
>CAJQRU010000135.1 GCA_905612355.1 uncultured Gammaproteobacteria bacterium
ACCCACGACAAAATCTTCCTGCAGGTCTGAAACCACCAATCCATGTGCACACACAATTCCGGGAGCTGCTGGTACAAGAATTTCTCGAATACCCAGATTCGTTGCCACCTCACGGGCGTGCAATGGGCCCGCACCACCAAAGGGCATCAGCACGTAATCTCTGGGATCATGTCCTTGTTCCACGGAAATGGTGCGAATCGCCCGAACCATATTAGCCACCACGATATCAATCACACCGCGTGCCACCCTCACCGTGGATGTCTCCAACTTTTGCGCAATGTCTTCAACGGCTTGACGAGCTCGATCCAGATCCAGCGCCATTGCGCCACCCAATAACCCGCCCTGACTTAGGCGACCAAGAAATAGATTGGCATCGGTCACAGTAGCATCACGACCCCCTTGCCCGTAACAGGCCGGACCCGGTGAGGCACCTGCACTGTGTGGACCGACCTTTACCAAACCATCGCGATCGATCCATGCGATGGAACCGCCCCCAGCACCCACTGTTTCCACATCAACCATCGGCATCCGTATAGGGAACCCAGCCACTTCGCGTCCAAACGCAATGGGCACCGAGGCCCCTCGAATCAACGCAACATCGGCGCTGGTTCCTCCCATATCAAGGGTAATGACATTAGGGCGATCGACCTGCCGCGCTATATGAGCTGCCCCAACGACGCCCGCCGCTGGGCCCGACAGGGCCGTGCGGATGGGGAGATCCCGCGAACGAGCCAGGGACATCAACCCACCGCTGGACTGATTAAGGCCCAGGCTTGCACTGGGCGCTACGCGCGTCAGCGCAGTTTCGAGTTCACTAATGTAGTCGGCCATCACCGGCTGCAGGTAGGCATTCAGTACGGTGGTAGAAAATCGCTCCACTTCACGAAACTCAGATTGCACAGCAGATGAGGAAGAAACATAAACACCCGGGATTGCCTGTGCCAGCGCGGCGCACAGGCGTTGCTCATGCTCGTCGTTCTGAAACGCAAACAACAGGCATACAGCACACGCTTGCGGCTTTGATGCTTTGACTGACGCGCACGCTTCAGCAACTGCCTCGTCCGTAAGCTCAACCAACACTTCACCCCCGTCGGTGATGCGCTCGGTGACCTCAAGACGACGCTCAGGGGGCACCAGCGGTGGCGGATGATCCTGGTACAGGTCGCACATATGAGGTCGCGTCTGACGTGAAATTTCAAGCAGATCGGCAAAACCGCGCGTCGTCAAAAGGGTGACCCTGCCCCCTTTACGTTGAATCAAGGCATTGGTCGCCACGGTCGTCCCGTGAGACAGGTGTCGCAATGCAACGAGCTCAAGGTCGTTCGCAGCCGCGAGATCAATCAAACCCTGTGTAACCGCATCAGCCGGGTTATCGGGCGTCGAGGGGTACTTGCCTACATGGAAGGCACCGGTCGACTCATTGAGCGCAAAGAAGTCGGTGAATGTCCCACCCACGTCGACGCCAACCATCCAAGTCATTGTTCAGCCAATCCCCTGCATTTGCTCCGGAAAACTGGTGTACAGTTTAAACGCTTCCATCGCCTTAGAGACAGGCACTCTTTGCGTGTGGTGTAATCGCTCGCGGCGAGGGCATTTCTGGATACCCGCAACCGAAGGCCACTGAGCGTAGAGCAACCGAGTAACGACACCACACTATGAGCGAGAACGAAACCACACCAGCACCCGGAGAACCGCCGCTTCGAGGTCTCCGAGTGCTCGATATTGCCACTTTTGTCGCCGCGCCTTTTGCTGGCGCCTGCCTCGCAGAATTTGGCGCAGAGGTCATCAAAATTGAGAAACCGGTGATCGGTGACTCACTTCGTCACCTTGGGGCTAGCAGTGACGCGGGGGACACGTACTTCTGGATTAACGAAGCGCGCAACAAGAAGTGCATCACACTCGATCTAAAAATGCCTAAAGGAGCTGATCTCTTTCGCAAAATGATACGTGATGCCGATGTTGTGATCGAAAACTTTCGCCCCGGCACCCTGGAACGATGGGGGATCGGTTATGAGGATTTGCGCCAACTTAACCCGGGGCTGATCATGCTACGAGTCTCCGCCTACGGACAAAATGGCCCTAAGAAAGACCTGCCCGGCTTTGCCCGTATTGCCCAGGCGTTTGCCGGGCTGACCTATCTCGTAGGACAGCCGGACACACCACCGCTGATTGCCGGATCCACGACGTTAGCCGACTACCTCACTGGCCTTTACGGCGCGTACGGCGTGCTGCTGGCTATGCGTGCGCGGGACCGGAACGGAGAGGGACAGTTCATCGACATCGCTTTGCATGACGGCATCTTTCGCTTTCTCGATGAGATCGCCGCTGTCTACGACAAAACTGGGCAGGTACGCGAACGAATGGGAACTGAAACACACACGTCAGTCCCCCACAGTCATTACCCCACGTCAGACGGTAAGTGGGTCGCCATTGCCTGCACCAACGATAAGATGTTTGCCCGTCTCGCCACCGTCATTGGACAACCAGAACTGGCCACACCCGAGCACTATGGCACCGTCAAGGCCCGCCTGAACAACCGCGAAGCAGTCAACCAGGTGGTCAGTTCGTGGACCGAGACTAGAACTCGGAATGAAGTGGTTGAACTTTGTTCCAGCGGTGATGTGCCGTGCGGGCCGGTCAACAGCATTGCCGACATCTTTGAGGAAGCACAATACTGGGAACGGGACACTCTGATACGAGTTAAAGATGAGAGAATTGGCGATCTGGCAATACAAGGGGTCGTGCCGAAACTTTCGGCAACTCCGGGCACAATTGAGCACCTAGGCGCCGCACTGGGCGCACATAACGAACAAATTTATCGTGACTGGCTAGGGCTTAACGACAACGATCTCGCAGAACTAAGAAAAGAACAGGTGATCTAGCCAATAGCCATCAGTGATGACGGTGCTAAAGTCGCGTTAGCAGTAGACGCCTCACCGCTGTCTCTTTGTTCTCCATCAAAACCCATCACACTGAAGCAAATCGAGAGGAAAACGTCATGCGCCTTAAAGATAAAGTTGCCCTGGTCACCGGCGCTGGCTCCGGATTTGGCGCTGGCATTGCACGCCTCTTCGCCAGTGAAGGGGCAAAGGTCGTTGTTAATGACATTAACGACAATGCCGGGCAAACGATTGCCCAGGAAATTCGACAAGCCGGCGGCTCAGCTACCTATGTCCACGCAGATGTGTCGTCCCGGGAGGACACCCGCTTAATGATTCAGGCTGCCATTGATTTCGGCGGACGCCTGGATGTTCTGGTTAACAATGCCGGCTTTACCCACCGCAACAAACCTTTTCTCGATGTGACCGAAGATGAATTTGATCGAGTCTACGATGTCAACGTGAAGGCGATATTTCACGCCCTTCAAGAAGCGCTTCCCATCTTTCTGGAGCAAGGCGCCGGTTCGGTTATCAATACCTCCTCGACCGCAGCCCTGCGGCCAAGACCGGGACTTGGCGTCTACTGCAGTTCGAAGGGCGCCGTGAATAACCTGACGAAGTCGCTCGCGATCGAATTTGCCGACAAGAACATCCGGATCAATGCAGTGTGTCCGGTCATAGGGGAGACGGGCCTGTTGGAGACTTTTATGGGGGCTCCCGATACCCCTGAAAACAGGGCCAAATTTCAGGCGACCATTCCCATGGGTAGATTATCAACCCCGCAGGATATCGCCCGTGCCGCCCTGTTCCTGGCCAGCGATGACGCTGCGTTTATTACAGGGATTACCATGGAGGTCGATGGCGGCCGTTGTATCTAGGTCCTGTGATCTGAAGGTAAGGAATGCCGGGTAATTCCTTTGCGTGGTGCTGAAAATACGAATGTCACTGCCGAGATGATAAATGTCGCCGCTGACAGGATGAAGGCATCTTGGTAAGTGCCCGATAGGTCGTACAAGTATCCCCCGACCCACGGTCCGAACGCACCACCGATACCCATGCCAGCCAAAACAACACCGTTAATTGAACCGAAATGCTTGCCGTAGAAAAGATCAGCCGCACCGGCAAAGATCGTTGGTGCCTGAAGGCCTGCACCCGATCCAAAACAGATTGCATACACATAGAGCCGCCACGGTTCCGTGTTATCGATTACCGACAGCAAAGCGACTAACCCGACAATACACAGACCCACCGCAATGACGACTGTCACTTCCCGGCCAATCCAATCGGAGATTGCCGCTGACAATTGCCCCAACACCATCGACACACCGTATAGGGCGAACATGGACGCGGAAAAAAGGCTCGAGTACCCGGCATCCTGCGTAAACTTTCCAACATGGGCGAGAATCAGGTAACACCCTGTTCCCCAGAAAAATGTTTGGGACACCACCATTAGCCATAGTTGTGGTGTCCGCATGGCGGCAGACAACGTCCATTCCAGTTTTTCTGCGCGCACGGCACCCGCTAAGTCCTCGGATCTTTCCGGCATCAGTTCCTTTAATCCGTACGCCAATAAACCTTTCTCGCGCGGATGATACCTATAAAAAAAGTAAACCAGCGGCATGAGGATGATCAGCATGGTCACACCCATTGCAACATACGCTGTCCGCCAACCAGCAATCGACATAACAAACTCGGGATAGATGATGTAGACGAAACTCAGCCCACCGCCCATCTGTGCCACTCCCAGTGCTAGCCCACGGTTTTTTGAAAACCAGTTGGCGATAGTCGGGTTGATTACCGGTGATCCGCAGCAGGCAAGCCCAATGGGGGTAAACAACCCAAATATTAGATAGAAGTGCCACAGGCTCGTCGCCAGACTACACATGGCAACCGCACTCGACAGAATAACGACCCCAATCAATAGAATCCGACGAGGATGCCACCAGTCAGTCATCGTGCCGACCACGGGTGCCGCCACACCGTAGAAAAAAAGATGCAAAGACAGCATCACCGCCGTCTCTCCCCGGCCCCATCCAAACTCATCGAGAATAGGTGGAAAGAAAACTGAGAACGAATGCCGTACGCCGTAGACGAGTATCATCACAACGCACGTTACGCCCACGACCACCCAGCCGTAAAAAAATGACCCTCTAATGGTCATCAGAATAAAAACATCTCCGGATGTTAAGGAATTGAAACTACTTAGCGCACAAAAACCCCGCAATCACGGGGCTTTTAGAGTGATCATTATACTCCACTCATAATACTCACCGGAGCTATACACCGTTGCATCCCAACACAACCACGCTCACATTCCACCGATGACCCTAGCACCATGGTCAGGTAGCACCGGGCGTTACGACCTTTGAAAGTTACCGCCTAGGGTCGAATCTCGATTACGTCATTGAGGATATCGACAGGGACACAGCATGCTCCACTAAAGGTTACTCGGGTTGTAGATAGCCGAAAATTCTCGCAGCGCTCTAGGCAATACGCGATAGCTTCATTCCACACTGCCTGTAAGATGTCGCCAACGCGGGCGCTCCAACACTTCTGGATTAATGATCGCCTCCGGTAGACGACCGGCCAGAATGGCCGCGACATTCGTGGACGCACGACGTTGCAATTCCGCTACTGATTCAGCCGAATAGAAAGCAACATGGGGAGTCGCAATCAGATTATTTAATTGCAGTAACGGGTGATCCGGTGACAATTGCTCGGGATCAAACACATCCAGTGCCGCACCTGCAATGTCACCTTCGCGCAACGCAGTCAATAACGCATCATGGTCAACCAGGCCGCCGCGTGCACAATTTACAAGGCAGGCGGTTGATTTCATTGCGTGCATAAAGTCTGCATTGACGAGCATCCGAGTCCCCTCGGTCAACGGCGCGTGTAAGCTGACGAAGTCTGATTCGGTAATCAGTTTTTCTAGGCTCACTTCGCTCGCTAGTCCCGTAGCCATCACCGCGTTGAGGGAAGGATTCGGATCGTAATAGATCACATTCATCGAGAATCCACGCGCCTTCTCGGCAACCATCTGACCGATGCGACCGAATCCAACCAACCCTAACGTTCGACCACGCACTCGATGCATCGGCAGCCCATCCTTTAGATTCCAACTGCCTTGACGTACGGCACGATCGTATAAAGAAATTTTACGGGCCAACGCGAGAATAAACCCGAGCGTGTGCTCTGCAACCTCATCAACACAGTAAGCGGGAACATACGTAACCGGAATATCCAATGCCGTTGCCGTCGCGACATCAATATTGTCTACACCGATGCCGTAACGCCCAACGACCTGAAGCTTTTCTCCCGCCCGGATGACAGACTCAGTCACCTGGGCGAAACAGGTCAAAATGGCGTCTGCCTGCGTCACTAACTCAATCAGGTCTGACTCGTCACTCGATGGAGCCAACAGTAACTTAGCATCTACTTCTGCTAGCACTGCAGCCTCAATATCTGGTGCGGGCCAGGTGAAATCAGTAACAAGGACGGTTTTCTTTGCCATTAGGCGGTATAACCAAGGCCTCTGATTACCTCACGGAGGATGGGTCCTTCCGTGCAAAATTCCAATACCCCATCAGTGTCGCCGGTTGTCCTCGCAAACAGCAACAATCGTTTTAAGATTTTCGACAGGTGTCTGCAACGGCACCGCACATTCAGGCGCGATGATATCGACGCCAGCGTCAATCACTCGCTGGACCTCCACTCGAACATCCTCGGGCGTTTTCTGCATCAATAGTTGCGGGTTATTGAGGTTACCTGCCAGACGAATCTTATTTTCGGCGCCTGCCACCATTTTTTCAGGGGCATTGGCAGATTCAAAATGGTACATCGCAAATGGGGTCTCCCGGAAATACTCGATTCGATCGAGCGATCGACCACAGCAATGCAGTATGACGGGCGCCGGCACCTGAGGCACCAACTCCTGATGTCGCCACAGAAGAAAGTCACGGTACATGGTGTTGCGAATCAAATCCCCCGTGGCGTGGTCAGCCCAGACGATCGCATCAGCACCCGCTTCCAACTGCGCCTTGGCAAACAGAATGGGCACTTCTGACAACGTGTCGAGCGATTTTCGCACTCGATCTGGATCCGCAATGGTATCCATGAGGAATTCCTGCACATTGTAGGCATGATACGAAAGGGTCCACGGACCCATCACCTTACCGAGAATCATGACCTTGTCGCCAAAATGCGATTTCAATAAACGAATCGCATCAAGCGCACACTTCACGTACTTATCCTCAAAGAACGAATCTGGAAACCCATCGGGTAAACGAATTTCGGCATCGCGATCGGCCCAGGGTGCAAACTGCGGCGTCGGCATATTGTCCGGATCACTGAAATCGACAACACACCCGATTGCCGTAGCTTCCTGCGCGATGCCGAAGACTGGCATCACACTGTCAAACCCCATCAGATCGTGCGCACTGGCAGCAAGTTCCGCCATGGGTCCAGGCTCTGTGTTGGCCTCGGGGAAATGGGGCCCCACCAGATCCATGAGTTCGAAGTTAACCACCGAGGTAATGCTGGCCGCGCACGGGCGATCGACCGGTTGCCCATTGAGCGCAGCCATAAAACGTTCCTTGGGTGTCATGGAATCGACGGTCATATCATTCCTCCAATGCTATGCTTGGCTAACGGCAGATTCCCCATACTAGCTGATTCGAGACAACTGCCACAAAGGGCGGCAAACCGGTACGCTCTAACATACTGACCCATTGATGAACAACACACCCATGTATAAAGAAATCGAGCCTGAAGCAGCAGCCAAACTCATCACAGATTCCCACGTAACGGTCGTGGATATACGCGATACGGACTCTTACCAGGCAGGCCATCTTGAATCGGCGATTCAACTTAACGACAGCACCCTTAGCGAGTTTCTGGACCAAACCAGCCGCGAAAACACCCTCCTAGTGTATTGCTACCACGGGATTTCTAGTGCGGGGGCCGCCTCATTTTTTATCGATCAAGGGTTTGACGATGTCAGTCATATCGTGGGTGGATTCCAGGCCTGGAAAGATCGCAACCTTCCCACAACATAAAACAGACCACTACTGTCCTGCTGTTGCTAGCGAGCCACCCACTAAGTGGCAGCGGTTTCGCATCACCAGTCGTTACGCAATTCACGCAATTTTAGAAATACGGTTTTTGCATCAGGATGGTCCGGCAGATCTGTATACACATCCCGCAGTGTCTTGATCAGTGTAGGACTGTGAAGACGGAAAAACGTGTTGACTTGTTTCTCCAGAGCCAAAGTGGATACCAGCGAGTTTTCCGGATCCTGCACCCCGGCCTCGGCCAGCATCTCTCGAGCCCGCACATTGTCCGGTTCACGATTCAACGTAAATTCTAGATTGTTTTTCCAGTAGTCATGGCCCGGATAAACGCGCGTCTCATCCGGTAACTTTGATAGCTGGGTCGCAAAAGTCTCATACAGTTCCGCCGGGTGGCCCCCATTGTGACAGTTACCCGCGCCGGCATTAAACAGTGTGTCGCCGCAAAAGAGTGCTGGCTGATCGCCCTGCGACAAGAGGCACACATGGCTCATCGTGTGTCCTGGCGTATCCAATGCTTCCAGCTCGACACTTCTACCTACGCTAATCCGGTCGCCCGCCACTAAACCCACATCAACACCGGGAATACGATCCTTTGCATTCTCATGGGCCAGCAACTGCGCTCCAGTAGCCGCAATCATGGCACCGTTGCCGCCGGTATGATCCCCGTGTTCATGGGTGTTCAGAATCTGGGTAATGTCCCAACCATTGTCTTGCGCTTTCTTGAGACACTTGATGTGATCCAGCGGATCGATCGCCAACGCCTCACCTGTTTCGGGACACACCACCAAATAATTGAAGTTACGCCAATTGTTGGCGGTCCAGATCTGCTCGACAATCACGACACTCTCCTTTGGGTTTGTTATACCGACTCGTCCATCATATACGCTCGGCTTAACGCCTTCTAACCGGGCACTTCGGAGGAAGCCCATCACATTAACCAGGGTCTACCTTAGCGATGGGCGCTCGTGACGTACAATGGGCAACTCACAGATCACGGTCCAAAAATTATGACGTATCGACTGGTTCCAACGAAACTACAGGAAAACCTTTCCGATGGAACGGTTCGATGCAATCTGTGTCTGTGGCGTTGTCGGCTGCGCCATGGTCAACGCGGCTTCTGCCAGGCGCATGTCAACCGGGACGGCAGACTGTACAACCTCTCTTACGGCGTTATTTCCGCCATGGATGTCGGACCCATCGAAGATAAACCCGTCCTACACTATCGACCGGGCAGTCAAGTGCTGTCTGTGGGAAGTTATGGCTGCAGTTTCCGCTGCGGTGGCTGCCACAATCTGGAAATTTCCTGGGGAGAAGAGGCGCTCGATGCGTTGGCTCGAGGTCAATCGAAAGCCGCTTTTGCAGAGCCAGAACAACTCGTGGCTACCGCTATTCAAGCGGGTGTTCAGGGCATCGCCTTTACCTATTCGGAGCCGGCAGTGTGGCTCGAGTATGTACTCGATGTCTGCGAGGCCGCCAAGCGTGCCGGGCTTTTCACCGTTTACGTTTCTAACAGTTTCGTCACAGATGAGGCGCTGGTCCTGCTAGCGGGGCGAGTCGATGTGCTGTGCTCGGACATCAAGAGCATGGATGACGCGTTTTACCAGCGCATCTGCGGTAAAGCGCGCGTTAGCGATATACTGAAGTGCGTTCAGGGCGCGCAGGACTTGGGTATACATGTTGAAACCCGAACCAACATAATCCCGGGGCTTAACGATGCGCCTGATAATCTGATGGCCATCGCCCACTGGATCCGTGATCACCTGGGCGCAGACAGTCCCTGGCACATCACCCGTTTCTTTCCGGCTTACCAACTTTCCCACGTTCCCGCTACCCCCATCGAGCTGCTGTACCGAACGCAGGAGATGGCCACTGAGGCGGGCCTGACTCGAGTCTATGTCCATGGAGACAAAGGGTGTGATTGCGCTACTGAGAATCTGCCAGTTGATGCTTACCTAGGGGACCCCGCATTGCTTTACGCTGGAACTCAGTGCCCGGACACTTGTTGTGGCGATGACGGCATCCTGCTTAAAAAATACGAGTCTACCGCTGGATTAGCTGTCCAACCTCCGAGTACAACGTCGCACAACTAGCGCCATCCAGGCCCATGCAGTGGGCACTTCAGAACGTGGCGACTTGGCCATCGCTGCGAGGGTCACTGGCACCCTCAATCAGTCCATTGGGATGATGACAGAGCGCACCCGCGTGACCCATCATCTCGTCGAATGCCGCCACACGCTGAACGTCGTGACCCGCCCTGTGAAGAGATGCAATAACTTCGGCGGGGAAACGACTTTCTATCTTGAGATGGGTCGAGGACTCACCCCAGGTCCTACCGAGTAACCAGCGGGGCGCCGTCACCGCAGCCTGCAGTGGATAGCCGTACAGGGCATAACGACAAAACAGCGCGGCCTGTGTCTGTGGCTGACCGTCACCGCCCATCGTTCCGTACACCATGACGCGACCATCATCCAGGCAGGCCAACGCGGGTTGTATCGTATGAAACGGTTTGCGTCCGGGTATCAATTGGTTGTGATGCGCCGAATCCAGCGAAAAACTGATTCCACGATTTTGCCAGGTCAATCCAGTACCCGACAGTACGACACCAGAACCAAACTCCCAATAAAGGCTCTGAATGCAGCTTACCGCATTGCCATCACTATCCACCGCCCCGAACCAAACGGTATCGCCATCTCCCCCACCATCGGGCCAGGACGCTGCCTGCCCCCTGTCAATACTGCCTGCCATTTGATCCAACAAGCTCGACTCTAGAAATGTCTTGGGGTCACACGTCATGTAAGCCGGATCACCGATCTCGCGATCACGAACTCGAAACGCACACTTGGTTGCCTCGACCAACGCGTGAACAAATTCAAAGCCCTCCGCTGAGGCCACCTCTAAACGACTGAACAGGCCCAATATCATCAACGACGCAAGGCCCTGGGTCGGCGGTGGCAGGTTATAAAGTGCATGACCGTTGACGTTCAATTGCAACGGTGTCACCCGCCGTGCCGCCATCGCATCTAGGTCGGCAAGCCCCAGCGGACTACCCACTTGAGATAATTCGTCGGCAATGTGGTGAGCAAGATCCCCCCGATAAAAATCCTCCAAGCCATGGTGCGCCAAACACTCGATAGTCGTTGCCAGCGCAGGATTTCGAAATAACGAACCGGGAATCGGCGCTCCAACACCATCGTCAGCAAGAAACGCATTCGAAAAACCCGGTATCGCGCGCAACTCATCGCGCTTATTGATGGTATTGGAGTACTGGCTGTCTGTGACCGCGAAACCGTCGCGCGCATAATGGATAGCCTCTTCCAACAACCGCGGCAAGGGCAAACGCCCGCCCCACTCCTTTGCAAGCGCATACGCCTCCTGCCATCCAGCTACAGCACCGGCGACCGTCAGAGCCGCTTGGCCTCCTCGCGAGGGAATCGCCGTGTGACCCGCTTCTCGATACATCGCGGCATTCACTCCTTTAGCAGCGGCACCACAGGCATCAATCCCAATGGGTAAACGTCCCGCCGGCTTGATCAGCCAAAAATTGTCACCACCAAGGCCATTCATGTGGGGATAGACAACTGCGATCGCCGCCGCGGTCGCGATCGCGGCCTCCAGCGCATTTCCACCTTCACGCAATACGTTAAGGCCAGCGTGTGAAGCCGCGTGATGGGGAGAGGTCACGGCACCGCGAAAACCTCGCACCGTCTTCAACATCAAATGCACCTCACCATCATGCACCCAACCGCTGTTTGTCTCATTAACTGCGCTCGCACCAGGGACATGAATCCTTGCACTACAGGGTCAGGAGGATATTGCCCTGTTCATCCAGGGCGGCACAGGCACGTGGGGGAACCACACACGTGGCATCATATTCTTCGATAATAAGTGGCCCATCACGAGCGCCGGACAATTGCCGACGGTCTTTAAGCACTGGCGTATCGATCCAGCCGTCTGCGCGACCGAAATAAGCGCGCCGCCAACCCGTGTTTTCAGGCACCGCGGATGAATTACCCTGGTCAACCGGTAGTCCGCGATCTTCTGTTAGCCCCCGACCTACCAGTTCAAGGTTCACCAATTCCACCGGTTCATCGGGACCGGCACGATGCCCGTAAGTGCGCTCGTGTTCACTGGCAAAGGCTTCTTCCAATACAGGCACCGCCGCCGCATTAAAAGGCCCGGCCTCTACCGGCACGCTCAATTCATAGATTTGTCCCCGATAGTGCATGTTGGCGGAACGGAATAGCGCCGTCTTGTCTGGCGTGAAGCCATCCGCCGCCAGCTGCGTTCGCGCTTCTGTCTCGAGCGCCTGCCACCCTGTTTCGAATTCCAGAGGATCGGTCAACCGTACTAAGCGCCGCAACGTTCGAGAGTAATGATGCTCCACTGCAGCCGATAGCAACCCTAAGGCCGAGAATACCCCGGGGCTCGGCGGAACCAGTATGCGTTTCATTCCAAGCACCTTCGCCATGGTGGCCGCAAAAAGTGGCCCGTTGCCACCAAACGCCACCATGGCATAACTACGCGGATCACGACCGCGCTCGCTGGACACGGCCTTCACCGCACGAATCATGTTGGCCGCTGCAATCTCGTGCGCACCATGGGCCGCTTCGACCAAGTCGATGCCAAGCGGTGTGGCCACCACATGGCTCAATACCGAATGACTTAACTCAGAGTCAATCTTAAGCTCTCCACCCACGAGATAATCGGGATTAAGATAGCCGAGCACCACGTTTGCATCCGTCACCGTGGGCTCGCTACCACCTAGCCCGTAACACACAGGGCCCGGACTTGCGCCTGCGCTACGCGGACCGATCTGCATCGCACCACCGGCATCCAACCAAACGATAGAACCCCCGCCCGCGCCAACCTCAGCGAGATCAATCGCCGGCACCTTGAGTCGATAACCCGCACCCGTCAATAAGCGAGACCCAACCATGATTCCCGCTCCCACACTGTATTCGACAGCGCGCGAGTACATACCCTTCTCAATGAGTGAGGCCTTCGCAGTGGTACCGCCCATATCGAAACTAATCACATCATCAATACCGCTCGCCTGACTCAACGCCTGGGCCCCAACCACCCCAGCCGCCGGGCCTGACTCAATGATGTGACAAGGCAAACGACCGGCCTGTTCAACCGTTGTCAATCCACCGTTCGACTGCATTAACAACAGTGGTGCGTTAACGCCTATCTCCGTTAATTTTCGCGCCAGTGAAGCGAGATAACTGGACACCACCGGTAGCAAATAAGCATTAATAACCGTCGTCGACGTCCGCTCGTACTCTTTCATCTCGGGCAAAACATCGAAACTGATGCAGCAAGGAATGTGTGGTGCTTTTGTTTTTAGGACTTCTAACACCATCTGTTCATGGACAGGATTCGCAAACGAATTCAACAAACAAACCGCAATCGCCTCCACCCCTTCTGCCAACAATCGTTCGACCGCTCGCTCGATATCAGCCGAATCCACTTCACGTTGTATATTGCCGTTGGCGTCAATGCGTTCATCCACTTCCATACGCAGGTAACGTTCAACCAACGGTGGAGGCTTCTCCCAAGTAAGATCATAGAGTCTGGGCATTCGCAAGGTCCGCAACTCAAGCACATCCCGAAAACCTCGAGTCGTAATTAACCCCGTTCGTGCACCGGTCATCTCGAGAATGGCATTGGATGCCACCGTCGTCCCGTGCATCACCTCACCAATAGTGATGCCCTCTAAGACATGACTGGTGATGACCTGACCGATCCCATCAATAATGGCCCGCGCATAGTCATCCGCAGTTGAGGAGACTTTGCGGGTAATCACCGCACCGTCCGGCGAGACAAACACAATATCGGTAAAAGTACCGCCTATATCCACACCGACGCGATAAACGTCAGTGGACGGATTCTCGTTACCAACCGCGTTCATTCAGGCGTCTTCCCAGGCCACCGTCGGTAACGGTTCGGCCCCGCGCTTTTCGCGATGGACCTCCCTCAGTAGAGTAGTTGCTGCTTCATCTACCTGCCACGTGGCATCATCTATCACTACTCCGTAATCTGTGGCCGCGCACTCTCGACTGACAAATTCGTTGCGTACGTCCTTGAGTACTTTTTGCGGATCCCGTTTCAGCGGATCGCCCCATCCCCCGCCGCCGGGCAGTTCATGTCGAAAGACATCGCCTTGGTATAAGGTCATGGTTAACTTTGAGTCCAGTACTTGTGCATTGCGATCCGGATTTAGGATGTTGCAGGATGGTTTGCCCGGCCGGCCACCGTAAAGCCCGTAGGGCCGAATACGCCGTCGATCCGAGCGGACCTGCAAGACCGCTTCTTTCTCCAGAAACCGGTAGTCGCGTCGATAAGGCACGCCACCCCGGTATTCACCAACACCAGCCCGATCCGGTATCAATTCATATGACAATACTTGCAACGGATTTTCCGCCTCGATCAGCTCTATCGATTGGGACGCCATGTTCGCAAACATATTCGAATTACCTTGAACACCGTCCGCCCATGGCCGCCCACCCCAACTCCCACAAGCAAAATCAACGAAAATAAATGGCTTTCTGTCATTGTCGTAACCACCAACCGTGATTCCCGTATTGCCACCATCCGATGCCGCGCCCACTTTATCCGGCAGCATTTTAGCCAACGCACCGTAGATACAATCACCCATGCGAAAGCCAGTCAGTCCACGCGCAGCACAAGCCGCCGGCAACACCATGTTGGTCACCGTGCCGGGCGGTGCCGTCACGTCAATAGCTCGAAACAAGCCTTCGTTGCACGGAATGTCGAAGGGCAGAACCGATCTCACTGCGGCATAAGACACAGCTTTGGTGAACGACAAGGTACAGTTAATGGCGCCTTTCACCTGCGGCGCACTGCCATCCCAATCGACCTGGATTGCATCACCGTGCTTACGAATGGTGCAGAAAAGTCGAATCGGCTGATCACGATCAATTCCATCGTCATCGATCCAGTCTTCAAACGAGTATTCCCCATCAGGCAACTCCCGCAACCCTGCGCGTGCGAGACGTTCGGCATACTCGATCACTGCCATCATGTAATGGCGGGTCGTCTCTAGGCCAAATCTCTCAACCAATTCAAGGAATTGGCGCTCCGCGATATTACAAGCCGACAACTGTGCCCGCATATCGCCCGTGACCTGCACCGGTATGCGCACATTGGTTTCGATCATCGCCCACATCGTCTCATTCGGCTGCCCGCGCTCATACAACTTGAGCGGGGGAATACGAAGCCCTTCCTGAAAAATCTCAGTCGAATCCGACGCATTGGAGCCCGGCACACGTCCGCCCATATCCGCCTGATGTGAAATGGTTGCACCAAACGCCACCCGCTCACCATCAACAAAAATTGGCTTGAAAATAAACACATCCGGCAGATGCATGCCCCCGTGGTACGGGTCATTGATCACGAACACATCACCCGGATGAATGTCACCTTCAAACTCAGCCAGCACCGCTTCCAGTGCGGTCGGAATAGAGCCCAGGTGCAGTGGAATAGTCAGGCCCTGCGCCACTAACTTGCCGCCGGCATCGGTGAACGCCGTCGAAAAATCCATGTTATCTCGAAGGACGCCAGAGTACGTTGTTCGACAGATGGTTACCGCCATCTCATCCGCGATTGAAAACAGTGCGTTCTTGAATAGCTCCAGAGTAACCGGGTCAGTCTTCATTAGTGCGGGGTCAAAGCAGTGGGCGCAACAAACGATCTAGGCTGTCGCGCGATTGTTGTGTGAGGGAGAAAAACGATCGAGCACCTGGCCCGGTCCCCTGTCCAGACTCGCGTAACCATTTTCCCCATACACCTCAACCCCGTTGACATAGACGCCGTGAACCCCCACGGGGCGTCGAATCGTTCGTCGACCCCCGCCTGGTAAATCGCTCACCTGCTCCGGCGCGCTGACACCCACACGGTCTGCATCAAACAGCAGAAAATCTGCCGGCAGATCCATCGCGATTCGCCCCCGGTCACTAATGCCGTAAAAGTCTGCTGGGTGACTGGTCAATCGACGTACACCTTCGCTCAAAGAAAACTCACCCAGCTCACGAACCCAATGCGAGAGAAAGTGCAAACCAAAACCCGCATCACACATAAAAACCAAATGCGCACCCGCATCGGATAGTGCGACTACCCCCGCCTCGTGTTGCAACAGTCGCCCGACCCCCTCGTCACCAACGTTGAGAAAGCGACCGATAAAGGTCGTCGCGAGGTCTTCTTCGAGCCCCAGATCAAGCATCACATCCAACGGGTCTCGAGCTTGCTGACTCGCAAGTTCAGCGATGGTCTGGTTAGCCAGCGCGTTATTCCTCTCAAGCGCAGGCACCGCCACAGTGACCCGATCCCAATTACCCTGAAAAATCATACCGGGCCCGACGTTGGCGAGATTATTCCGAAACCGATCACGGAAACTCGAATCCCCAAAGGCCTGTTTTAGCTGTTCCGGCTCATACGCCTTAATCTCGGAGAATGCTTCATGGCTGTAAAACGGATAAGCATTCGCCAACGTGAAATCAAACGACAAGGGTTGACATGGAATCTGCACATAAACCTGGCTGCCCTTGGCATTCACGCTGGCACAGGAATCAAAGACACCAATGCCGCGCTCGGGTGCCTGGTCGTTATACATGGCGACACCACTGGTCAGGAAAATGGCCCTGCCATGTCGACGCGAGACATCGGCCAGTTCCTCCACACTGCGCGCTCCCGAAGCCACCTGCACAACACCATGTCCACTATCACCCATCGCAGACACTAACGCCTCGAATTCGCCGAGGTCCGAGATGGTCGAGGGCATCGGCACACCGCCATAGCCCGAGTGATTCAACGAATAGGAACTGCCTAACCCAACAGCGCCGTTGGCCATTGCTTCGGCCACCATGGCTTGCATGCGCGCGAGCTGTTGCGGCGAGGGTTCCTTCTGCTCTGACGCAGCCTCTCCCATCACAGCGGTTCGAATCACCGAATGCCCGGCCAGCACTGCAACATTCAGGTAAGGCGAGGCATCTCTGAGCGCTGCCATGTAATCAGGAAAACTTTCGAAGTCCCATTGCACCCCTTCCCTCAATGCATCCAGATCCATGCCCTCGACTACCGACAGATTGCGCAGAATCAGATCGCGAACCGAAGGCGGGCTCGGGACAATGCCGAAACCACAATTGCCCATCACGGCCGTGGTCACACCCAGCGAGGGTGAGGGCGACAGCGTCCGGTCCCAAGTCACCTGCGCATCGTAGTGGGTGTGTAGATCGACGATTCCCGGCGCAAGCACAAGACCGTCGGCATCGATCATCTTTGCAGCCGTCCCACTGACCTGCCCAATGGCGCTGACGCGGCCGGATTGAACCCCCACATCGGCGAGCCGCGGTTCACTACCCGTGCCATCAACGAGCGTTGCACCACGAATGATCAGATCATGCATTTTCATTAGTCCGTGCTCTGGCTTCGTTATCGCACCATCGGCACCATTAATCAAGAACCCCGCCGCAGCGGGGTTCTTGCCTAAAACTGCTTAACTCCAAACGGAGTTATTGCACCTGGTCACACACCCAACTGACGCCCGGCATGCTACAGGCCAGCGCGCCTGCATCCGATATGGTGGCACAACCGCCCAGCAGGGATGCCATTACTAGAATCGAGAAAACGGCTTTTTTCATCTTGACTGCTCCGAGATAGGTTTTGCAGGGTTCGACAACCGATACCCTACCACGACAGTTCATGAACGAACAGATACCAGCGCCTTGACCTCAGCCCAATCGGGCATGCGGCGCCTGCAACAACTCTTTCATGTTGCAAAAAAAGGCCGGGCCACTCTGTTGAGTGTCCCGGCCCAGGGTACTGCCCATCACGCTTGCTTGGTTAATTCAAACCCGCGTAACGATGTCAACCTTACTTCAAATAGGTTGCATTCAGGCTCTGTGCATCGCCCCATTTCTTGTACTCTTTACGAAAGCCCAAGTAGCTGTCGGCCACTTCCTTGAACAGAGGATCCTTCGCAGCATCTTCATTGAGCGTATCCAGCCAGGCCTGTTCAAACACGGCCAACTGGTCATCGCGCCACCGCATGGTATGTACGCCGTACTTGGTGCCCATCTCAACCATCGCAGCCGGGTTCAGGGCTTCTGTCTCAGCATAGGAGTGCATGGCACTACCTTGACAAGCGACTTCTAGGATCTTTTTGTTCTGAGCTGTCAGTTCGTTATGCTTTGGTATGTTCACATCAAGCGTACCGATAGAGACCTGTTGGTGCCAGCCAGGGAAGTAGTTGTACTTGGCAATCTGGTAGAAACCGTACTTGATGTCCATCGTAGGCATCGAAAATTCGGTTGCATCGATTACGCCTTTTTCAAGCGCGGGGAAAATATCCCCACCGGCGAGCAACTGCGTCGACACGCCAAGACGCTGCATCACGCGGGCGCCAAGACCAAAGAAACGCATCTTCATGCCACGGAGTTGATCAAGTTCTTTGATCTCTTCACGAAACCAACCGGAGGTTTCCGGACCAATAGCCAAACAGTGCATCGGCTTAATGTTGTGTTTTCCGTAAATGCGCTCGGAGATTTCCTTACCGCCGCCAAACCAAATCCACGCCATCATCTCGCCAATACCGGGTCCGAACGGCACTGCAGTGTAGAAGGCCAACGCTGGGTATTTACCCACGTCATAACCTGCCGTGCTCCAAGCACTTTCAATAGCACCCTTGGAAACCGCATCGAAACCCTCGTTCGCTGGGACCAGCGCGCCGGGCTCAAAAAACTTCAACGTGAAATTACCACCAGACATCTCGGTGACATTGTCGGCAAAGCGAACCGCTTCCCAACCCAGGTGAGGCACCTGACTACCCCAAGCGGAGTGCATCTTCCACTTGACCCGCTTGGCCGCATGGGCACTGGTGCCCAAAAAGGCCGCCGCGGTCAACGCGACTACAGCAACTACAATAGTTTTCCTTAGATTCATCAGAGCATTCCTCCTCGTCGTCAAATCAAAAATTACCTACCGCCGTGACTCATCGGTCGGCGGATACGATGCATCCTAACTCATAAACCTCACGAAAAACCACTATATTAGTCAGGACAGACCAATCACTGGGCGACACCAACTTCATTCCGCCAACAAAACCCTAGCTTTTACACC
>CAJQRU010000136.1 GCA_905612355.1 uncultured Gammaproteobacteria bacterium
CCAAGCACCTTATTCGAGGAATTGGGTTTTTATTACATCGGGCCCATCGACGGGCACAATGTCAAGTCGCTGGTCACCACTTTACGCAATATGAAGGCGTTGCGCGGCCCCCGTTTCTTACATATCGTCACTCGCAAAGGGCAGGGGTACGAACCCGCTGAAGGTGACCCCCTGAGTTACCACGGCGTTGTCCCCTTTGACCCAGACACCGGCAAAGTCGAGAAAAAAGCGACCAACCGTACCTTCACGCAAGTATTTGGCAGCTGGTTATGTGACATGGCGGCATCCGATAACCGCCTCATCGGCATCACACCCGCCATGCGAGAAGGCTCAGGATTGGTGCAATTCTCCCAACAGTACCCCGATCGCTATTTCGACGTCGGTATTGCGGAACAACACGCGATCACCTTTGCCGGCGGATTGGCGTGCGAAGGTCTCAAACCCGTCGTGGCCATCTATTCCACGTTTCTGCAGCGGGCCTACGACCAGCTGATTCATGATATTACTATCCAGAAACTCGATGTGACTCTGGCCATCGATCGTGCAGGGATCGTCGGCGCAGACGGCGCCACCCATCAAGGCTCATTTGACCTCAGTTACCTGCGCTGCCTGCCCAATCTGATAGTGATGGTACCGGCTGACGAGGCGGAGTGCCGTGACATGCTCTTCACCGCCTACCTGCATAATGGACCCGCAGCAGTACGATATCCAAGGGGTTCCGGGCCAGGAATCATCGAGCGTGAAACCATGAACCAGATGCCGATCGGTACAGCCGAGATCAAACGCCGTGGCACTCGCGTCGCGCTCCTTGTCTTTGGCACCCTGCTGGCGCCTGCGCTTGTCGTCGGCGAAGCACTGGACGCAAGCGTCGTCAATATGCGGTTTGTAAAACCACTGGATAAAGGCGTTGTCCTTGAAATGGCTTCCTCTCACGACCTGTTGGTAACGGTGGAGGAAAACGTCATAGCAGGCGGTGCCGGCTCAGCGGTAAGCGAGTACCTGCATTCTTTGGGAAACAGCGTCCGCGTGCTGCACCTCGGCCTTCCCGATAAGCATATCGAACATGGCGCAGCTAACGAAATACTGGCCGAGTGCGGCCTGGACGCGGATGGCATGCGTCGCGCTATTGAATCTGCGATTCCCATGCCACGTGCATTAGAATCTGCTTAACCCCATCATCCACAGTCCTTCACTGTTGCATCCCGAGAGAAGATCATGGCCATTCCAGAAACAACAGCTTCAGTAACACATATTGCTGATGTCCAACAACGTCCTGATACGCGTAACCTGACCATCGACAAGGTTGGCATCAAAGATATACGACATCCGGTGAGAGTTAAAGACCGCAGCGGTTGGGAGCAACATACTGTGGCTAACTTCAATATGTACGTGGAGTTACCACACGAATTCAAGGGCACCCACATGTCTCGGTTCGTTGAGGTCTTGAATAACAATGAGCGCGAAATCTCGGTGCAATCCTTCCGCTTAATGTTGCATGAGATCAGTAAACGCTTGGACTCGACAAAGAGCCACGTCGAGATGAACTTTCCTTTTTTTATTGAAAAGCAGGCACCTGTGAGCAAGGTGCCGAGCCTCATCGACTACGAAGTGACACTTGTTGGAGAAGTCGACAATGGCGACCCGACCGTTGAGATGCGCATTCAAGTACCGGTGACCAGCCTTTGCCCGTGTTCTAAGGAGATCTCTGACTACGGTGCACACAACCAACGATCACACGTCACGGCCAAGGTGAAATCGACACAGTTCATATGGATTGAGGAAGTCATCGACATCATCGAGACGGAGGCCAGCTGCGAACTGTACGGGTTACTAAAACGCCCAGACGAGAAGTTCGTTACTGAAAAGGCATACGACAATCCCAAGTTTGTCGAAGATTTAGTGCGGGATATTGCAAAAAAGTTTAACGAAGACGAACGTATCGAAGCGTATAGCGTCGAAGCAGAAAATTTTGAATCGATTCATAACCATTCCGCTTACGCTCAAATCACCCGCGGACTCGATTCCTAGGGCGCGACAACTCTTTTGCGAATCGGCATCGACCTTGGTGGCACCAAAACCGAGGGGGTAGTTCTAGACTCCGGCGACGCAGAAATGGTTCGTCGTCGTTATCCGACCCCAATCGATGGCGGATATCCAGCAATCCTTAATACCATTGTTTCTCTGGTCAACGAACTGGAAGAGCGCGCTGGCGCATCCTGCCGAGTTGGCATCGGCACCCCCGGTGCACTGTCACGAAAAACCGGGCGAATAAAAAATTCGAACACAGCCTGTCTTATCGACCAACCTCTGCAAGGAGACTTGTCCGCTCTCCTCAAAAGAGAGATTCGTATGGAAAATGATGCCAACTGCTTCGCTTTGTCAGAAGCACTAGATGGCGCTGGTCAGGGTCAGGCAATCGTCTTTGGAATGATTCTCGGGACCGGCGTCGGCGGCGGTATCGTTGTCAATCAACAGTTACTTACAGGGCTACAGCATATTACAGGCGAGTGGGGCCATAACCCACTCTACCCAGACGGACCCCGCTGCTATTGCGGTCGTCGGGGGTGCATCGAAACCTTCCTCTCCGGGCCGGCTCTTGCTGCTGATTACGCACGACGGGGTGGAGAACCGACCACCACCGCGCAGACGATCGCAGCGCTGGCGGAGGATAACGACCCACTTGCCCAGGACGTCTTATCTGTTTTCTTTAACTATTTCGGTCAAGCGCTAGCCACGATCATCAATATCCTAGATCCCCATGTTGTGGTCATTGGCGGTGGACTTTCATGTATTGATGCGCTCTACAGCAGAGGCCGTGAGGCTGCCGCCCAATATGTCTTTAACGATGAGTTTGCCACCCCCATTGTCAGCAACATCAATGGCGACAGCGCCGGAGTCAGGGGAGCCGCGCAGTTGTGGCCCGCATGACCGGTCCCTAGAAAATTTCGGGCAGTGGATTCATTCCTTCTGCTGATAAGAATAACCAGTCCGGTCCTCGCCAACTGTAACAAGTAAGATCAATCACACCCAAAACACTGAATACGATGCCCTCTGCCTGAAGCAAGCGTCTTTGACGCTCATCAGGCACCCCATCTCTACGGGCGCTGATTAAGCCTCGCCGGTTAATTACGCGGTGCCAGGGAACACTTGAGTCACTTTCCAACGCCGCCATCGCATAGCCAACCTGGCGCGCTGGACAGCCCACGACATGCCCCACTTGCCCATACGTCGTCACCTGTCCAGCGGGAATCAGATTCACAACGGAGTAAATTCGATGGTAAGTGCTCGACATGCCAGTCAATATACTGTCATTGCATCGCCACTAAAGTTGATCCTCGCCAACGAGAGAATTGGCGCACGGATATGTGACAGGGCCTCTCGACCCCCTTCTGCTGGTTTTTCGATCACACAACCAACACCCACGAGGATGGCCCCGCTTTCACTGACAAGACTGGCGAGCGCATTCAAGGTTGAGCCGGTAGCAAGGAAATCATCCACGATGAGCACGTGATCCTGGGCGCCGAGAAAACGCCGATCAATCATTAATTCCGAGGTCGTCCCCCGCGTGCGACTAACCGATTCAGACACATAATAGGTACCTGTCATAACGCGGGATTGGCTTTTACGCGCAAAAATAAGTTTGGCGGTGTACTGCGCAGCAGTAGTCAAAGCAATCGCGATCCCACTTGCCTCGGCTGTCACCACATGAGTCACGTTTTCGACACCAGCCGTTATGAATTGCCGGTGCAATTCCTTCGCCATTCGCCCCATCAACGCAGGGTCCACCTGATGATTAAGAAAACTGTCAACCTTGACGATACCACCACCCACATGAACTCCGTCCAGGCGAATTCGCTCAACTAGTTCCTTCATACCTATCCCCACTCCAGAAAAAAGCATCGCACATACTTCATGCCAACGCCCCAATATTATTTAACAGGGTCAACAAGCTCTCGCCGAGATGGGCTAACTCCTGATCGTTCGACAGGCGATGATCACCAGACTTCACAAGCGTCACACGTACGTCTTTACTTGCTAGCGCATTCGCTAACCGAATGCCCGTCTGCCATGGCACTTCGGCATCTTGCATACCATGCATCAAAATGATCGGACACCCGACATCAATGGTGGCGTCGAGTAACAGATGTTTTTCTCCATCATCAAAAAAGTCGCGTGTTAAGACATAACCCGCCTCATCGTAAGCCGACTCCATAACAATCTCACCATCACGCTGCAGGGCATTGCGTTGATCCACGGTTAGCTCCTGACACATTAAGTCACGAGTAAAATCCGGTGCCGCAGCAATGCCGATGAGTCCAACAACACGTGTTTTCATTTGTAATGCTACATGCAGCATGATCCAACCACCCATGCTAGATCCGACTAGGATCAGCGGGCCAGTGGTCGTCGCTTCAATGACACTACAAGCATCGGCGATCCAACATCCCAATGTGCCGTCTTTAAAAGCACCCGACGACTCACCGTGACCCGAATAGTCAAAACGAAGAAACCCGTAACCCCGGTCACGGCACCAGTCGTTCAGAAACATCGCTTTCGTTCCCGTCATATCAGAACGATAACCACCGAGAAAAATAACCGTTGGCGATTTCCCCTGAATCATCGCGTAGGCAATATCAACGCCCGCTGGAGTGCGCCAATGCTTCACCATGATCACTAAACCTCCTTGGTCTTCACCTGTATCGGATGCATCACGCACGCGGAACTACCATTCTTTATGGATGGAAGAATTGTGCCTTTTTAAGCCTACCAAGTCATCGCATGCGTCCCCTTGCTGGAATTAAATCAGGTAATCTCAACGCGCTGAGCGTAACACTCAATCTGGAATAGCAGATTCCACTCACCCACTGCATGAATAATACTGACACCTTTCCACTACTATTCTTACGAAACTGCCGTCAGATTCGACACGATTTATCTTGATGCAAAAGACCCTGATCCAATCTGAGTGCCAACTCGCCCTCAATCCGCAGTACGAATCTCACTCTCTATATCCACGAGAGGCGGAGACAGTGCTCAACGCCGACGGTTTTGGCCGAGCCAAACAGTCCATTAGCCAGTGGCCAGGCTACGCCCCGACGCCACTGCTCGAACTCAGTGACCTGGCGAGGGGACTTGACGTAGCGTCGTTGTATTACAAAGACGAGAGCTCTCGATTTGACTTAGGCAGTTTCAAACCGCTTGGTGGCGCCTACGCGGTTGCGTCTCTGTTACAAAAAGAGATCGGTGAGCGCCAAGGTGGTCGAAAGCCTGATATCAGCGAACTGCTTGCGGGCAAGCATCGCCATACGACTATTGACATCACAGTAACCGCAGCAACAGATGGCAATCATGGGCGCTCTGTCGCCTGGGGCGCACAGTTATTCGGCTGTCGTTGCATCATTTTTATTCATGAAACCGTCACCAACGCTCGCGAACATGCCATCGCGGACTATGGCGCTGAGGTTATTCGAACCCCTGGAACGTTTGACGATGCCGTGCGAAAAGCCGGTGAGACTGCAAAGGCACGAGGCTGGCATGTCATTCCTGACACCTCAAACGGTACCGCAATTGAAGCGCCAAGGAACGTCATGCAGGGATACACGCTGATGGCGGCTGAAGCGATCGAACAACTTCCCGGGAACCGGGCACCCACTCATCTTTTCCTCCAAGCGGGGGTTGGCGGCATGGCTGCTGCCGCCTGCGCGCAGTTCTGGCAGACTTTTTCTGAACACACGCCAGCAATCATACTGGTTGAACCACAAACCGCGGGGTGCTGGTTTGATAGTTTGTCAGCAGGCCATCCCACGGCCGTGGCGGGATCACTGCAATCGATTATGGCGGGCTTGGCGTGCGGGGAAGTATCCTATCTGGCGTGGAAGATCTTAAGGACCGGTGCGACCGCAATGATGACCATCAGTGATACCGTGGCGGAGAAAAGCATGCGGTTGCTAGCTGATCAACGACGAGTTGACCCACCCGTTGTGGCCGGCGAATCGGGCGTCGCTGGCCTAGCCGGCCTGATTGAGGCAGCCAGCGATCAACAGTGTCGAATCATGCTAGGGCTTGACGAGCAAAGCCGCGTGCTGGTATTTGGAACTGAAGGCGCAACAGACCCGGAAAGCTATCACAAAATTGTTGGTCGACCAGCACACGAGGTTGCCAGCGGACGACACAAACTATGAAACCAAACCTCAGGGCAAGCAGCGATCGATTGCTACGTCGAATCGAACAACTGGCGGCAATCGGCTCTATCGATGGCGGTGGTGTCTGTCGACTCGCCTTGACAGAAGAGGACCGTTTGGCCCGTGACTTGGTGACACGGTGGATGACTGAACTCGGGCTCGTGGTCTCAATCGATGAAATTGGCAACGTTGTCGGTACCCGACGTGGTGTTGTGGAGGGTCCACCCGTCATGATCGGCTCACATATCGATTCTGTTGCCACAGGGGGGCGCTATGACGGCACGCTCGGTGTCCTCGCTGGACTCGAACTGATCGAAACCTTGAACGAAGCCAATTTCCAGACACAGCACCCTCTCGCGGTTGCTTTCTTTACCAATGAAGAAGGCGCCCGTTTTGCGCCCGACATGATGGGTAGTGCAGTCCATCAGGGATCGTTTGACCTAAACGAAGCGCTTGCAACCAAAGATGAAAACAATGCTTCTGTGGGAGAGGAACTAAAACGCATTGGTTATGCGGGCGATGATGCGGTCGCCACAATGACGCCAAGAGCCTTCCTAGAACTCCATGTCGAACAAGGGCCTGTCCTCGAAGAAGCGGGGACCACTATCGGGATAGTCACAGGCGTGCAAGGGATTTCATGGACCGAGTACCGTGTGACTGGCACTTCTAACCACGCAGGCACTACACCCATGAGACTGCGCCACGATGCGGGTTTCGTCGCAGCGGCTATTACCACCGAAGCACGTCATCTGGCCCATCGGTTAGGCAGTGATCAAGTTGCAACCGTTGGTGTAACCGAACTGCGTCCAAACCTTATCAGTGTGATCGCAAACCATGCACGCATTACAGTGGATCTGCGCAACACCACAGAAGATACGCTTCAGCTGGCAGAGACGAGCATGACGCAGTACATTGCCCAACTGGCTGCCATCGAAGGCGTTGAAGTTGCGAGCCGCTCACTGGCCCGTTTCTGCCCTGTTGAGTTCAGTCCTGACGTGATGAATCTTATCGAAACCACTGCAAACGAACGCGGATATGCCTGTCAACGTCTACCCTCCGGAGCTGGCCACGATGCCCAAATGTTTGCGCCAAACTGTCCAACTGGCATGATATTTGTTCCCTCACAAGGCGGAATTAGTCACAACGTAAAAGAATTTACTGCGGCGGCAGAAATCGATGCAGGCCTCGACGTATTAACCCAGGTCGTTCTTCAATTAATCGAGTAGGAGACCCCACTCATGACCCGAATACTCAACCTTGGCGTCGCTCAACTCGGCCCTATTGCCCGTGACGAATCCAGAAGCTCAGCCGTCAGGCGAATGATCGAGTTAATGGAGCAGGCTCACGAACAAAAAGTGGAATTAATCGTCTTCCCCGAACTTGCACTAACGACTTTTTTCCCGCGTTGGTATCTGGAA
>CAJQRU010000137.1 GCA_905612355.1 uncultured Gammaproteobacteria bacterium
AGTACGCCGGTGCGTAGTTTTTTCAAAGTACAACTGCCTCTGATCACACCAGGCGTGATTTCGGGTGCACTGTTTGCCTTTATCACGTCTTTTGATGAAGTGGTTATCGTGCTCTTTATCGGCGGACACAATCAGATTACGCTACCCCGACAAATGTGGTCGGGCATTCGTCAGGAAATCAGCCCGACTATCCTGGCGGTTGCGACCATATTGGTGATCTTATCCATTCTCCTGCTGACTACCGTCGAGTTGTTACGACGACGCACTGAACGCCTGCGTGGCGTCAGCCCCGGCTAACATCGACCGACCAACGGATGGAGATGAAACACCCAGCCCTTGTTGTAAAAGACCTGCGTAAAAGGTTCGGCTTCATCGCCACGATGATTTTTCCCATGATTCTCGTTTTTATTATCACTCGAGGCTTTCGATGGTGGGAAAATCGTTGGTTAGCCCATCTTCGCCCTCGTTCCCTGCTGAGCCACGCAATGAACTTACTGTGAGCTCCTCTGGCCCAACCCCTTCACCGACAGGACAGTTGGCCGCGCAATTGGTCCGTCGAGTCTCGATTACTCCTGATGACGCAGGCTGCCAACCGTTACTCCTTGAACAACTCGAGGGCGCTGGTTTCCAGGGCGAGTATTTGCGCTTTGGCGATGTCAGCAACCTGTGGGTACGTCGCGGGCAGGTAGCCCCCCTTTTTGTCTTTGCCGGGCACACCGATGTCGTGCCAACCGGTGGCGATGAAAAATGGGGACACCCCCCGTTCGCCGGTGACATCGTCGGCAATATCCTGCACGGCCGCGGTGCCGCAGATATGAAAGGCAGTCTTGCAGCCATGGCTACTGCCTGCCAACGATTTGTAAAACAACATCCCAAACACCGGGGATCCATCGCACTGCTGATAACCAGCGATGAAGAAGGCCCCGCAAAGGACGGCACGGTACGGGTACTAGAAACACTTGCCGATCGAAACGCGCGCATCGACTGGTGCGTCGTTGGAGAGCCCACCAGTCAAAATCGACTCGGCGACACTATTAAGAATGGACGACGCGGCTCACTCAACGGAACACTGGTCGTTCGTGGCACTCAGGGCCACGTAGCCTATCCGCACCTTGCCGATAACCCCATCCACCGCACCGCTAATATCGTGGCCACACTGGAAAAACAACATTGGGATAACGGTAACGCCAATTTCCCACCAACCACATTTCAGATCTCAAATATTCAATCTGGCACAGGTGCCACCAACGTCATTCCCTCTGAGGCGACAGTGATGTTTAACTTCCGCTTTTCACCTGAATCCAGTGTGGAATCGCTAAAATCCAGGATGACAACCCTGTGCCAAGCGAGCGACGCCGATTACACCATCGACTGGTCCTTGTCTGGCTTACCTTACCAGACTGCCGAGGGAGAACTGGTAGGTGCGGTCATCGCAGCCGTTGAATCCGTAACGAATCATCAGCCGAATTTGTCAACGGACGGAGGCACATCTGATGGTCGGTTTATCGCACCCACTGGTGCACAGGTGATCGAGCTCGGTCCGATTAATCGGACGATTCATCGAATTGACGAACAAGTCGCTCTTCATGACCTGGATCTCTTGTCCGCGATCTACGAAAACATCCTGATCCGATTATTATCCTGAACGTTTACCGAATCCACATTACGATCTCGTAATCCAGCCGACGGAACACGTTAACCTCGCTATTTTGGCCCGCGACCTGATAGATCTGTATGAACCTCTAGCGACAGAGAAGAACCTGACTCTGTCTTGCTCCACTAACCAAGGCGTCGTGATTGCCGGTGATCGGGACATGTTGTTTCAAGCATTCAGCAATCTGATCAACAATGCGATTAAGTATGCCTCCTCGGAAAGCCACGTCATTCTAGACACCGGCCCCGAGCCAAAACCATTTTTTGAGATTCGCGATCAAGGACCAGGCATTCCGGAAACCGAACACGAAAGGGTCTTTCAGCGCTTCCATCGACTGGACAAAAGCCGCTTGACTCCGGGCAACGGACTCGGTCTGAGCCTGGTGCGAGCCCTCACCAACGTACACAGCGCAACGATTTCGCTTTCAGACAACAGGCCAGGGCTTGGCCGTGCGCGTAACGTTTCCAACAGCCTGATAAATTGCCCCTGACCCCCTCACCGCGTTTCCGCTTCCAATCCTGCTCGTGAAATCGATCATATGCATTAAAACAGTGGCGATGGCTGCACCGCATGATGCGCGTGAGTCGCCGCTAGATGATCCCCTCCCGGTTCGTTATACTTTGCCTACATTCACGATTAAATGAGGAAGCGCAAACCGCAGTGGCAAAAGAAGAACATATTGAGATGGAAGGCACGGTTCTTGAGAACCTGCCCAACACACAGTTTCGGGTCGAACTAGACAACGGCCATGTCGTCACCGCCCATATCTCGGGGAAAATGCGCAAACACTATATTCGTATCCTGCGAGGCGATCGCGTCACGGTACAACTCACGCCCTATGATCTAAGCAAGGGGCGCATCACATTCCGGGCTCGTTGAGTCCCGTGATCGCTCTCCCGACCCCTGTGGACTAAACACATATGCTGCACCTCCCTTGGTGGGGAAACACACTGGCCGCTTTCCTGCTGACCCACCTTTCGATCATTTCTGTCACGCTATACCTGCATCGACACAAAGCTCATCGCGCTCTTTCAATGCACCCCGCGTTGAGTCATTTATTTCGGGCTTGGCTCTGGTTAACAACTGGCATCATTACCCAGGAATGGATTGCCGTACATCGCAAGCATCATGCCAGAGTCGAAAGTTGTGACGATCCTCACAGTCCGCAACAAGTTGGCATTCTCTCCGTTCTTTTTGGCGGACTACTTCTGTATCGACGTGCCGCTCGCGATTCCGAAACACTACGCAAGTATGGTTTCGACGCACCGAATGACCGCATTGAACGCGGTCTCTATCGGCGTTTTCCAAATGTCGGTCTCGCGTTGATGTTGCCGATTGACCTGATCGTTTTTGGGCCTCTGGCCGGCGCGATCATTTACGCTGTGCAGTTGATCTGGATACCGTTCTGGGCAGCCGGAGTAATTAATGGGCTCGGTCATTATTTCGGCTATAGAAACTACGAGGTTGCGGATGCGAGCCGCAATATTGTGCCCTGGGGCCTGCTGGTCGGTGGCGAGGAATTGCATAACAATCATCACGCTTTCCCACAGTCCGCCCGTTTTTCCACCCGCAGGTTTGAAATCGATCTGGGTTGGATTTACATCAAACTATTGAATCAACTGCGCATGACGAAAATTCACCGTATTCAACCCATCATGGAAGAGCGTCTTGCTACACGCCAATGCGACAATGCCACATTGCAAGCATTTCTTGTAAATCGCTTCGAGATCCTGGCGGAATATACACAGCACGTTGTTTCCAGTGTGGTGCAGGAAGAACGGTTAAATATGTTTCATCGAGAAAGGCGACAACTGATGCGACAGGCCGGCCGTTTGATGCGTACCGAAACTCTTGGCCTTAACCCGCACGCGGACAATCAACTACAAAAAGCCCTGTCCCTATCGCCGAAACTACAAACCGTTTATCAAATGAAACAACAACTTCAGACAATCTGGACACGATCAACGGACTCCAGCGACGTGCTTGTGCATCAACTGGAAGATTGGTGTCGCGTAGCAGAACACTCAGGGATCCAGACTCTGGAAAGATTCTCTGAAAGGCTGCGCACCTATCACCTAGTAGAGGTATAACTAAACTCGATGCGCAAAGGCAACAACCAACCTACCTGATCTTAGATTCCTTATAGATCACGTGCTTGCGCACAACCGGGTCAAATTTTTTCATTTCAATCTTATCCGGCGTGGTCCGTTTATTCTTACTCGTGGTGTAGTAGTGCCCGGTTCCCGCACTTGAAACGAGTTTTATCTTATCGCGCATAGGGGCATCTCCTGCTCATTCAGACCTTGACTCCACGACCGCGGATATCTTTGAGGACAGCATCAATACCTTTTTTATCGATGGTTCTCAATCCTTTCCGTGAGACAGTCAAGCGAATCCACCGATTTTCGGTTTCCACCCAAAATCGCCGATTGTGGACGTTAGGCTTAAATGTCCTCTTCGTCCGATTATTCGCATGGGAGACGTTGTTCCCAAACATAGTGGTCTTGCCAGTAATTTGGCAGATTTTCGACATTGTTACGATCCGATTGGAAATAGCGCTCTCGGGGGCACGTTTTATACCAGATCTCGGCGTTTTTGCAAAATATTCCAAGCCAGTAAACAAGTTATTTCAACCTTTCGCTTGTAACCGTTACACTTCGATCTATGTCTTCGCTTGCGGACAAACACATTCTCGTTGGAGTCACTGGCGGAATTGCAGCATACAAGAGCGCCGAGCTGATTCGTCGGCTGGTCGATCAGGGTGCTATCGTCCGCGTCGCTATGACCCGGGCAGCGCGGGAATTTATTACGCCCCTTACCCTACAGGCGGTGAGTGGTCACCCGGTTCATGACGCACTGCTGGATTCCCAGGCCGAGGCCGGTATGGGCCATATTGAACTTGCCCGCTGGGCGGACCATGTCATTATTGCGCCGGCAACCGCAGACTTCATCGCACGTCTCGCGGCAGGACTGGCCAATGACCTACTGACTACCCTATGCCTCGCAACCGAAGCGCCTCTAAGCGTAGCACCGGCCATGAATCGAGTCATGTGGAACAATCCTGCTACCCGGGCTAACATTGACACCCTGAGCCGCCGCAACGTCCACATCCTTGGACCCGACAGTGGCCTACAAGCGTGTGGAGAAACTGGCGAAGGTCGCATGATAGCGCCCACCGACATCGTCTCATACCTAAGTGAGTCTCCATCAACCGGTGTTCTCCATGGTGTCCGGGTTGTCATCACAGCAGGACCGACTTGGGAGCCATTAGACCCCGTTCGCGCCCTGACGAATCACAGTTCTGGCAAGATGGGTTATGCCATAGCGAGCGCGGCGATTGAAGCGGGAGCCGATGTCATTCTGGTGTCTGGACCCAGTTCCGAACTGCCGCCCCCTGGCGCCACCATTCATTCAGTGAAAACTGCCAATGAAATGTTGGCGAAGGTAGAGTCACAAATCGCTTCTGCCAATATCTTTATCGGCGTTGCGGCAGTCAGCGACTACCGACCGGTGGAAGCCAGTCGCAAGAAATTAAAAAAAGGCGAGGAGACGATCCGTCTTGATCTTGTCCGCAATCCAGATATCCTAGCCAGCGTCGCCGCTAGAGCTGATGGCCCCTTTACAGTCGGCTTTGCTGCTGAGACGGAAGCGACCCGAGACAACGCACGGGGAAAATTGTTAGCCAAAGGACTGGACCTGATCGTGGCTAATTCAGTTACCAGTGACAACAACCCGTTCGGCAGCGACCATAATCATCTGCTGCTCATTGACGCAAAGAGCGATCTGGATCTCGGTCGAGACACAAAGAGCGCATTGGCACAAAAACTTATCATCGAAATTGCCCGACACTATCGTGCAAAGCATTCAACTCAAGATACTTGACCCGCGCCTGCAGGGTGAATTCGGGCTACCCGCTTATGCTACCAGCGGGTCAGCAGGCCTTGATCTAAGAGCCTGTCTGAAGGAAGCGTTAACCATTGAACCTGGCCAGTGCTCCCTAATACCTACCGGATTGGCTGTGCATATTGCCGACCCCAGCCTGGCCGCGATCCTGCTGCCGCGATCAGGCCTTGGCCACAAACACGGTATTGTGCTTGGAAATCTTGTCGGTCTAATTGACAGTGATTATCAAGGAGAGGTCATGGTGTCGTGCTGGAACCGCAGCGATCAAATCTTTGTCATCGAGCCAGGGGATCGTATTGCGCAGATGGTCTTCGTGCCCGTTACTCAGGCTAAGTTTGAGCTGGTTGACTCCTTCGACGTCAGCGACCGCGATAGTGGCGGATTTGGACACACCGGCCGAAGCTGACTGCGGGATACCAGTACCCTCTTGACTGTTGGGTAAAACAGAGATTTTCCTTATACTCTCAGCCACATCACCGATTCTGTTCTGACCCTCCCGCAGCCACGGACAAGTTTGGCCAATGCGCACCGATGATAGAGGCCGTTGGCCGCTGTATCAGAGCTATCTCACCGGCACCAATGCGGCCTATCTTGACTCTTTATACGAGACTTACGAAAACGACCCCCAGGCTGTCACCACTGATTGGCGTCAATCGTTCGACACCCTGAGATACGAATCGGTCACTACAAATCGTGACAGTTTGCCAGGCGGCAACAGCTATACGTATCACGATGAACAATGGGGTACTGCAGAGGCACGAAAACAATCGGCCGTGCTCCGCTTAATCAATGCCTATCGCAGTCGCGGACATCTGATTGCGCGGAATGATCCGCTGCAACTCGAAATCACTAACCCACCCGACGACTTCGATCTTGGTTTTCAAGGTCTCTCCAGCGAAGACCTCGACACACTCTTTGACACCGGCTCCCTGTCCGTGCGTCAGAAGATGGCCCTTCGCGACATTATTGATTTTTGCGACACAGTTTACTGTGGACCTATCGGCATCGAGTACATGCACATTTCCCGGATGGAGGAAAAACGATGGCTGCAGGCACGTCTTGAAACGGTGCCTGTGCGCCCCCCGGAGAGTGCCGAGGTGCGTTGCGAAATACTGAAACAACTATCGGCTGCCGAGGGACTCGAGCGTTATCTGCACTCTCGTTACGTCGGTCAGAAACGTTTCTCGTTAGAAGGCGGAGAAACACTGATACCTTTGTTATCAGAACTCATTCAACGTGCCGGTGCCAACGGCGTACGTGAAGTCGTCATCGGAATGTCTCACCGTGGTCGACTCAACGTTCTCACTAACATTCTCGGAAAATCTCCTGCAGAATTATTTGATGAGTTTGAGGGCCGCTATACCAGCGCCAGCGGCAACACGGACACTGGTGACGTCAAGTACCACCAGGGATTTTCGTCGGACGTAGAGACCCCTGGGGGGATCGTCCACCTGGCACTCGCGTTTAATCCATCCCACCTCGAGATTATCGGTCCAGTGGTCGAAGGATCAGTCCGAGCACGCCAAGAACGCTATATTGCCGCCAGTATCGAAACAATGGATCGCCGTCGAGACGAGGGCAAGCAGCGTGTGATGCCTGTTCTGATTCACGGCGACGCCGCTTTTGCTGGACAGGGGGTCGTCATGGAAACCCTCAATATGTCAAGTACTCGAGGCTTTTCAACCGGTGGCACAATTCACGTTATTGTCAACAACCAGATTGGGTTCACCACCAGCAATCCGCTGGATGCCCGATCGACACTGTATTGCACGGAAGTCGCCAAGATGGTGCAAGCGCCCATTCTTCACATTAACGGTGATGATCCTGATGCGGTGCTATTTGCGGTTCGACTAGCCTACGACTTTCGCACGACTTTTGATAAAGATGTGGTCATCGATCTGATTGGCTACCGGCGTCTCGGTCATAACGAAGCCGACGAACCCAGCGTCACGCAGCCCACAATGTATGCCCGTATTGATAAACTGGCTACCGTGCGAGAACAGTATGCCGAGCGCCTCACGGCGGATGACATTATTGACGCCACCCAGAGTGAACAAATGATCCTGGATTACCGCGCTGCACTAGATGCCGGAAAAATCGTGGCCAACCATGTCAGAACAAGCAACGGTCCATTAGACGGTGTTGATTGGAGCCCCTATCTCAACAGTCACTGGACGGACGCGAGCGACACCCGCATTTCCAGCGCACGTATTGGCCGTCTCAATGCACAACTACAAGAAACACCTCCCGGGTTCACCATCCATCCGCGCATCGCGAAGCTGTTTCACGACCGCGATGGCATGGCGACAGGCACACAGCCCATCGATTGGGGTTTTGCCGAGACCATGGCCTATGCCAGCCTAATTGAAGACGGATACTCTGTGCGCCTGTCTGGACAGGATTCCGGACGTGGAACGTTTTCTCATCGCCACGCGGTCATAAAAAACGTGAACGCACGCGAATCACTGGTTCCGTTGCGTTCCATTGGCACTGACCCAAACCAGTTCCTTGTCATCAACTCCCTTCTGTCGGAAGAGGCAGTGCTAGCGTTTGAATATGGCTATGCCACCACTGAGCCCCGCGCACTGGTTATTTGGGAAGCCCAGTTCGGTGACTTTGCCAACGGAGCGCAAGTGGTCATTGATCAGTTCATCAGCAGCGGTGAATCGAAATGGGGCCGTTTGTGCGGCCTGACCTTGTTTCTACCTCACGGCTACGAAGGCCAGGGGCCCGAGCATTCATCTGCTCGATTAGAACGCTATCTCCAGCTGTGTGCTGAACAGAATATCCAGGTCTGTGTACCAACAACACCCGCGCAATTTTTCCACGTCCTTCGTCGCCAGATGATCAGACCACTGCGGCGACCGCTGATATTGATGACCCCGAAAAGCCTGCTACGACATAAACTATCTGTCAGTTCACTATCTGACCTGACTAGCGGTGAGTTTCAGGCTGTCGTCAACGATCAACAAAATCTCGACCCAGTAAACGTCGAGCGAGTGGTTCTATCCTCGGGCAAAGTCTATTTCGACCTTTTCAAAGCACAACAAGCACTACCTTCGGAAACAACTGCCCTTTTGCGTGTCGAACAACTACATCCATTTCCATTGGCACAACTTCGCGATATGTTGTCAAACTACGCTAACGCTCACACCATGGTTTGGTGCCAGGAAGAGCCTAGGAATCAAGGCAGCTGGTACCAGATACGGCATCATCTGCAAAACTGTCTGAGTGCAGACCAGACGCTGGTTTATGCTGGCAGAGAATCAGCCGCGGCGCCGGCAGTCGGCTTTTACCGCTTACATGTTGAACAACAGGATACGTTGGTCAAGCAGGCCCTCGGCACTGGTCCGAGCCAGGCAACAACCCCACAGCATAAACCCAGTAACTAAGCCCATGACCCAGGAGCTTCGAGTCCCCGTCCTGCCAGAATCTGTCGCTGAAGCGACTGTGCTCGATTGGCGCGTTGACATCAATCAGCCAATCCACCGGGATGACATCGTCGTTGAACTGGAAACTGACAAGGTGGTTCTTGAGGTTCCCGCCCCGTCCGATGGCAAACTGGTCGAAATTCGTTGCCCAACCGGGGCTGTTGTGACCAGCGAAGACATTTTGGGTTTATTTGAAGCCGCTCAGATGGCAACTGAAAGTACAGCTCCGGAACCAGCGGCCGAGACAATACCGCTCCAGACAGCACCGGCCCCCGAACCATCGAAAAGCTTGGAATTACCCCAACCAACCGCCCCGACCGCGGCACCCACGACCCAAGCGGCCTCGACCGTGAGCACCCAATCTCTTGGCGAACGTAGTATCCGACGTGAACCCATGAGTCGACTACGGCAAACCATCGCCAATCGCTTGCTAGATGCACAACACAGTGCCGCTATCCTGTCGACCTTTAATGAGGTTGACCTGTCTGAGGTGATGGCATTACGGAAACGCTACAGCGAGGCCTTTGAGGCTCGTTACACGGTGCGTCTCGGTTATATGTCGTTTTTTGTCCGTGCGTGTGTCGAGGCACTACAAGCTTTCCCATTAGTCAACGTCCAGATCGACGGCACTGACGTGCTCTACAACAACCACTTTGACATCGGAATTGCGGTATCCTCTCCCCGCGGCTTGGTCGTGCCCGTGTTACGGGATGCCAATGCCAAGCGCTTTTCTGAGATAGAACAAGAGATTGCTAAATTCGGCGATAAAGCTAAGAACGGGACTCTTGCGATGGAAGAACTGACTGGTGGGACATTTACCATTACCAACGGCGGTGTATTCGGCTCACTTTTGTCCACACCCATTCTCAATCCCCCACAAAGCGGCATCCTTGGCATGCACAAAATACAGCAACGCCCCATTGCCATAGACCGTGAAGTCGTCATTCGACCAATGATGTACCTGGCGCTGTCCTATGATCACCGCCTGGTTGATGGTCGCGAGGCCGTAGGATTTCTCGTGAACGTCAAAGAAACCCTTGAAGACCCGGCCAGACTGTTGCTGAATATCTGATCATCGGTCTTTTAAGAACACCCTGATACCGCTGCATAATCAATGCAACCCACCGATACGTCAGACCCCGACTTTTACCATCGGGTCGTAGACTGCCAGTGGGCCTGTCCGGCGCACACGGATGTCCCGGAATACATCCGTATGATCGCACAAGGTCGCGATACGGACGCCTACCTCCTGAACCGCGCCTCTAACGTCTTTCCCTCGATACTCGGCCGTGTCTGCGACCGTCCCTGCGAGCCAGCCTGCAGGCGCCGGCGAGTGGAAGACAAGCCGGTTGCGATCTGTCGCCTGAAACGGGTCGCCGCCGATCTCAGCGATGACGTTCGACACCTCTTGCCACCCATTCCGCTCGAAAAGAACGGTAAACGAATCGCCTGCATTGGGGCGGGTTGCGCCTCACTCACCGTAGCAAACGACCTGCTACCGCTTGGCTACGAGGTGGTTGTCTACGAACAACTTGACCGCACCGGTGGCCTGATGCGAACCAACATACCCGCATTTCGTTTGCCTGAAACCGTGCTTGATAACGAACTCAATATGATTATTGATATGGGGGTCGATCTCAGACTGAATCAGCGTATCGAGAGCCTGACAACGCTATTGGAAGAAAGCTACGACGCTGTTTTTATTGGGACTGGGGCGCCGCGAGGAAAAAATCTCGAAATTCCCGGACGCTACGAGAGCGACCGCATTCATATCGGTATCGACTGGCTGGAATCGGTCGCCTTCGAACACACAAAGAAAATTGGTGAGAAAGTACTCATCATTGGGGTTGGGAACACGGCGATGGATTGCTGTCGTACCTCGCTCCGACTGGGCGGCAAACAAGTCAAGGTCATGGCACGGAAACCTCGCGGTTATTTCAAGGCGTCCGAATGGGAGCTTAACGATGCCGAGGAAGAACAAGTTGAGATCGTGGTCAATCATTCACCCCGTGAGTTCGTTATTAATGATGGCCAACTGGTCGGTATGCAGTTCGACGTGTTTGAGTACCATGTAGACGATGAGGGAAAACTCCAGCAGGAACTGATCGGCGAGGAATTTTTTCCTTGTGACGACGTGATCCTAGCAATAGGCCAGGAAACTGCCTTTCCATGGATCGAACGAGATATCGGCCTGGATTTCGATCAATGGGATCAGCCAGTAGTCGACCGAGCGACCTACCAGTCAACACGCGCTGGCGTTTTCTTTGGTGGTGACGCAGCATTTGGACCTGAAAACATTATCTGGGCGGTAGAACATGGCCACCAGGCAGCAATTTCGATCCACAAGCACTGCCAAAACCAAGCCATCGATGATCGTCTGCCCTTTGGCATGAATCTCGTCAGCACCAAAATGAGCATTCACGAATGGTCTTTCAGCAATGACTACGAAGGAGCTAACCGTCGCCAGATGCGACACGTAGATCTCAAGGAACGATTCAATCAACTGAATATTGAAGTTGAGTTGGGCTTTTCTGCTGAACAAACAATCATCGAAGTTGAGCGCTGTCTGAACTGTGACATCCAAACGGTCTTCACCACTGACCTTTGTATAGAATGCGACGCCTGTATTGATGTCTGTCCAGTCCGTTGCTTAACCATTACTGAGAACACCGATGAACCGACCTTGCGGGCAGCGCTCACTGTGCCGGCTCAAAACCTCGACCAACCGCTGTATGTTTCTGCCTCACTGCCACAAACCGGCCGGGTGATGGTCAAAGATGAAAACGTCTGTGTGCACTGCTCTCTTTGCGCGGAACGGTGCCCAACCGGTGCTTGGGACATGCGCAAGTCCACACTATTAATCCCCTACGCAGCTGACGAAGAAACAGCAAAATGGCAACACAAGACCGCGTAAACGATTTCGTTATTCGAATTGCCACGGTGAACGGCACTGGCTCAGCCAGCGCCAATAGCCTGCTCATGAAGGCGATTTTTCGCATGGGTATTCCCGTCGTCGGCAAAAACTATTTTCCCTCAAATATTCAAGGGCTACCAACGTGGTATGAGATTCGTGTCACTAAAGATGCTTATTTGTCCCGTTCGGGCCACATTGACATCATGGTCGCCATGAACGCGCAGACCTATAGCGAAGACCTAGTCAGCGTCCAGTCCGGCGGGGTCTTTATCTACGATTCGACCCGGCGACGCGAAGAACTGCATGCCAGGACGGATGTCACCGTACTACCTATTCCCCTCTCAGAACTGGCCAATAATGCCTTTACCGGTGCCCGTACTCGCATCCTGATGCGCAACGTCACCTACGTTGGCGCATTGGCCGCCCTGCTTGAGATAGATCTGGACACGTTAAAACAGTTACTCGAGGAAACATTTTCCAATAAACAGGCACTAATCGACTCGAACCTCACAGCAATTCAAATCGGTTATAACCATGCTCGCGAGCAATTTAATTGCCCGCTGTCCGTGCGCCTTA
>CAJQRU010000138.1 GCA_905612355.1 uncultured Gammaproteobacteria bacterium
CGACGGCACCTTCGTTCCACCGACACCCACTTCTATTTCCTTTCGGCTAATAGAGACTTGGTTTGACCAAAATGCCGTCACGCCACTGCGCGTGTTGCGAAAAACCTACTCGGAAGTAGAAACATAAGCGTTTGCGTCCGGACACAAGACCGTTACAATGCCATCCAGTAGCGGTTGGGCATCCATTTTTCCGACCGTCTGCTTTGTAAAGTAATTAGACTGGAGGAGTTATGTCCGAGCGGCACAACGGGACCGTTAAGTGGTTCAACGAACGCAAAGGCTTCGGCTTTATTGCGCGTGAAGATGGGGCTGATGTATTCGTGCACTATCGTGAAATTCGCGGAGATGGTTTTAAAACCCTGGCCGAAGGCCAACACGTGGAATTTAGTCTGGTAACGCGGGACAAAGGTCCCGCCGCCGAAGACGTCGTACCTGCGGACTAACTGACAACCCCGCCAACCCGTTTTTACGAACGGGTTGGCTCACCTGTCGTTATCCGTCGTAGTCCGCTGAGGCATTGCCACAGCGGTAGGGTCGGTGCGTCTACTCTGTAACCAGCCGATTCATTAAACGCCAAAGCTAGCGCTCAATGGCTCATGCCATCGCGTGCAGGGTTGCGGTCGCCTTTTCAATAGTCTGGTCGATTTCCGTATCACCGTGGGCTATTGACATAAAAGCAGTCTCAAATGCGGAAGGTGCAAGATAGACCCCGGCCTCCAGCATCGCGTGGAAAAATACCTGGAACCGGTCCGTGTCGCTTGCCATCACTTCGCTGAAACACGTTACGTTTCCGTTGGCAGTAAAGAAAAAACCAAACATGCCACCAACCTGATTCACAACCATCGGCACCCCCGTAGTCTCGGCGGCGCGTCGCAATCCATCGACGAGACGGCTGGTCTTTTGCTCCAGTTGTTCGAAAAAGGTCGGGGCCAACACCTTATGCAGTGTGGCAAGACCTGCTGCCATGGCCAACGGATTGCCCGAAAGTGTCCCTGCCTGATAGACCGCGCCCGTTGGCGCCAGATACTGCATGATGTCCGCACGACCACCGAATGCTCCAACCGGCAGCCCGCCGCCGATGACTTTGCCGAGCGTCGTCAGGTCAGGGACGATCCCGTAAAGTGCCTGCGCACCACCAGGTGCAACGCGAAATCCTGTCATGACCTCGTCGAAGATCAATACTGTACCGTACTTGTTGCACTGATCACGCAACGCCTTGTGAAATACTGCCGAACCCGGCACGCAGTTCATGTTGCCTGCGACAGGCTCCACGATTACCGCGGCAATCTCGGGACCCATCCGACTGAATACGTCCTCAATCTGCTGCGCATTATTAAACTCCAGCGTCAGTGTGTGCTGCGCCATCGCCACCGGCACCCCAAGAGAGGTTGGCACACCCAGTGTTAACGCACCGGAACCGGCTTTTACCAACAGCCCGTCAGCGTGTCCGTGGTAACAGCCTTCGAACTTGATCACCTTGTCTCGGCCAGTAAAGCCCCGCGCCAACCGGATAGCACTCATAGTCGCCTCAGTGCCGGAATTGACCATTCTTACCTGTTCGATCGAGGGCATGGCCTCGCAGATCAGCTCGGCCATTGCTGTCTCAGCCTCCGTCGGCGCACCAAAACTTAGACCCTTCTCAACCGTAGTCTGTACCGCCAACACCACGTCCGGGTCGGCATGGCCAAGGATCATCGGCCCCCATGAAGCCACATAATCTATATATGATTTCCCCTCGCTGTCATATAGATAAGGCCCCTTTCCGCGGGTCATGAAAACGGGAGAACCCCCTACCGCTTTGAAAGCCCGCACCGGTGAATTTACCCCCCCGGGGATTACTCGCTGAGCGCGTTCAAATAGTTTGCCGGGTGCTTGGGTCATCGCCTTGATATCCAAAATTGGTGAGTGGGTGCAGTCACGGGTAGTGTCAACCAACTCTTTGTTGTATCCAACCCCTGACTAAACTAGGTTAAAATCGCGTTGGTTTTTTTTGCCCTTATGGAATACAAAACTTGGATGTGTGTGATCTGCGGCTTTGTCTACGACGAAGAGCTCGGATTACCCGAAGAAGGGCTAGCCCCTGGAACACGTTGGGCCGATATCCCTGAAAACTGGCAATGCCCGGATTGTGATGCGACGAAGAGGGATTTCGAAATGATTGAGATCTAGGCATTTCAGCACTTCGTAAACTTGCGTTGGTGTAACCTCAACTCCTCCTTCGATAGCAGGAAGATGACCGGATCGCCATCATCCGACACCAGCCAA
>CAJQRU010000139.1 GCA_905612355.1 uncultured Gammaproteobacteria bacterium
CCTTGGGGCCCATCGTAATGGCCGATGAAATGTTCGAAATTACCATCCTGCCGAATGAGTTGTTCGATGGCCAACCTGAACCGGGATTCAACTTCGGGGATGCGTGCGGGGTTGCCGCCGCCAAGGAGATTGAAGGGCCGTTGGGCGGATTGTATTTCCCCCAAATCATTCATTAATTGCACAATTCCGGATTCTCCGGACACAAATTGACCGATCTTTGAGAACTTCATTGTGTTACCGGAATTTGGGTGTTACCTGTGGAGCGAGTACCGTCGGAGACGATATTCGTCATGGGGTTGGCGCTCTTGATTCCAATCAGTGCGTCAGCAAGAATTCGTGCGGTTTCGTTCAGTAGGATGGTCTGAATTCTGTTACTGACCTCGAGTGAGGACGCGTCTGTGTCTTGTTCGTTCGCTGGGTCTGTTTTGTACAGCTCGGATAAAAGTGATTGCCGTTCCGCATCACGGCGTTGCTTTTCGTTGCGCCGAGCCCATTCCAGCAAGGAAACAGACTTTTGTTTTCTGATGCGACGATCCAAGGCAGCGTTACGTTGTAGAAAGAGCAGGCTAGGATGGATCGCTAGACGTGCCTCATGTGCTGCCTGGACCGGTAGCAGCTCGTTGACTACACTGGCATCAGTAAAATGTTGAAACTTAGCGGCAGCTATCTTGGCCCACGGTAACGCATGGTCGAGTCCTCGTTCACCTTGGGTTTCGTTGTCGACAGTCGTTGGTAGCACGATATCTGGGACGATACCCCGGTGCTGCGTACTGTTTCCATCGATTCGAAAGAACTGGGCAGTCGTGATTTTTAATTGGCCCACCGGGGAATCGTCTTCGCTATAGCGGTCGAGATCAATCAGATTCTGTACCGTACCCTTGCCAAAGGTCGGTTCGCCAATGATCAGGCCGCGTCGGTAATCTTGAATGGCGCCTGCGAAGATCTCTGATGCTGAGGCACTTTCCCGATCGACCAGCACCGCCAGAGGCCCATTGTAGGCGATACCTTTGTCTGGATCGTTTCGGGGGAGAATTCGCCCTCGGTCATCGCGAATCTGAATGATTGGACCCGATAAGATGAATAAGCCACTTAGGCTGATCGCTTCTGTCAGTGCGCCACCCCCGTTGCCCCGTAGGTCGATCACCAATCCATCCACGTTACTGGATTTAAGTTCGTCAATGAGTTTGAGAGTATCCCGCGTAGTGCTGCGATAGTCTTTGTCACCTCGGCTGCGTCCTTCAAAATCAATATAAAAGGTGGGTATCTGAATGACGCCGATTCGGACGGATTGTTCGAGTCGCTTGATATCGATAATTGATGTTTTGGCGGCCTGTTCCTCTAGCTTGATCTTGTCTCGCGTGATTCGAATGATCTTGCTGTTGGCATCAGGCCCCTGGCCGGTCGAAATGAGTTCCAGCCGCACGAGCGTATCTTTCGGCCCGCGTATAAGAGCGACAACGTCATCTAGCCGCCAGCCGATAACGTCCACTATGGGTTCATCCTCCGCTTGACCGACGCCAATGATGCGGTCGCCAGCCTTCAGGTCACCGGCGATGTCGGCAGCGCCTCCGGGAACGACCCGCAATACCCGTGTGTAATCACTGTCTGATCTTAGGACGGCCCCGATTCCTTCCAGCGACAGACTCATGCGTATCTTGAAATTTTCTCTCGCGCGAGGCGAAAGATAGCGGCTGTGAGGGTCAACAGATGACAGATAAGCGTTGGCAAATATCGCCAGGACGTCCTGGTTTGTAAATTGATGCACGCGACGTTGTATCTGACGGTAGCGATCGCCCAACGTCTTCGTGATTTCATCAGAGGCTCTACCCGATATCTTGAGTGACAGGTAATCATTTTTAACTCTCTGCCGCCACAATTCGTCCATTGCAGTCGTGTTTGTGGTCCACGGTGCATCACGTCGGTCAAATTGATATCGCTCGTCAATGTCAAAATTGAATCGGCTATCCAATAGGCGTAGAGCATGTTCGACTCGATTGTCTACCCGACTGCGATAGACGTTGAACAAGGAGAAGATGGATGTTAGTTGCGCACGGCGTAATTCGTCGTCTAAACGGGAGCGTAGGTATGAGAATTTCTGTACATCGGTGGCGTAGAGAAAGCTACGATTGGGGTCCAGACTCTCGAGATAGCGTTCAAATATCTGTGCTGACAAATCATCATTTAGTTTTACTTTTCGATAATGATGCCTCTGAACGAAATAATTGAGTAGTTTGACGATGCGTGGCTGTCCCTTTGAAGGACTGAGTGCCGTAATGTGGGTGTTACCACTAGCGGGGTTGATACAAAGCAGCGTGGATGCACTCACGCATAGGATAATCAACCAAAACGATTTGGTCAGAATTTTCAACAGTTTGGCCTGTCTCACCGTAAACGGCTTCGTGTCCTGTGGTGGTCTATGGTGCCGTGCTGGGGAAATGTGCATTGTCCAGTTCAGCAGCATCCGAGATCGAGGTCGAGGTCGAGGTCGAAATATACCGTAATGTGGGGCAGCCTCCACGCGGACCAGGGCATTCCTGCGTATGCGGTTGAGAAATCCCAACGTGTCGCCGAACGGCATCGCACGTCGGTCAAGATGTATTACGACGCCGGTGGTCGAATCGCGATGGGAACGGATGCAGGGACACCGTTTAACCGCCATGGAGAGAATGCACTGGAATTGGAGTACATGGTAGACATCGGCATGTCGCCCCTGGATGCGCTGGTATCAGGAACGTCGATAGCAGCCGACCTACTGCATGAGAGCGAACGTGGTCGGATTCAGTCAGGTTGTTTTGCGGATCTACTGGTGGTTAATGGTGATCCCAGTGAGGCCATTACTATGGCGTCGAGAAAAGAGAACCACCGCTTAGTGGTTAAGAATGGCGTCGCGATTTAATGCCGCAGGGATCCTGCTGAGTAGGTTTATGCGCGGTTTTCTGGAAATAGTTTGAGCAGCTCTAACTCGTTGGCTGCGCAAATACCGCGTTCGGTAATCAATCCGGTCACGAGATGTTTCGGGGTGATATCGAAAGCCGGGTTGAGTGCTTCGGATGTAGTTGTCACACGAACTTGTGTGGGCACATTGTCGGTACCAATGCCGCGTACATATAGAACCTCATCCTTGTTTCGCTCTTCAATCGGAATCTCTGTTCGGCCATCGCTAATATTCCAATCGATTGTTGATGAGGGGAGTGCGACGTAGAACGGTACACCGTTGTCGTGTGCCGCTAGGGCCTTGAGATAAGTGCCGATCTTGTTGCACACGTCGCCAGTGCGTGTTGTGCGATCGGACCCGACAATGCAAAGGTCAACTTGCCCCTGTTGCATCAGATGCCCACCCGCGTTATCAACGATAACGGTATGTGGGACGCCATGTGCCTTCAGCTCCCAGGCAGTGAGGGCGGCACCCTGGTTGCGCGGGCGCGTTTCATCGACCCAAACGTGAACGGGTATACCGGCATTATGGACCTTGAATATTGGCGCTAGGGCGGTACCCCAGTCGACGGTAGCCAGCCATCCAGCGTTGCAGTGTGTAAGCACGTTAAGCGGGTCCTTACTGCCTTTCTCTCGCCAGTGTTCGACAAAGACTGTTTCTCCGTGAGAACCGATACAGCTGTTGTTATCTACATCTTCGTCACAGATAGTTTGGGCTTCTTTTAGTGCAAGGTCCGCACGCTGTTTGGGGTTAGCTTGAAGTAATCGGGAGCACACGCGATCGACCGCCCAACGTAAATTGATGGCCGTTGGCCGAGCTGCGATCAACGCGAGTGCCTGGGCTTGAAGATAATCATCGGATGGGTCCTCGAGAGTGGCAAGACGCAACCCACACGCTGCGGAAGCCCCGATTAAGGGTGCCCCGCGCACGACCATATCCTTTATTGCTAAGACAACGTCATCACAGGTTCGTAGTGTACGAATCTCAAAACAGAACGGTAGTTTCGTTTGATCAACGACCGCGACTGATAGGCCGTCATCTGTTAGCCAGACCGAGCGGTAATGATGGCCGTCAACCTTCATGAGTGGATCCCATCATTTATGCGTCCAGTTGGGTTGGCGTTTCTCAATAAACGCGGACATTCCCTCTTTTTGGTCCTCTGTTGCAAATAGCGAGTGAAAAAGATGGCGCTCGCTGTCGATGCCTTCTGCCAAGGTTGTTTCATAGGCACGGTTGACTGCTTGCTTCGCCATGATCACCGAGGGTCGCGACATCGACGCAATGACGTGTGCCGCATCCATCGCTTCGTCGAGTAATTTGTCTGCAGCTACGACACGACTGACAAGACCCGCGCGTTCAGCTTCCTCAGCATCCATCATACGGGCGCTCAGGCAAAGGTCCATGGCCTTTGCCTTGCCAATAAATCGGGTCAGTCGTTGGGTTCCACCAGCACCGGGGATAATGCCCAATTTAATTTCCGGTTGACCAAATTTGGCTGTGTCAGCCGCGATGACGATGTCACACATCATCGCCAGTTCGCAACCACCACCCAGTGCAAATCCGGCCACAGCTGCGATAATGGGTTTGCGGCAAGTGCTCGGTCGGTGCCACTCTTTACCAATAAAACCACCCAGATAAACGTCCATGAATGATTGTTCACGCATTCCTTTGATGTCGGCCCCGGCAGCAAACGCTTTTTCGTTTCCCGTAATCACGATGGCTCCGATTGATTCATCCGCTTCAAAGTCGTCAAGGGCGTGCGCCATTTCGCTCACTAAGTCATTGGACAATGCATTCAGGGCTTTGGGTCGGTTGAGTGTGATAAGTCCTACGTTGTCTCTTGTTTCGCTCAATATGTATTGATAGGTCATTTCTATTCGTCTTGGTGTTGATAGTGATTGGGCCCGTTCTCGATGATTCGCTGGGCAAGGGAAAAAGTCTTATGATATTGGAATATTGGCTGGTTTGATGCCGCCTTTCCTTGATCGAGGTCTGGTTCTGTTAGTGACAAGGCAACCTGGAATGTACAGGGAAACAAGGTTCTCGAAGTAGCATACGGCAGGGTCGTTAACAACATCCCAAAGGAATAGCCCCATGGACAGCGTGTTTAGATCAGTATATCAAAGTGCACTCGAGGACCCGGAGACATTCTGGGCCCAAGCTGCGGAAGATGTGCACTGGTATCGCCGCTGGGACCAGGTCCTCGATGATTCGACGCCGCCGTTTTATCGCTGGTTTCCCGGCGCGCAAATCAATACGTGTTTTAACGCCCTCGATCTGCATGTTGAGCAGGGTCGTGGCGAGCAGGCTGCGCTGATCTATGACAGTCCTGTGACCCAGACGCAGCGGACTTTCACCTACGCTCAATTGCGTGACGAAACGGCCCGCTTTGCAGGGGTGTTGGCTGGACTAGGGGTGACCAAGGGCGATCGCGTTATCGTGTACATGCCAATGGTTCCAGAAACGGTGATCGCCATGCTTGCCTGTGCTAGGTTGGGTGCTATCCATTCCGTGGTGTTCGGTGGGTTTGCGGCGAATGAATTGGCGGTGCGGATTGACGATGCGGAACCCAAGGTGATCGTTTCTGCCTCCTGTGGTGTCGAAGTAAGCCGTGTGGTTGAGTACAAGCCGTTGCTGGATGAAGCCATCGGACTCGCCAGTCATGCCGTATCGCACTGTGTGATTCTGCAGCGACCGCAGGCACTGGCTACCATGCAGGATAGACGTGATAAGGATTGGAATCAGTTGATGTCAACCGCCGAGCCGCATGACTGTGTGCCGGTAGCGGCGACGGATCCACTTTATATTCTTTATACGTCAGGCACGACCGGGCAGCCTAAGGGTGTTGTTCGAGATAACGGAGGTCACGTTGTTGCGCTAAAGTGGTCCATGAAAAATATTTATGGCGCTGAGCCAGGCGACGTTTACTGGGCAGCGTCTGATGTTGGCTGGGTAGTTGGTCATTCGTACATTGTTTACGCGCCACTCTTCAATGGCAACACGACAATTCTTTATGAGGGAAAGCCTGTTGGGACACCGGACGCAGGTGCGTTCTGGCGCGTCATTTCAGAGCATGGGGTTAAGGTCATGTTCACCGCGCCCACCGCCTTTCGCGCAATCAAGAAAGAAGACCCGGCGGGTAATCATCTGCAACGCTATGATATGAGTCAGTTTGAGTGTTTGTTTTTGGCAGGAGAGCGAACAGATCCGGATACTTTGCACTGGGCCGAAAATAAACTCGGTGTACCCGTCATCGATCACTGGTGGCAAACAGAGACTGGCTGGAGTATCGCGGCTAATTGTCGTGGTCTGGGTCTGGTGCCCATCAAAGAGGGTTCCGTCACCCATCCGGCCCCTGGTTGGGATCTTCGGGTTCTGAAAGAGGACGGCACCGAGTCCAAGGCGGGTGAGATTGGTGCGCTGGCTGTTCGTCTACCGCTGCCACCAGGAGCATTCCCCACGTTATGGAATGCGCCGGAGCGTTATGTCGATGCTTACCTGAAGCAGTTCAAGGGTTACTACAGCACCGCGGATGCCGGTGTCATTGATACAGAGGGCTATGTTTACGTGATGTCGCGGACTGACGACATTATTAACGTTGCGGGTCATCGGCTGTCGACCGGTGCAATGGAAGAGGTATTAGCAAATCACCCGGATGTGGCGGAATGTGCCGTGTTGGGTGTTGCCGATGCGCTCAAAGGGCAAGTGCCCATGGGTCTACTGGTCGTTAATGCGGGTTGCGATCGAAGCGAGGTCGACATTGTCGGTGAGGTTGTGCAAATGGTTCGTGACCGAATAGGACCGGTTGCTGCTTTTAAGCAGGCCTTAATTGTTCCGCGTTTGCCTAAAACGCGTTCGGGCAAGATTCTGCGCGGCACGGTCCGCCGAATAGCCGATGGCGAGGAATGGACTTTGCCGGCGACGATCGAAGATCCAGTAGTGTTGGAAGAGATTGCCGATGCACTATTACGTGCTGGCTACCCGGGTTCATCTGTGACTGTGGAATAATTGTGCAATGACTCAATCGAAAAAAGTCGCTTTGTCCGACTGGAAAGAGTTGGCAACAAAGGAGTTTGGCTCACGAGCTGAGTCCGCCTACGAGTCGCAGACGCCGGAAGGCATTGTCATCAAGCCGTTGTATACGGCGGAGGATCTCGAGACACTGGAATGCCACCAGACGTTGCCGGGTTTCCCACCCTACGTTCGCGGGGCCAGGGCGACGATGTATGCGGGTCGGCCCTGGACGGTACGGCAGTATGCGGGGTATTCGACAGCGGAGGAATCGAATGCGTTTTATCGTCGGAATCTTGCCGCAGGTCAGACAGCGCTGTCCGTTGCTTTCGATCTAGCGACGCATCGAGGTTATGATTCTGATCATCCTCGGGTCGAAGGTGATGTGGGCCAAGCCGGCGTAGCGATCGATACAGTGGAGGATATGAAAACCCTGTTTGATGGCATTCCGCTGGATCAAATGTCAGTGTCGATGACTATGAACGGTGCCGTCGTGCCGATTCTGGCCATGTTTGTGGTGGCAGCGGAAGAGCAAGGCGCGGATCTGGGGCAGGTTGCTGGGACCTTGCAGAATGACATTCTGAAGGAGTTCATGGTCCGCAATACGTATATCTACCCTCCGGGCGCATCGATGCGCATCGTAGCCGATATCATTCGTTTCACTGCGGCGAAGATGCCGCGATTCAATCCCATTTCAATATCCGGTTACCACATGCAAGAAGCGGGTGCGACTGCAGTGCAGGAACTCGCCTATACACTCGCCGATGGTATCGAATATGTCCGGGCTGCGTTGTCAGCAGGCTTGGAAATAGACCAATTTGCGCCCCGGCTTTCATTTTTCTTCGGCGTTGGTATGAATTTTTTCATGGAGGTGGCGAAATTACGTGCGGCCCGCTTATTGTGGGCAAGTTTGTTGTCAGAGTTGTTCGATCCGCACGATCCACGGTCATTGATGTTGCGTACACACTGCCAGACATCTGGTGTGAGTCTGACTAGTGCGGATCCCTATAACAACATTATCCGAACAACGATAGAAGCGATGGCTGCGGTCATGGGTGGGACTCAATCGTTGCACACCAATAGTTTCGACGAGGCCCTTGCCTTGCCGACGGATTTTTCTGCCCGTATTGCGCGCAATACGCAGCTGGTTCTGCGTGAGGAAGCGGGACTGACTCAAGTGGTTGATCCGTTGGGAGGGTCGTATTATGTGGAGTCGCTGACGGCCAGCATTGCCGATGCAGCCCGCACGTTGATCGATGAGGTTGAGAAACTCGGTGGTATGACCGCGGCTGTAGCAAGTGGTTTGCCGAAGCGGCGCATCGAAGAATCTGCAGCCAGACAGCAGGCTCGTGTCGATGGTCACCAAGACGTGGTGGTGGGAGTGAATCGATATCAGGCGGACAAAGAGCCCCAAGTTGATGTGCGGACCATCGATAACTCTGCCGTGCGAAAGATTCAACTTGAACGACTTAGCGCAGTAAAGGCATCGCGTAGCGAGGCGCGTTGTAGCAAAGCATTAGAAAAGTTGGCGCAAGTTGCTGCTGATGACCAGGCCAATCTGTTCGAGGCGGCCCTCGACGCGGTCCGCGAGCGGGCGACCGTTGGTGAGGTGTCTTCAGTACTGGAGTCTGTTTTCGGCCGTTATCGCGCCGAGACCGGTGCGATAAGCGGTGTCTATGGCGCGGCCTACACCGATCGAGAGACGTTGCAGGAGATACGCCGTACCACCGCGCAATTTGCCGATACACATGGTCGGCGTCCACGGCTTCTTGTGGCCAAGCTGGGGCAGGATGGGCACGATCGGGGAGCGCGGATCATTGCAACGGCATTTGCAGATGTTGGTTTCGATGTTGATATCGGGCCGCTTTTCCAAATGCCCTCGGAGGTAGTGCGCCAGGCGATAGAAAACGATGTGCACGTCATTGGAATCTCTTCACAGGCGGCCGGTCACCGGACTCTTGTCCCTCAGTTAATACAAGAACTGAAAGAACAACATGCGGAGGACATTTTGGTTGTTCTTGGCGGGGTGGTGCCCTCGCAGGATGTAGCTGAAATGCTTTCGCTCGGGGTTGCAGCGGTTTATGGGCCGGGAACCAACATTCCGCAGGCCGCTGCGGAGGTAGTGCGCTTGATCGAACATCACCTATAGCATTGGATTATCTCTATGCAGAGAATTATTGACGAACTGGACCGTAAGCGAGCTGCTGCCGAGGAGGGTGGCGGCCGAGCGCGCATCGAGGCGCAACATGGGCGGGGCAAGTTGACAGCACGAGAGCGGATCGAAGTGTTGTTGGACCCGGATAGTTTCGAGGAGTGGGGTGTGTTCGTTGAGCACCGATGTAGTGATTTCTCAATGAACGAAAAGACCGTACCGGGTGACGGTGTAGTCACGGGGTTTGGTCACATCAATGGGCGTCTGGTTTTTGTTTTCAGCCAGGACTTTACCGTTTTTGGCGGGT
>CAJQRU010000140.1 GCA_905612355.1 uncultured Gammaproteobacteria bacterium
TTGCCTTTGGAATCAAACGCAATTCCGTTCGGCCCCATCCGGCCGAATACGTTTTCCGTAAAGGTTCTCGTATCTTTTGCCACCCCTTCGGCATTTGGCGGGCGGTTGTCCAGCTGGTGGTGAGAATTGTACCCACCGCGGCTTTGGTCCCCGAACGTGTGGTCTGGTTTGCCGAATTTACCCACTGCATTTTTGGCCGCCGTATTATGCTCCGCGGCTGACAGTCCTTTGGGGTTGTGGTATCGAAACACTAGGCTATCGCGGGTTTGCGCGGCGAAGAGTTGTTGCTCGATCTCCTCGTCATGAGCGATACGTTCCCTACTCACGCGAGTGGAGTCACTAAAGGCACCCAGGCGTAACTTGCCATACACACCTTTATCATCGTACCCGGGGGTGCTACCAAGATACTCAGTTCCCACATCTCCGTAGCTCCCGGCGGCCAACATCAGAGCCGGGTCAAAACCTTGGTCTGCCGTGCCAAAACGAACATCCGCACCCGTGGCCGCGAGGGTATTGATGACCGCTCTGGTATGCCCGTAAAGAAGGGGCGGGCGAGGATAGCAGTGGCTGTAGTTACTCCCAAAGCGCTGGTATGATTTGATAGTGCTACAGTTACGAAAGGACTCCTGGTTCCACAGAAAGACCACATCGGCCCCGCAGGTTGAGCCGGACAGCTCATGGGCGAAAGCAGGCGATCCCAGCATCAGGACCGCTGACACCAGAGTCAGCGACAGCAGGGAAGTGATCGATCGGCTGAATTGATACTTGAGTTTCACCATGAGCAGCCGATGTTTCTTGTTAGGAAAAGTCACCATGGTCTTTCGTCAGTCAGGTCAATGGTTCTTTATGTTCTATACAGAAAGCCACAGCACGATATGGTAGATCATCTTAAACATTATGGCGCCTGTCATCTGTCCCCTAAGGGCCACGCCACGAGCGATTTCATTCATTTAGCCGCCGCTTTGACCCCGTAATATAACCGGGCAACACGATTTGGTATGTGATCTTGATCACTCGCAATATCGATGATAAAGACGTGTGTGGTTTCAACCGCCCTATCGAAGCCGTGTTGAATCATCAATCGTGGCCATCGCGTCGAATGTGGCAATGCCCCCCGGGGGACGCTGTCGCTACGGTGATGGCAACGAGTGGTCACACAAATGCCAGGGATGGCATCAATTTAGGCGCGCCAGGCTTTCCTGTACGGTGGGCCGGCCGCCCGATTCGATGTCTTCGCGGCGCCGTGTGTGGAACTGGGTAAGTACCTTATTGGCATGGGCAAGCGTTGTGATGCGATCCGCATAGATGGCGATTTTGTCGCCGGGAATTGCCCAGATCGCGACCTCGTCGCGCAGGCCGTCGAGGTAAGCGCGCGCACCACAACAACCGAGGGACAAGGCAGCCCGTCCGGAGTTGATTGCCTGCGGAATCGCCGCACAGGCCGGTCGACCCAGCGCCGGTGGCAGACCTTCTTCGATTTGTTCAACCGCTTCGGTGATCACCAGGCTGTGCCGCGCATCGGCGAACAGCATGACGACGTCAGGCGGCAGTGGTGCGTTCGAGAGTGGCGCATAAATGACGTGTGTCGAAGGGCGTGGCATGACCGGAATTCGGGCAACGTCTGATTCACGCACGTAGCCAAGATCGCTAAGGACGGAAAGCACATCGCCGATCTCTTGAGTGCAGGTGTCAGACGGTGCTTCCATCTGCAGTGTATGTACACCAATGGCACACAGCTCATGATCAGGCGTCGAGGTGACGACAGGGCCTTTGGCTGCGATGTCCCAGAACTGGCAGCCGGCGGCGGCCACACCCTCGAATGCCGCGATGCCCTCAGGGGGGGTTGCCGTGACGGTAATGGCAATGGGTGGTAACTGAAGCGCAAGGGTTTGCGTTAGTTGTTGTGCAACGGCGTTTAGACCCTGCGCTGGATAGGCTTTGGTCACGAATTCAACTCCAAGGGATGGGTTAGGCGTCCGCTGATTTTCAGGTTCACTGGTTTCCAGGATCCCCGATTTCCAGGTTCGCTGGTGTTCCAGGTTCGCTGGTGTTCCAGGTTACCTGGTTTCCAGCAGGCTTTGTATAGAGTCTATCGCAGGCACGTCAATAAACCGTGAGCAAGATGACGTAACAGCTGTGAATACTGGTTAGGCCCCGGCTTGAGTGTGGCACCCACGGGGTCGAGGGTACCTGAACGGGCGGCCGTTTTCTCGATGACGGTTGCGATGATCTTGGGTTCGAATTGGGGCTCAGAGAAAACGCAGGTAGCGCCAAGCGTTTGAACCTTGCCTCGAATCGCTGCGATACGGGCAGGGCCAGGGCTCGATGCGTCTCCGATAGACAGGGAGCCGGCGGCCTCCACATCAAAGCGGTGTTCAAAATAGTGGTAAGCATCGTGAAAGACGATAAAAGGTCGGCCACGGATCGGCTGCACGATTGTGTTGAGCTCTAGTTTGAGTGCCTCAAGCGATGCTTTTGCCTGGGCGGCATTCGTCAAGTAGGTGTCGGCATGGATCGCATCGAGTCTCGCCAGGGTGGTGGCGATCACGTCGAGGAAAATGAGTGCGTTGTCTGGATCAAGCCACAGGTGCGGGTCAATCTTAGCGGTCGCGTCGTGTTCGCCTTCGTCATGAGTGTGGGTGTCAAAGTTTTTGGTTGTTCGATAAGGGAGCCGGATCAGGTCTTTACTCTCGCTTAATGCGACCGTCGTGGCATTAGCGGCGAGTGTCTTGATGGCACGACCAAACCAGGCGGTCAGATCCTGACCCATCCAGAAGACCACATCCGCGGCTTGAAGCGCTCGTGCTTCGGAAGGGCGCATGGCATAGCCGTGCGGTGAGGTGCCCGGCGGGATAATCAGCTTTGGTGTGCCCAATTCCCCCATGACCTGACTGACCAGCGAATGGACTGGCGGGATGTCGGTCGCCACTTGAGGCACTTTAGCGTGCAAAGGGGTGGCGACGAGGACCCAACAGACGCTCAGAAGACACATCACCTTAGATTGGTTAATCAATAACATATGAGCGACTCGTGACAGGATTTGTTGGTTCGGGCGGCGAAGCCAATAATGTTATGTTATAATATTACATCTCCAGATGAAAGAAGCCAGGTCCTATTATTGTGACGAGGACGGATCCTGAAGCGCTGGCCTTTGCCCAACACGATCATGGCGCCTGTGCAGCCGATGCGCTGGATTACGCGCGTGGCGTGTGTGAGCAGCAGGGCCTTCGCCTGACCCCCGTGCGCGAACGCGTGCTGCAGCTGTTGCTGGAGTCACACAACGCATTGGGCGCTTATGATTTGCTCGAGAAACTAAAAGCAGACGGGCTTGGCTCACAGCCGCCGGTGGCTTACCGGGCGCTCGAGTTTCTGGTCGCGCACGGCTTTGCCCACAAGATCGAGCGGCTCAACGCGTTTGTCGCGTGTTCGCGTACGCACTCAGGTCACAGTCCCGCCTTTATGATTTGTCGGCAGTGCCACCAGGTGGCGGAAGCCCACGCGACACTGGCCAGTGGAAAGCTGGGACAGGCAGCGAAATCAATTGGCTTTAAGATTGAAAAGACGGTGATCGAGGCGGAAGGACTGTGCCCCGCGTGTCAAGGTAGTGGTGCATGAGTCTGATTAGCGCCGAGGGCATCGGCGTGCAATACGGAGCGAGGCGTGTGCTGCAGCACATGAATTTCTCGATTGATGTGGGCGAGGTGGTGACGATTGTGGGTCCCAATGGGGCGGGCAAGTCGGTATTTTTGCGCGTACTGATTGGTGCCGAGCAACCCAGCGAGGGGCGAGTGAACCGCACACACGGTCTGGCCATCGGTTATGTACCGCAGCGACTGTCCATCGGGCAAACCATGCCGATGAACGTGGCCCGTTTTCTGGCGCTCTCGGGTAGTCAAAATGCCTCGCAGAACCAGGCTATGCTGGCCCGAGTGGGCATTCCCGACCGGGCAAAAGAGCAAATGGCATCGCTCTCCGGTGGCGAGTTCCAGCGTGTGCTGCTGGCGCACGCACTGCTCGGGGAGCCACAAGTACTGATTCTCGATGAGCCGACCCAAGGCCTTGATCAACCGGCGGTCGCTGCCTTTTATCGATTAATTGAAGAGGTGCGTGACGAGAGGGGCTGCGCCATTTTGATGGTCAGTCATGATCTGAACGTGGTCATGCGTCGATCTGACCGAGTGATTTGTCTCAATGGACATATTTGTTGCGAAGGTACGCCAAGCGATGTGTCGCTTGCACCGGAATATCAGGCCCTGTTTGGAGTGGACAACGAAGACGCGTTGGCGCTCTATCACCACGAGCATGACCATACGCACGACACGGTGGCTGTGCCGTAATGCTGGATGATTTCATGGTGCGCGCGGCACTGGCGGGTGTTGGATTGGCCTGCGTCGCCGGGCCGTTGGGTTGTTTCGTGGTGTGGCGCCGCATGGCCTACTTTGGTGATGCGACGGCCCATGCGGCCATTCTGGGAGTAGCGCTATCGCTCGCGTTCTCTGTGTCGATTTTCCTTGGGGTTCTGGTGATGGCGTTGGTCATGGCGAGTGCCACGTCAATGTTGTCAGGACGCCTCTATGCCATGGACACATTGCTCGGCGTTGCCGCTCATGCGGCGCTGGCGTTGGGTCTGGTGGCGGTTTCTTTTTTATCGGGCGTTCGCGTCGATCTCATGGCGTATCTCTTTGGTGACATCTTGGCCGTTGGTCTTGGTGATCTCGCCATGATCTGGCTTGGGGCGACCGCAGCGCTGATCTTATTGTGCTGGAGGTGGACGTCGTTGCTTACCGTAACGCTGAATGCTGATCTGGCCGCGGCCCGCGGTATCAATGCAAGGTGGGAACAACAGGTCCTGATCGTGGCATTGGCTTTGGTGGTGGCGGTCGCCATCAAAGTGGTGGGCGCGCTTTTGATTACGGCCATGTTGATTATTCCGGCCGCTGCGGTGCGCCCTTTCGCTAGAACACCGGAGGCCATGGCGGTCTTCGCGGCAGGGGCTGGCGTCTTCTCAGCGTTGGCAGGGCTCGGCGTTTCGTTTCGGTTAGATACTCCCACCGGTCCGACGATGGTGGCCTGCGCGGCGGTGGTTTTCGTGGTGGCTAACCTCGCCTTCATGGGGCGGCGTGGTGCCTGAGGGTGGATTCGTTGTTAACGGATATGATCTACTCGAGTCGAATTAACCGGAGCGTCTCAGCTTGCCCATAAACACTTACCACGGCAGTTGCCATTGCGGCACTGTGCAGTTCGAGATCGAGGCCGATCTTGCTCGGCTCGAGCACTGCAACTGTTCCATTTGTGTGAAGAAGGGGGCGCTTTTTACCTATGCGTCACCCGAACGTTTTCGCCTGTTACGCGGCGAAGAGGCCCTGACGCGGTACCAGTTCAATACGAAAGTATCTGAACATTTTTTCTGTCAGCACTGTGGGATCCATACCTTTGGTCATCCACGTTCCTCTCCTGAGAACTATATTATTAATGTGCGTTGTCTCGATAATTTTGATCTGGAGTCTGCCGACTACGAGTTGGGCCTGTTTGACGGACGTGATTGGGAGGTGTTCATGGCGGCGCGTAAGGACGCCTGAAGTTAATCGGCGCAAGATGTAGTTTGTCACGCAAAAATTCAGATTATCAACGCCAACCACAGACGTTGATGGCATTTGTTTAGAATGGTGGTTTGTTGATCTAAAACTACTAACCCCGGGAAACAACGCGTGAGTGAAGCAGATATTGGTGTTATTGGTCTCGCTGTGATGGGAGAGAACCTGGTTCTCAATATGGCGAATCACGGATTTACCGTCGCGGTCTACAACCGCACGACCCAGCGGGTTGATGATTTTGTCGAAGGGCGGGCAAAGGGTAAGACGATTATCGGCACCCATAACCCGGAGGAACTGGTCAATCAGTTAAAACGTCCGCGTCGCGTCATGCTGATGGTGCAGGCCGGGGCCGCTGTCGACAAGGTGATCAGTGATCTCTTGCCGCACCTCGAACCCGGCGACATCGTGATCGACGGCGGTAATTCGAACTACGGCGACACCATTCGGCGCACGCATGAGATGACCGAAAAAGGGTTGCTCTATGTCGGGACGGGTGTTTCTGGCGGCGAAGAAGGGGCCTTGATCGGTCCCAGCATTATGCCCGGTGGCAATCGAGCGGCCTGGCCGCATGTGAAAAACATTTTTCAGTCCATTGCGGCCAAGGTGGACGACGGTGCGCCATGCTGTGATTGGGTCGGGGACGACGGGGCGGGACACTACGTCAAGATGGTTCATAACGGCATTGAATACGGCGACATGCAGATGATTGCCGAGGCCTACGCGCTGATGAAACACGCGCTTGGCATGGAAGCGGGGCAGATGGGTGAAGTCTTTGCCGAGTGGAATACGGGCGAGCTTGACAGCTACCTGATCGAGATCACGGCAGAAATATTGGCCAAGGTCGATGAGGAAACGGGCCGGCCCATGGTGGATGTAATCCTTGATGCAGCGGGCCAAAAAGGCACCGGCAAGTGGACCGGTATCGATGCGCTGCAGCTCGGTGCTCCTGTGACCACCATCACTGAGGCGGTCTACAGTCGCGCGTTGTCGTTTCTGAAAGATGAACGGGTTGCCGCATCAGCTCACCTGTCCGGGCCCGATGCCCGCTTTGATGGGGATCCCAAAGCGTTTCTCGACGATCTTCGCCAGGCACTTTATGCGGCCAAGATCTGCTCTTACGCTCAGGGCTACCAACTCCTGTCGATGGCCGCTAGCGAGCATCATTGGCAACTTAACTACGGTGACATCGCGCTGATGTGGCGCGGTGGGTGCATTATTCGAGCGCAATTTCTAAGCCGCATCAAGCAAGCGTTTGATGCAGATCCAAGCCTTGCTAATTTGCTGTTGGCCCCTTATTTCCAGCAGGCGATTGCGTCCTCTCAAGGGGCGTGGCGCCGCACTGTTGCCAATGCGGTGTCGCTTGGAATTCCGGTGCCGGCTTTCTCCAGTGCGCTCGCTTACTACGATGGTTACCGCAGTGCCGAGTTGCCGGCTAATCTTTTACAGGCACAGCGTGATTATTTTGGTGCCCACACCTACGAGCGAGTCGATCGCCCGCGCGGGGAGTTTTTTCATACCAACTGGACTGGCCGCGGCGGTACAACGGCTTCGTCATCGTACAACGCCTGATCAGGGGCGCGCTTTCTACCAACCCAACGCGATGCGTTTCGACGCTCGTCGCGTGAGGCTATTCTGTGCAGAATCGCCTCGAGAACGTCTACCGGAGCAAAGCGTCCCCACCTTAATCCTCTGATGAACTCAGTGGCAGGTTTGTTGCCATCTTATAGTGCAGTGCTTTCACGGCATTTAATCACTATCGATTGTTTTCTTGAATCAGCAAAGCTTCGCCGCGCATTTGCCTGGCCGACTTTTCAATCGGCGCCGGAGACGTGATTTCTCACGCACAAGAGACGAGTGTAATGAGTCGCACCTGGTCTTCAGCCTTCCTCAAGCCAGATCTCTGCCCCTGCAGGCTCACCGTTGCTGATATCACCGATCGTTGAGCGACACGCCGAGAAAATTAGCAAAAGATCACGTTCGGCAGATAACTCAACATAGTCCCCTGACTTTGTTGCCGTCGCCCGATCGTGAAGTCCGCCTTCTTCATCGACAATAGATTTCTCAAATAGATTCCATGGCGGAGGAGTAATGTGAAAGTCTATATCGTGGTCTCTTAGTGTTTTGCGAAGGTTGTCTTCGCAATTCGGATAGTGTTGGGCTTCACCAAAAAAAGCATAGCTGCCGACCGAGCAGGCAGCATGAAGTGAATCATGAAACCCATCTGTCGTATCCGCATCGAAACGCAGCAGAGGGGTAAATTGATTGCTGACTAGCACATCGCCTACGCTAAAGCGTGTTCTGTAATGCGCCGTTCGGTTATGCGCCATCGACAAATATTCAGTGCTGCTTGAAGCAAGAAATGCCCAGGTATCGACGACCTGATGGCCATGCGGACTGACCACCCGCACCTTTGTGCGCTTGCGCACGTTTAGCCCAATCACATTGCCAGGGCCTAGCTGGTGCACTGTTTGAGAGTTCAACACCTTCTACTTTTGTTGTTTGGTAAACGAAACATCGGCGGATTAGACTTTTGCGATAGGAAAGGTGCGGCGCCACAAATCACGCTGATAATGTCCGTAGTTGAACGAATCAAAATGATGATGTTCACCGATCAATGGTTCGATCAATACATCAGCGCTTGGGTTAACAAACAGGGGAATGGAATAGCGATCCTGTTCGCCTCGATTGATGACCCTATGTGGCGTTGAAGAAAATGCGCCGTTACTCCAGATCTCCATAATATTGCCGATATTGATAATAAACGTGTCGTCTATCGGCGGCGCTTCGACCCACTCACCACTTTTTTTTGAATTTCCAGGCCTCCGTTATGGTCCTGCCACAGGATCGTGAAACCACCCGAATCAGTATGGGGGACGACGCCGATATGGTTTTCATGAACCGGTGTTCGTTGTGGGGGATAGTGGTTTACTTTAAGGCGACTCAAAGGGCTTTGGTAGTAAGTGGAAAGATGGTTCTGATTAAGGTCCAAAGCGAGAGAAAAGCCTTGCAGCAACCCATGGGTAAGGTTTTCCATGCGGTCGAAATATTGCAGCATCGCGTCTTTTAAGTCGGGAAAGTTCGACGGCCATTGATTGGGGCCATTCAGCGGAAATTCATCAGAAATAACGCGTTCGTGCCCGACCCAGAATCCTTCCTGATGGCTGGTTCCTGCGCGCTCCTCACCGTCATAGCTTCGATACCCTAAAGGCAGATACCCCTGTATCTGCGGACTAATGGCAACCGTCATTTTCTCGCTAACGGGTGCTTGAAAAAAAGGCTGTGCTGCTTCTTTAAGGGTCGACATCATTGAAAGAGGCATCTGATGGTTTTTGATATAAAAAAATCCAACGTCAGTGGATGCGGCTCTCAGGCTTTCGACCAAGCCCATATCGATGTCTCCGGTCACTAAAGACTCGATATCCAGAATCGGTATTTCTGTAAAATCAAGACGTCGCGACGGCTCGATCGACATAAAGACACTCCTCGACTTTTACTTCAGAGTAGTCTACTGGGGACGGGTTCATAACGGTCTTTAAATCCGCTGACTTCTTGACAACCTTATCGCGCTCATATTGCCTCATGACACCGACAGACCTCTTTGATCCCGGACATTACAGCGAGGTTCGAAAACCTCTGCTTGAGGCCAGCACCCTGCCGCCTTGGTGCTACACAGACCCGCTTTTTTACCAACGCGAGATAGAAGCGATTTTTAGCAAAGGCTGGTGTTTCGTTGGCCGCGAAGATGAACTCCCCAATGCGGGGGATTATCTTACTTATGATGGTGTGCCAGGTCCCATCATCGTCATAAGAAGTGAAAGCGGTGAGATAAAAGCGTTTTTTAATTCCTGTCGTCACCGAGGCACACGGCTCCTTAGCGGCAAAGGATCAACCAGACAAATCGTCTGTCCTTACCATAGCTGGGTTTACTCATGCGATGGCGAGCTGCATCGAGCGCCCGGCATGGAAGATACGCTGCATTTCGAAAAAGCCACGCAACATCTCCTTCGCGTTAAGCTGGAGCAGTGGGCTGGTTTCTTGTTTATTCGATATACCAAGACCGGACCTTCCCTCAATGACTGGCTTGGCAACATGCCAGAGTTTTTTGCCGGCCATACTCCAGATAACCTGAGGTGCGTCAGACGAAAATCCTTCGAGGTGCAATGTAACTGGAAGTTTCTTATTGAGAATGCCTTGGAGGCGTACCACACCGGCAGCGTGCACCGTACTACGCTGGGGCGTCAGCAGTCAGATCCGATACCTACTGACGGTGAGTGGTCTTGTTTGCGGGTATACGTAGCCGGAAAAAAAACAATATCAGTGCTTTCCGATGCGCGAGACTCATTACCCATTAACGCTGATCTTTCCGAAGAAGAAAGCATGAGCACCTTCTTCACGAACATCTATCCTTGTACCCAGTTTGTTTTTGCACCCGACAGTATGTGGTGGCTCGCAGTGCAACCCCTGGGGCCGATGGCGTCTCGTTTGGAAGTGGGGTCCTGCTTTCCAGCGGACTCAATTGCTCACCCCGACTTTCAGCAAAGAGTGCAGGCTTATTTCAGAAGGTTGGACACAGCAACGCCTGAAGACAACGAGATTTGTGAAGCGCAACAGGGCGGACACACGGTGGAAAACCGACCGCAGGGACGCTTTTCAAGCGAAGAGCAACTGACGCATACACTGGCAAACTGGGTATTAGATCGCGTGCTTTGAAGCAGGGGGTTATCCGGGATAACCGCCTCAGATATTTAGACGCAAGCAGTGTAGGGCGATCTGCCAAACCCAACGCAGCTATAAGATCAGTTACTCTTTTGTTGCTGCAGTTCTGTCCAGGAGATGCGCCCGGAGGTGCTGGAAGAACCGGAAGCGATCTTGGTGTTCTTGAAATGATCCCGTGGGCCGGCAGCGGCGCCGGGTTTGATTTTGTCTGTTAGCGGGCTGTATAACTGATCACCAATGATCTTAGGTGCACCGGGCT
>CAJQRU010000141.1 GCA_905612355.1 uncultured Gammaproteobacteria bacterium
CGGACATTGCACCCATTCGAGATGCTGCGCCGTAGCCAACATCGGCGGAGTGAGTTTTCCCAAAAACGCTTCGGCGTCAACCAGTGCCGATACCGCACTCGCTTCATCTGGTGCATTAACGATCGTCATACCGCCAGCAGCCGTTGTTATTGCAGCCAGACGCGTCTCATCGACGGCCGGGAAATTGCTCGCCGAGCCTGCGCATTTGACATGCGGGTGATCGCGGTCGACCCGGTTGAAATAGAGCGACCACCGGATGTCAGTGCACTATGGCCTCTTGAGGAACTCCCCCGACTGCTGAATGAGAGCGATTTTGTGGTCATCGCAGCACCGCACACTCCTGAAACAGAACGCATGTTTGGTGCGCCACAGTTTGTGCAGATGAAAGCGTCTCATCGACGGCCGGATAAATGACTAGTTTCATGAGTGTCCGTTATCTGTCAGAAATTGACTGCTCAACGAAACCCACTTAAGCAATGCGATAGATGCGCTGCGCATTGTCGTGGAACAGCTTGGCCTTTTCATTGGCAGAGTAATCCTTGGTCAGTTTTTTGAAGGCATTCCATAACGTGTTGTAACTACAGCTGATTTTGTCTACGGGAAAATTAGACTCAAACAAGCACCGATCAACGCCGAAAAGTTCAATGGTCCGTTCATAATAATGAGCGCAGCCTTTGAGGAGATCGTCACTGGTCGGTGGTGCCGGTAATCGATGCCAATTAAAACCATTCACCTCCATCGCAAGCCCCCCCAGTTTGGCTACCACATTATCGCAAGCCGCGAGTTCGGTCATCGCCCGATCCCACTCAAGAAAAACCGCTGCAGCCTGATCGCTGTATGGACCAACGCCCAGCGGGCCACCCAAATGGTCCAGCACGATGAGGGTCTCAGGAAACTGGCGAGCGAGATGGATAACTTCATGCAGCTGCGTGTGATAACACCACGCCTCGAAAGTTAAACCAAATGTCGCAAGGTGGGCGAACCCCGACCGAAATGCTTTATTCATCAAAAGTCCCGGGGGCGGATCAGTCCGATGATTCGGTATTCTCGAATCTTCATGCCAGGTGGCGGCGTGCCGAATACCGCGAAACCGACCACCACCCGCCGCAATTTGTGCTTCCAACACAATGGGTACGGCATCACCCAGAGTCAGATCCACCGTACCGACGATCGCGGCTGCGACGCGGGTGTTACCGTAGTGGCCCGAAGCACTCATTGCGGCCATTCCGTTTGCAAATTCGGTCTCACCAATGGGTCGCATTGATGTGGGCCCGTTCGCCTTAAACATGGCCCCACACTCGATAAACACAGTAGAAACGATGTTGTGACCAGAGGATGTGTCGCGAAGGATGTCATCGAGCAGGTAACATTCTTCAACACTGTCCGCGCGGAAATTCCACAAATGATGATGGGCATCACAGATAGGCAGTTTCGGGTCCAGCGTTGCCTCTATCGTTCCCGCGAGCCAGGCATCATTCGTCGCCATTCTTGCAATTCCTACTTAATTGATAGGTTACTGAGCCCAGTGTTGCTGGAAACAACAATTACCGAAATACGCTTATACTTTTCATTATCTCAGTGACAATTGAAAGGCCTATCGGTCATGACTCGCTCCAGCGCCGCATATCTAAAATCACTCAACGACAATCGGTCTGTCTTTCTCAATGGAAAGGCCATAGAAAACGTCACGACTCATCCTGCCTATCAGCAGGCCGCGAAGTCAATCGCCAACCTTTATGATTTTCAGGGAGCTCCTGAGAATCTCGAGCGCATGACCTATCAATCTCCTAAGACAGGAAGCCGTGTTGGGAGAATGTGGCAACTTCCCACAAATTATGAAGAGTTGGTCAATCGACGCGAAGCGTTAACTACGTGGGCAGAAACACATTATGGATTTATGGGTCGATCGCCCGATCACGTTGCCTCAACCCTGGCTGGATTTTACATGGGCAGCCACGTATACGCGCAGCACGGCTCTGAACGAGTGGCCGCGGTTGAGCAATATTATGAATACGCTCGCGATAACGACTTGTACATTTCCTATGTGATTATCGACCCTCAAGGGGATCGGTCAAAGTCACGCTCGGAAAATGGTAACGCAGATCTCACTGTATCCATCTGCGATGAGGATAGCGAAGGTATCACAATCAAAGGCGCCAAAATGCTCGGCACTGGCGCAGTCCTTTCAGATGAAGTGCTTGTCTCGACGTTAAGGCCCATGAACAAGGGAGAAGAAAAATGGGCATTTACTGCTGCATTACCAATAAACGTTAAAGGTCTAAAACTGCTATCCAGACGCTCATACGAAGAATCAACCACCTCTCTTTTTGATTACCCATTGTCAAAACGGTTCGACGAAAACGATGCTTTACTCTATTTTGATGAGGTTAAAGTACCTTGGCATCGGGTATTTGTGAACGGAAACATAGAGACTCAGTTCGCCCAGTGGCACAACACACCAGCACATTCTTATCAGAACTATCAAGCGGAGATTCGTTTAACCGTCAAGCTGCGTTTTCTTGTTGGTCTAGCGAAACGCATTGCAGAAATGACCGGCGCGATAAAGTTTCCTCAAGTAGTCGAAAAACTGGGGTACGTTTCCTCACAACTCCAGGTAATAGAGGCTTTTGTATACGCGATGGAAACTAAGGGATGGAATTTCGGTGCTTACTACCTTCCAAATAAGGAATTACTTTATGCATCACAAGTACAGTCCCAACGTTTATACCCAAAAGTCATTGACACTGTGCGAGATCTCGCTGGCGGAGGAATGATTATGCTGCCGTCGAGTATTGAAGACTTCCATAATTCGGAGGTGGCCGAACTAATCGGAAAAACACAATATTCTCCTGCCGCCAGTTCAGAAGAACGTGTCAAATTTTTCAAACTGGCGTGGGACGCTATTGGCTCTGAATTTGGCTCAAGGCATACACAATATGAAATGTTTTATTCCGGCCCACGCGTTGTCACAACGGGCATGGCGTTTCGCACTTTTCAATGGGAAAGAACTACTGATTTGGTGGACGATTGCCTGAGGAGTTATGAATCACCCTCATCAACAAGCTTAACAAGCGTAGTTCCACCAACTAGAGAAATAAATTAATGACCCCAAACCTCTCGATAGCCGGTATTAATCTCGAGCCTGGGACGCGACGACGCCATCGTATGAGTCTGGTCGAGTTAGCAGACGGAACTGAAGTTTCAATCCCACTTGATATTATTCACGGCGGTCAACCAGGGCCGGTGCTTTATCTGGGTGCTGCCATCCATGGTGACGAAGTAAATGGCGTGGGAATATTATTTCGTGCACTTGAAGACATCAATCCAGTTGAGCTTTGCGGCAGCGTAGTTGCAGTACCAGTTCAACACCCACTGTCTTTTCAAGCAGATCATCGTTTGCCCATCTCCCAATTCATCAAGTCTCCACTAGATCAGGCACCAGCCGACGCCTGGACAGTCTTCCCCGGCACTAAAAACGGCAATCTGGCCCAAATCCTAGCGGCGACCCTGTTTGAGCTCATTGTCCAATGTGATTTTGCTATCGACATTCATACGCCAACAAGAGGTGGCCGCTACGTACCAATCGCGATACTTCCGTCAGCTAATTTAGGCGACATACAACAACGAGTAGTTGATATGGCACATGCATTTGGATCCGGTTGGATAATGAACGGCCACGCCGGAATTTATGTCGCCGACGGAATCTTGTGTGTCGAAGCGACACGTGCCGGCATTCCATGCTTTACATTTGAGACCGGTGAAGGCGGTCGTCTTGAAGAACTGTTGATTAATCAAGGTGCTGGTTACGTGCAAAATGTCATGCGATGGCTAAACATGATTGATGGTGAACTAGTTCCTCCGCAAACTTCTTATCTGATGTCTGACTTTCTCGGCCTTCGCGCAGAACGCGGCGGACTTTTATTGCCCCACGCTGAACTGGGCGAACTAATTAATGCTGGTGACAAACTCTGCTCGATTGTAAATATTTATGGAGATGAAATAGAAATCATTACCGCCCCTACTGATGGTGTATTTGTTCGCGCCACCACGCTCTCAACGGTCTCACGAGGTGAGCGTGTCGCAACACTGGGACTGTTGTGAATACCCCAAGCGACCGTGATCGATTGATCAATCGTATCTCAGATAGTCGTGACCACGTCATCAATCTGTGCAGAGACTTGATTCGCATTGACAGTCAGAATCCGCCGAGCGACACCTCCAAACTAGTTACCAAGATTGAGTCGATCATCGGTACGTCACCCCACATAGAACACAGACGAATCAGTCCAAAACCACCGATCACCAACCTAGTGGCGAAAGTGGCTGGTAACGCCGGCGGGCGCCGACTCGTTTTCAACGGCCATCTGGATACCTTTCCTATTGGAAACAAAAGCAATTGGTCAGTTGGGCCGCTAAGTGGGGATATTAAAGACGGTAAAATTTTTGGTCGCGGCGCCTGTGATATGAAGGCCGGAGTTGCGGGATCGGTGATGGCTTTTCTTTTACTCGCTGAATTTCGAGACAGCTGGTCGGGCGAAGCCGTTCTGACGTTAGTCGGAGACGAAGAAACTGGTGGCACTTGGGGGACAAAATATCTGCTGGAACATGTGGAAGAAGCTTCTGGAGACGCCCTAATTAACGGCGACACGGGTTCGCCAGAGATCGTCAGATTCGGTGAGAAAGGGCTCATCTGGCTGAGCCTGGAGACAACGGGTAAAGCGGGGCATGGTGCACATGTTCACCTCGGACGAAATGCGATTCGGACCCTTCTGGAAGGTTTAGAACCCGTATTAGGGCTCCAAGGACTGAAACCGTCTGTGCCTGACGATATTACCCGGGCAGTGCGTGAGGCTGATCAGGTCTACAAGGCCATCGGCATCGAAGGCGAGGGGGATACAGTCCTACGAGTAACAACCAATCTTGGACAAATCAGCGGCGGAATCAATATCAATACCATTCCAGATAGCAGCAACGCGCTGGTCGATATCCGTATCCCACCGGGAATCACAACAGACGAAATATCAGACTTAATAAAACCACGACTCGATCAACTAAACGATCTTCAATGGAGCATTCTTACCTCTTGCGAGGCCAACTGGACTGACCCAGAGAGTGAGATCATCACCTTAACTCGCGAAAATGCGAAAGCTGTCCTTGGCAGAAAAGTCGCCACAAGCCTCCGACCGGGATTTTCAGATGCGCGGTTTTATCGTGAAAAAAATATACCATCCGTGGTTTATGGGGTGACACCACATAATATGGGCGCTGCTGACGAATTTGCGACAATCGACGACATTCAAACGGTATTTTCTGTACATTCCTTGACGGCATTTGATTTCCTTTCCGCATAATGCTCGAACCTTCACAGAGGTTGAGGGGGATCGCCACAAAACTCTCGAATCATGGTTTCTTACCGATCTGGTTCTCTCCCTACCATCACAATACAACCAATATTTTTCCCCGTTACCTGAGCAACACTAATCCCTGTGATAACAAGACATAAAGACATTCTCGCTTGGCGGCGCAAGATCGGTGTCGTGGTTCCTGCCACCAATACCATCGTAGAACCCGAGTTTCACCAAATGGCACCTGCGGGTATCACTAACCATACCAGCCGCTTTGAACTCAGTAATATGGCGCTCAACAGTGACGCCGACTTCCTTCGTCTGGTCGAGGAGATAAAGGAAAATCTCGATGGAGCGATGGATGGACTGGTTCCCGCTGCACCAGACCACATCATCATTGGCATCTCGGCTGAGTCGTTTTGGGACGGGGCAGACGGCGCTGCGGCAATAAAAGAGAGACTGAGTCAACGCGCCGGAGTACCTGTCACCCTCGGATCGGACGCTGCCCGACTCGCCATCGAGGCTGTCAAGGCCCAACGCATCGCTGTGCTAACGCCTTACTGGCCCATTGCTGATGAGCGTGTGTCTCAGTATTTCGGCCAGTGTGGATTTGATGTTCGACGGCTAATCGGCCTCAAAGCAACGAGCCCAATCAATATCGCTGAGCAGCACGCCACCACCCTGGAACAGGCCTTGCAACGTCTTGATGGCGACGATGTCGATGCAATCGTGCAAGTCGGGACGAATCTTGGAATGGCCAAGATCGCTGCGGTTGCTGAAAAATCAATGGGTAAACCGGTCATTGCCATTAATACCGCGCTGTACTGGCACGCATTGAGGTCAATGGGAATTGACGACTCGATTTCCAACTTTGGTCGATTGTTAGAGCGACATTAAATACCCGCGACTTTTCCAACCCGGTCCGTCGACAATGCTTTCCGAATGGCTGATCGATCTGATCTTCTAATTCGATCCATTCTGACCCGGTCAATCACATCAATTCTCCCAGACCTTCGCTAATCCTCTTTGCTTCGCTGTTTACTGTGGCCGTGTTGCCCAGATCGCTGCTGGTATCGGTGATACCTGTCGAAGCATTGACCCTGATGAGTACTGTTCAAGCAGTGAGCCTGCTCTATTTCATATCTGGAATCGCCTCTGTCCTATTTAGCTTGCTTATCCCGATACTCGCATCGCGTTTTCGCGCACGCGGCCTGTTGATTCTGGGCGGAATAACCACCGTTGCCACCGCGGTTCTATTAAATAGTCACCAGATTTATCTATTCGTCGTTGGAATGATTTTCTATACCGCTAGCGCAAACATGGTCGAAATTGCACTCACTTTATTCATCATGCAGGTCGTGCCACGGCGAGAGATTCAACGGTTTGAGCCGATGCGCGTATTTTTTATGGTGATAGGATTCCTGATTGGGCCTTGGCTAGGCGTCGTGCTTCGTGAACAAGTATCAGTATCCGCTCCGTATTTCCTCTCCGGAATCTTTGCCGTTTTTACCATTGCCTTCATGCTGATGCTTCGGTTACATCGCCTTCACCTAGACAAGTCGCGACCGATTCCAGCCAATCCCGTTAGGTACATTCAACGTTTTTCGGCTCAACCTAGGCTACGACTTGCCTGGGCCCTAGCCATCGGCCGGGCGGGCTGGTGGAGTATGTTCTTTATCTATGCACCGCTCTACGCGGTGACATCGGGCTTGGGTGAAATAATCGGTGGGACAATCGTATCCGCCGGTGTCGCAATGGTGCTTACCGTTCATTTCTGGGGCTGGATCGGGCGACGATACGGGCTGCGGCGTATGATGTTCTGGAGTTCCCTGATGACAACTTTTGCGATGCTGGTTCTAACAGCCGTCGCGGGTTCTGCCTGGCTTGGCGCTGCTTTGTGGCTGGTTGCAGCGGCCGCCATCGCACCACTGGATGCAGCGGGAAATGGTCCCTTTCTTCGCGCTGTGCGGTCCAGAGAAAGACCCGAGATGGCCGGGGTTTACAACACCTATCGCGACATGGCTCAGTTGATGCCACCTGGTGTTTTTACCGTCGTGCTTCGATTTTTTGAACTACCTGCCGTCTTCGCAACCACCGCATTGGGTATGCTGGGGATGGCCGCTCTAGCTCGCTATTTACCACGGCGCTTCTAGCTCAACTTTGCGCAAAGCAAATCAATCCATGAAATACCCCTTGGCAAAAATCATGGTAATGGCAATGCCCTGCCTACACCTGGCGGCCGGCGTCGCCGATGGAAATGAAGACCATGGTATGTCACAACGCAATCAGAACAAGCGACTGTCAGCGTCATACGCACCCAACTGAATGCATTCAAAAAAGGTTAATTTGACCTTGCCTATACGCATGCATCGGACAGGATTCAGTCGCGTTTTCCGGACAAACGTTCCTTTAGAGACATGGTAGAAAACAGCTACGGTGTGTTGTCGAATCCCCTGCATGTCCGGTTTAATGGAATCGATAGACGATTTAAATCAGCGGTGTACCGGGTCGGGCTAATCTCGCATGATGGGCAGCGCTGGCTCGCACTCTATCCAATGATCGTGAATGGGAAAGGCATATGGAAGATCGACGGCGGTCGTCTGTTACGGTTAACGGGCACGTTGATCTAACCGAGTAATAACTCATCATTGGTACAGTGACCATCGGTCACCAGAACTACATTCGGTCAAAATGACTATGCCTGATCCAGATGTATTGCTTTCTATCGCCGCCGTATTTTTCTTCGCTGCCTTTGTTAAAGGGGTCACCGGTCTGGGCTTTTCAACAACGGCCCTGCCATTTCTCGTACTGTCCATCGGATTGAAGGAAACATTACCTCTTCTCATCATTCCCTCGATACTGAGCAACCTACTGGTAATGCGCAGCGCCGGTCACTTCCGAGTCAGCTGCCTGCGGTTCTGGCCTCTCTATATTGCAACGCTACCCGGAATTTTCGTTGGGTTGATACTCCTCAAAAGGCTTGACTCATACACCTGTGCCGCTGTTCTAGGGGGGGTACTCGTTATCTATAGCGCCCTCGCACTCAGCAATCCGAGTTTTCGCTTAACAAGTGACTCGGCCCGATGGCTGCAAACACCGGTCGGATGCGTCACCGGCCTCCTGAACGGAATGACAGGTTCCCAGGTGGTCCCGGTTGTGCCCTATCTGCTGTCTTTGCCCTTGGAACGTGATCACTTCGTCCAAGCGTCAAATATCTCATTCACCTTGTCCAGCCTGGTCATGTCCCTTGGACTCACACAGCTCGGTCTCATGACCTTGGAAACCAGTCTGATTTCATCGTTCGGTGTCATCCTGGTCTATACCGGCGTTCAGCTTGGCACACGTGTCCGCCGCTGGATGTCACCGTCGGTGTTTCGCCGCACCGTGCTGAGCCTTCTGATCTGTCTCGGCTTTAGTCTCGTGGTCCGATTGATCCTCTAACAAAAAAACGACACCGTATCCAAACTAAACGTCGCTATCGTGATCAAAACACCTGGCTAAATAAATCCTTCATCGCCTGCCACGATTCTTGGTCTGCAATCTCGTCATATGCCAACGGCAATCCGTACTTCTTGCCATTGTCGTTCGCATCCCGACTGGTAAATCCGTGTAAAGCTCCCTCATAAGCAACAAAGTCCATGTCTGCTTGTGCATCTTTCATCTCTAACTTGAAATTCGCAACATCGTCATCAGGCACCAGGCTGTCGGCGGCACCGTGACACACCAGAATCTTTGCCTTGACTTCACCCGCCGCTGGCTTATGGAAAGACCCCAGCGCACCATGAAAGCTTACGACCGCACGTAGTGGCATGCCAATACGTGCCATATGCAATACCATGGCTCCGCCAAAGCAATAACCCATGGCACCCATACGGGCATTATCGACCAGCGCATGATCCGCCAGAGCATCGAAAGCTGCCTGTAAACGGGCTGTACCGATTTCCATATCATTCAATACAGTCGTCATCAGTGCGCCTGCCTCATCCGGGCTACTGCCAATCTTCCCTTCCCCGTACATATCAATCGCCAACGCTACATATCCCAATGCCGCTATCTGTGCAGCGCGCTCGCGCATGTAATCGTTCAGTCCCCACCACTCATGAATGAGCAGAACACCTGGTCGGACTCCCGAAGCAGCATCATCGTAGGCCAAATGACCGTGTAATTCGCTGCCAGCGGCAGAATACTTCAAAGCCTCAGTGGAAATCGTCATGCTGTTTTCTCCTTTGGAATCTGTCTTGCTGCCTTCCTATTAAGGCCACCAATCTAGCGCAGTCAACAATCGACTGAAAGTGTCGGACAACGTACACAACAACACATTAATCTAACCCACGTCCATCACACACGACTCGGTGAATCGTCGCTCTCTCCATTGCTGGCCAGTCAATAGCCAGTCCAAGCCCTGGTTTTTTAGGTGCGTAGACATAGCCGTCTGCTTGCGTGCGGATTACTTCGTGCATGCCGTATTCGAAAGTCTCGTAGGGCAAAGGTTGTTCGTAGTATGTGCAGTTTCCGCAACCCAACATGACATGAAGATTGGCCGCAGAAGGCAACGTATATCCCCAAGACATTAATTCACATTTCATGTTGGCGGCCAACGACAAGGCCATAGCCTCGCATGCCGGTGTGATACCCCCGAGTATGGTCACGTCAGTCCGCGTAGTCTTCCACACACCCGTTCGTACGTTCTCAGAAAACAACGACAGATCCTGAACCCAATTGCCCGATGGAATTACCGGTATATCGACCTGATTGACCAGCGAACGGTACCCCTCCAAATCCCAGTCAGGAAGTGGGGCCTCAAACCAGGCAAAGTCTAGGGCTTCGAGTTCCTTTGCCACTCGCAGAGCGCTGGCGTAATCGTAATTGTTCTCTGCATCCAACATCAGAGTCAGATCGGGATACTGGCGGCGCGCTTCACGAGCCAAAGCAAGATCCTCGTCCGGTATACACCACGTGTGAAATTTGATCGCACGGAATCCCTGATTGAGCAGTTTCTCAATCAAGTCCATATAGGCAGACACATTCTCGAACATCGGCGTGCTTGCATAAGAGGGAATACGATCACATGCCCCCCCGAGGAGTTGATGAATCGGTTGATTTTTCACTTTTCCCATAATGTCCCAGAGGGCAATGTCGATCACTGCCAACGCGCCTGGCGGCTGGGGAAATACGCGCGGACGCAACGCATAGAGAATGCCGTCACGGTCCAGCGGGTCTCGGTTGATAAGCACCGGGATTAGATGACGTAAGGCCTCGGCGGTATACCGGTCATAGGCATACGACGCGGCGTTCCAGACACCGCCCACCCCCTCGACACCCTCATCGGTAAAGATCCGAATCAGCGTGTTGTTCTGATACTGTTCCGGTAAATCTTCTGACCAGGTATAACGTCGAGTTTCCGGCCCGACCACAGTCACTTCAACGCGTTCGATCTTCACCGCTTCACGCCGTCAGGAGAACGATTACAAACACGGCTTGAAACGGAACAGCGTGGTTGAGACAGACAGCATTCACAACGAGCCGGCATCGCTCACACCGACTCCCCTCAGCCAAATGGAACACCTTATGTTCTCTAGGGCTTACCGAACGTCGCTACTCGGTCAACGCGACAAACAAACAACACCCGCTTCTCATCAATGCTGGGATCACGAAGCCCATAAGGCGGTTCATTACCCGTATATTTCTGCCAAATTTTGTCGACCTGCTGGGTCACCCTGGCGCCTGTTGCACCTTCCTCAAGCTCTTCCCGCTCCACGGTACATTTGATCTGTACCCAGTGATATGGATTATCCGGATTCACGACTAGGATAGTGAGTTCTGGGTTATTCCGTATCCACCCACACTTCGATCGATGCGCGGCCGTATTAACCAACACGTGATCCCCTTCATAGTCAAACCACATCGGCGTCAGACTCACTCGACCGTCCGGACCGATAAGGCCAAGGGTGATGGTGATCGGCCGATCCAGCAAGTCCTTGTAGATGGGATCAAGTGAATCCAGGCTGTTGACGATTTCACGATCGCCAATTGCAAATTGCCCCGGCTGTAACCCTTCAGACACATCTTTGAATTTAGCAATTGTGATTGTCTGTGACATAACCACCCTCCTTTAAAGCGTGAATTTTCTCGGCAACAGGTGACCGAATTACTGTGTCAGACGCATTTTGCCGATACTATTAGAATAGCGTCAATATTCGTATGATATGGGCTTCCTTCCTTTACCCATAAATCAGTGTGAAAAACGTGGCTATTGACCCCTACTCAAAGAGCGATATCTGATGGCTGCGGTCGCAGAACTCCTGCGCTCTCATATGCCAGCGGATCAAAGCGACTGGCTCGATCTGGCGCAAACGCTGGGCCAAGGAAAACTGCGGGAACGCGCTGCCCGCATGGATGAAGAAAATCGCTTCCCCTTTGAAAATTATGATGATCTAAGACAAAGCGGACTGCTGGGCCTCACTGTGCCGAAAGAATACGGCGGTGGTGGCGTGGATTCGGTCACCTATGTTGGCGTATTGACGGAAATCGCACAGGGATGCGCATCGACCGGACTGACCTTCAACATGCACTGCGCCATTATCGACTTTCTGAGTCAGATCGCATCACCGAATCAGAAAAAGAAATACTTCCACGAAGTCGTAGACGAAGGCGCCGTACTGGCTTCCATTACCAGCGAACCGGCGAGTTCCTTTCGTGATGTTTTTCGAGTGAAAACACAGATAGTCCAGGACGATGATGGCTACCGTCTTAATGGCACAAAAGCAT
>CAJQRU010000142.1 GCA_905612355.1 uncultured Gammaproteobacteria bacterium
TAGTAGATGAACATGAAAATCAGAACCAGCCCGAAACCAATCACCACCGACCGAAAACCCTGGCTGATATTGGCCTGACCAAGACTCGGGCCCACGGTGCGCTCTTCAATAATTTCAACAGGCGCTGCCAATGAACCGGCGCGGAGCATCAACGCAAGATCCTGACCTTCGGTCACGCTATCCAGCCCTTCGATCTGGAATCGCTTTCCCAATTGATCTCGAATAACCGGCGCTGTGATGACCTCTACAATCCGCTGACTGGTACGCAAGGTCCTTCCCTGCGGCCCCTTCCGCGGTCGACCTTGCGCGTCGGTCTTGATCTTCGAACGCGTCTCGATATAAAGCACAGCCATCCGTTTACCAATATTCTTACCCGTGACACGCTGATTGATACGAGCGCCCGCAGCGTCCAACGTAATACTTACGATAGGCCCACCAGTCTGAGTATCGATACTGGCCGCCGCATCAACGATATTCTCACCGGAATACATCACACGATTCTTCAACAGGATCGGCCGCCCATCGCGCATATGAAATATTCTTGAGCCGGGTGGAGGCGACCCCGTGACCGCTGAATCTACGTTGTGTTCTTCATCAACGAGCATCATTTCCAACGTTGCCGTTCGTCCCAGGATCCTTTTGGCTCGAGCGGTGTCTTGAACCCCCGGCAACTGGACCACGATGCGTCGGTCTCCCTGCCGTTGGACCACTGGCTCGGCAACGCCCAATTCATCGATTCGATTTCGAAGCGCGGTGATGTTTTGCTCCAGTGCGAACTCTGATAACTCGTCTTTCGCGCGTTGGCTCAGCTGCGCAAACACTCTATCTGGCGCACCTTCTTCAACCGCAGTTAACTCAAGGTCCGGCAACTCTCGCAAAATAGTCTCACGCGCCTTATCCTGATCGCTGACTGCTCGAAGAGTGACATCGATTCCCCCTTCGCTTGTCCGTCGGACACCTCGATGACGCACATTCGCCGTGCGCAAGGTGCTCCTAAGATCGGCAACATAGCGCTCCTCCATGCGCCGAATCGCGCCCTCCATATCTACTTCCATCAGAAAATGCACGCCACCACGAAGATCAAGCCCAAGATACATCGGTCGCGCTGACATGGACTCAAACCATGCTGGCGCAGCAGGGAGAAGTGTCAAAGCAATGGTGTAGCGATCTTTAAGTTCATTTTCAAATAGATCACGGGCTTTTAACTGCGCCCCTGGAGTGGAAAATCGAAAACTGGCGCCTTTCTCATCCAGTGACCCTCGAATCAATCCTGATTCCGGTTCTGCCACTAGCGCTTTTAATCGATCAAAATCGACGCTACTCAAGGCCGTACCGCGCGATCCGCGCACCTGTATGCCCGGGTCGTCTCCAAATAGATTAGGGAAAGAAAAGAAGATACCTGGCACGATCACACCCACGATGATCAGCCACTGCCACCACCCGTACCGATTCAACATAGGATTATCTGGAGCCCTTCATCAGATGCTAGCGTTGTCAACTTTGGCCAGACGGACCGCGCCTATCCCTTCAACTTCTTGGTGCTAGCGCCGCTGTCGGTTGCTGTCCCTTTGGGCATCATCTGCGCCACCGCATGGCGTTGGACTCGAACGATCGTGTCACGGGCCACTTCAAGCGATGCGAAGTTTTCATCAAGATCGATGATCGTCCCGAGAAGCCCGCCATTGGTTACCACATCATCGCCCTTTGTCATCCCAGCGATCATTTCTTTGTGCTGCTTGGCTTTCTTCTGTTGTGGTCGAATGAGCAGGAAATAAAACAAAACAAAGATAATGACCAGTGGCGCCATACTGAGTAAACCGCCACCGCCACCGCCACCTGTCTGTGCCCAAGCATCGGAAATAAAGAAATTCATAGCTCGTGTATCGTCTTCTTAGTGTGCGCAAAGGCGCGTGATTATGCCACAGGCGGGTTACCCGACTGGAATTGGGCAAGAAAATCCAGGTGGAATGCTGTAAATCCCTTGCTTTTTATTTCTTTTCGGACAGAAGCCATCAGCCGTTGAAAAAAATGGAGATTGTGAATGGTGCCCAAACGAGGGCCTAACATTTCACCCGTGGTGTAAAGGTGGCGCAGATAACTTCGACTGTATTGGCGACAGGTCGGACAGGGGCACTGTGCCTCTACCGGATTGGTGTCCGAACGGTGAACAGCATTCTTCAATTTAACAATGCCTCCGTCGGTATATAGCCAGCCGTTGCGCGCATTGCGGGTTGGCAACACACAGTCAAATAAGTCGATACCTGCCGCCACACCGGCCAGCAAGTCCTCGGGCTTACCCACCCCCATCAGATAACGCGGCTTTCCCGTGGGCATGTAGGGAACGATCTCTCCGAGTATCTGATACATATCCGCAGTCGGTTCCCCCACCGACAGCCCACCCAACGCATAGCCATCAAATTCCATTTCTACCAATGCATCGAGTGACTCTCGTCGAAGGTCCTCGTAAAATCCTCCTTGCGCTATGCCGAACAATGCCTGGGCCTCATTAGCATGGACATCACGGCAGCGCTTCGCCCAGCGAAGTGACCGCAACATGGAAAGTTGCGCCTCCTCACGCGCCGCGGGGTAACGAGTGCACTCATCAAACACCATCGCAATGTCAGAACCCAGTGCATTTTGAATAGCCATCGACTCTTCTGGACCCATAAAAACTGCCGCGCCATTAAACGGCGAGCGAAACGCGACGCCTTGCTCGGTAATATCACGCGGCTTGGCAAGACTCCACACCTGAAACCCACCAGAATCCGTCAGGATAGGCCCTGACCAACGCATAAATTCATGCAAGCCTCCATGCCGACCAATAATGTCGATTCCCGGACGCAGGCTTAGATGAAATGTATTGCCCAAGATGATTTGGCTACCACTGGCCCGCACTTCATCTACTGTCACCGTCTTTACCGCGGCTGACGTGCCAACGGGCATGAACGCGGGCGTCTGAATCTCCCCACGGATCAGTTTCACCCAACCGCACCGCGCTGCATCGTCTTGGGCTTCGATGTGGAATTGCAGGCTCACTCAGTCACCTTATCAAGCCACATCGCATCACCGTAACTAAAAAACCGATAATTAGCATCAATCGCGTAACGATACGCCGCCATTACTCGCTCACTTCCCGCGAAGGCACTGATCATCATTAACAAAGTGGATCGGGGTAGATGGAAATTCGTTATCAGACAGTCGACTATTCGAAATGCATAACCTGGGAAAATAAACCGATCTGTATAACCTTCAAACGGGAACAGCTGCCCTCCGGAAACGGCACTCTCTAACGCCCGTACCACGGTGGTACCAACCGCAATGACGCGCCCGCCGCAGCGTCGCGCCTTCTCGATCGATTCAGCGACCGACTCTGGCACCGAATACCACTCGGAGTGCATACGATGCGCCGTCGGGTCGGACTCCCGAACTGGCTGAAAAGTCCCTGCGCCTACGTGCAACGTAATCATGGCAATGGTTATACCCGCACCTTTCAATTCGCCCATCATCGATTGGTCGAAGTGCAGTCCGGCGGTTGGCGCAGCAACTGCCCCGGGTGAAGTCGCAAACACTGTCTGATAATGCACGTCATCTAAGTCGGATGCCTGACGATGTATGTAAGGGGGTAACGGAAGGTGGCCTTCCGCCTGTAAGACAGCACGTATTGGCTGGTCATCACTCACACGCAGTTTATAAAATATCCCTTCTTTCCCTTCGACGACAATGACGACACCACCGTCTGTAACCATACTCGTTCCCACACGGGGTGCTTTGCTGGCCTTGATCTGCCCAACAAACGTATCCACTTCAATGTTTCGTTCAAAAAGAATCTCGATGCGACCCCCTGTTGTCACTTTCTGGCCATACAACCTTGCTCGGAGAACTTGTGTGTTGTTAAACACCAGGACATCGCCTGAGCGCAACAGATGCTTAATATCAGCGAACTGTCCGTCGATCAGTCCGCCAACACGCGGCAACTGAAGGAGCCGGCAGGCAGTGCGTTCCGACAAGGGGAACTGCGCTATCTGATCAGGCGGAAGATGAAAATCGAATTGCTTAGGGTCCACGCGTTGCTTCCACTACCGTTCAACCGAGGAACTTAGAACCTGAATGATACCGATGCGGGGCACCACCCGTTGTTCTTGTTTTGTTTCGTATCGGTCGCCCCGCATTACGTTCACAGAACAATGGGTTGAGCACTTTGTTTTTTCTATAGATACTGTCATATATACTATTAATGGCTGTAGTCCTTTTATTTAT
>CAJQRU010000143.1 GCA_905612355.1 uncultured Gammaproteobacteria bacterium
CATTGATGGTGCGTGTCGGTCAGGCGATGGGGGAATCCGGAGCGGCTGAGGCTCGATTTCGCGGCTTAGTCGGAATCGGTGTAGCGTCGGGAGCCATGGCGATTTCAGCGCTCGTGATCGTGGTGTTTCCGCAAGAAATTATTGGTCTTTATACGGCAGATTCAGCGGTGGCGACGATGGCTTCAGTGCTGCTCGTTTGTGCGGCCTTATTTCAACTTTCTGATGGAATTCAGATCACTTCTGCCGGTGCATTACGCGGGTTGCAGGACACGACCGTACCCATGTTTATCTGCGCTGGGGCGTATTGGCTAGTTGGCGTCCCTACGAGTTGGTGGTTGGGAATTTACCTTGAGCGCGGCCCCTTTGGTCTCTGGCTGGGCCTTATTCTTGGGCTCACGGTTGGGGCAGCATTGCTTGGAGGGCGTTTCTTACTCAAGTCGGGGCATTTAGTCAGGCGACAGGGACTAGAATCGTCACACGGCGGGTAGGCGACGCCCATCGAGTGGTTGGTGTGTACGGGTGTATACCACCCGATTAAGAAGAGAGTAGACCACATGACAATGTATCGAGAAGCGGGCAATAATCTCTGATGAGCAATGTCGCCGATTGGCATGTGATCAAAGTCCTGCGCGATGGCGGAGGCAGCCGACCAACGGTAATGCGGATTCAGCGGGACGGTGAAGATCAAGTACTGAAAGATTATGCTGGCTGTGATTCCGTGTTTGCCGCATTACTGGGGAAGTTACTGACCCGGCGCGAAGCCCGTGCACTTTTGAAACTCGACTCAGCGGCAGGCGTTCCACGCCTACTTGGACAACCCGGGTCGCGCGCACTCTATATGGAGTGGGTGGGTGGTATATCGATCAAGGAAGCTTTGACTCAAGAGATCGATTGGCCGAAATTCTTAGCTGAGTTGGAAAATACGCTGAGGGTGATTCATGCCCAGGGGGTGGCACACTGTGATCTCCGTGGTCTGTCTAATATCTTAGTGGGTCCAGACCAAACACCTTATATCATTGACTTTGTGAGTTGTTTTTTTTCCGGGTCTCGTTGGAATTTTATACAGCGCTGGGTGTTCCGGCGTTTTTGTGAAGCGGACCGCCAGGCACTTTTGAAGCTAAGGCAACGGGTTGCACCTGAATCGATGAATACGGCCGATGCTGCGTTGATCGTGCATAGCGGGATTTTCAACCGAGCGATGCGGCGGGTTGGTCAAGGCATTCGCAAACTGAGCCTTTGGTTACTTACTCGCCAATCGAGAACCCAATCTGGTCGATAGTGCCGCCGCCAAGTACGCGATCCCCGTGGTATAGCACCAACGCCTGGCCCGGCGTTGCCGCGCGTTGTGGAACTTGAAATTCGATGTCTATGGTGTCGTGAGACGCTTGTGTGACGACACAGGATTGGTCATCCTGGCGATAGCGCGTCTTGGCATGGCACGTCAGCGGCGTGGTGGGTAAATCACCGGTTAGCCACTCCGGTTCAACAGCACGAAGTGTTTTGCACATGAGTGCAGGGTGATCATGGCCCTGGACCACTTCGAGGACGTTACGCGCCACGTCCTTTCCACAGACGTACCACGCTTCGCCAGGGCCGCCAATATCGAGTCCCTGACGTTGGCCCAATGTGTAAAACCACAAGCCGTCGTGTTCACCAATGAAGGCGCCCTCAGGGGTTTCAATACGGCCCGGTTCATTTGGCAGGTAACGAGCAAGAAAGTCTTTGAAACGCCGTTCTCCAATAAAGCAGATTCCCGTACTGTCTTTTCGTTCACTGTTTTGCAGGCCAAGGTCACGCGCCCGTTGCCGGACTTCCGTTTTGGTCAGTTGACCGAGAGGAAACAGGGTTTTGCTCAGCGCTTCAGGAGAAACACTGTATAAAAAATAGGATTGATCTTTTTCTTGATCTACTCCTTTGCAAAGTGTGGGTAAGCCTCCCCGAGTTTCCCTGCGGGCGTAATGACCGGTGGCAATCGCGTCGGCACCCAGGTGCTCCGCATAATCAAGAAATTCTCGAAACTTAATTTCTTTGTTACACAATATGTCAGGATTCGGGGTGCGCCCCGAGCGGTACTCGCGAAGGAAAACAGCAAAGACCCGCTCCCAGTATTCGTGAGAGAAATTAACAGTATGGAGTCGAACGCCGAGCTGAGCGCAGACCGTTTCGGCGACGGCAAGGTCTTCCGCCGCTCCACAGTAGGCCGCGTCATCGTCTTCTTCCCAGTTTTTCATGAAAAGACCGGTTACCTGTAATCCTTGGTCTTTTAAGAGGGCGGCGGCGACAGCGGAATCCACTCCGCCAGAGATGCCAACCACCACATGGGTTGCGTGAGAGCTTTGCATGGTTAGAGTGTTGGTTTAACGTGAGAACGTAGTCAGCCCTGAAGCCGTTGTATTAGTCAGATGGGTAGGTAAATTGTCCAAGCAGCGACAGGTCACGCCAGCTCTCAGTCGGCTCGATGAGGGGAAGGTAACCGTTGTCTTGAAACCAGCCATCGACGACATAGCGTGTTGGGTCCTCAAGGGTTTCAATTTGGCTTGCCCAATGATCATCAAAAAGTGCGCGACGGTAAGCGCGTTCGACGACGCGGTGCCACCGAAGCAAGCCACGGGTTTCGAAGAGGGATAAGTATTGAGTTACATTGAGCGATTCATCAATGCAGTCCATCTGTCCGGGTGATTTCCCGCCATATTCCAGGTTTAGCGCTTTGTCCCGATGGGTTGGGGTGTGACGACCGACAATGGCCTCCATCCATCCTATGGCCTGGCGAATCTGGCGCCGTTCTGCTTCAGCGGTTGTTGCCCGCGGGTGAAACCAGCCCGCGATGCTCTGCCATTCTGGCTCAGTGATATTGATCTTGACCTGGGTCTTGCAACCAAAGTCATAGCATATTGGTAGCTTCTCCACGCCTTGATCGGCATTCACGGAGATAGCTAGCACTGCGAGCAATGCGATGAGCGGTGTTTGTATCAATTTAACCCATCGCAAATGGGTCAACATGGAATGAGTGATGCTGGAATCCAAAGTGTCAAACGTTAAGATAAAAGGGAAAATACGTTTTCCAGGGTATTGTAGCCGCTGGCTTTCCGACATTTTTCATCGGTTGTCTTCTTGAGAACTAGAGCCTGGAGTTCTATTATTAGATATTGAACTTGATACGGGTGATTGGCGGCGTTGACATGAGTGAAGAGAAACAGATTCAGCGATCCGACGGTATCGCGGTGCAAGAGGCGGAACCGAAACTCAAGCGGCCACAGCTTTATCGTGTGCTTCTTTTGAACGATGACTATACTCCGATGGAGTTTGTGGTGATTGTGCTGCAGCAATTCTTCCATCTTTCAAGCGAGAAAGCCGTGCAGATTATGTTAAATGTCCACACGCGGGGATCGGGGGTATGTGGTGTTTACACAGCCGAAATCGCTGAAACGAAGATCCGTCAGGTGTTAAATTTCGCGAGTGAGAACGAACATCCTCTCCAATGCACGATGGAACCTGACTGATGCTTTCTGCCGAACTTGAAGCTTCTTTAAATCAAGCGATTCAGTATGCTCGCGAGGCCCGCCATGAGTTCATCACGGTTGAACACCTGTTGATGGCATTGTTGGAAAATCCTTCGGCCATAAGTGCGATTCAGGCCTGTGGTGGGGATGCTTCGCGCTTGAACGCAGCGCTCACCCACTTCATGGATGAACACGTGCCTGTCCTGCCGAAGGAGACAGATGTTGATGCACAGCCGGCGCTCGGTTTCCAACGGGTTATCCAGCGAGCGATTTTGCATGTTCAAAATACGGGCAAGAAAGAAGTGGTGGGGACTAATATTTTGATTTCAATTTTCGCTGAGCAAGATTCTCATGCGGCGTATTTTCTCAGTGAAGACGGTGTCACCCGTTTTGATGTGGTGAACTATGTATCGCACGGGATTACAAAGAGCGGCAGCGAGAGTCCTTGGCTGGCA